>DASWGV010000105.1:0-1925 GCA_036393515.1 Gemmatimonadales bacterium | reverse complement strand
CACCTCGAAGCCTTCCCGCCGCGCCGCGGCGGCCAACCGGTCATCCAGCGTCACCACAGGTAATGCCTGGGGTTCAAAGTCCGCCAGAACAACCGCAGCCGCCAGTTGCAGCGCGTCGGCGGCCCGGAGCGGGTGCAACCGCAGGAGGCGGGACGCCTGATCGCGTATACGCTCGAGTGGCGGAACCTCGGTCCATCGCCGCGCCGCCTCCCGCAGCAGCGCCGCAGCCGCGGCCACACCGACCTCGGTGAGACGCCCCTCCCGCTCCAGGCGCGCCAGCGCCGACCAGCACTCCACCGGCGTCAGCCACCAGACGGCCGCGGCGGGATCGTCGCGCATGAGCTCGACCATGGCCTTCGTGTGCGACTCCTCGACCAGCAACGGCAGGATCGCCGAGGTGTCCCAGAACCTCATCGCCCTTCTCGGCGGTCCTCAAGCAACAGGGCCACCGGGCTGGGACCGGGCGTCGGGGAGGGCCGCGGGAGGTCGAGCCACGCGGCGTCGGGCGGAACCTCCGGGAGCCGGAGCCGCCCTTCCTGCGCGAGGTTGAGTATCCGCGGCGGCACGCCGGGACCCAACCGCACCGGCACGAGCTCGGCGACCGGAACGCCCCTATCAGTAATGACGACCGACTCCCCGCCCTGTACTTGCTTGATCAGAGCACTGAGTTGGTCCTTGGCCTTTGAAATTGGCGCTTTTGTCATATGGCTATAATAGCCATTCTACTCCGGTCATACAAGCCAATATCTACTAATCCTGAATCTCCCTCAGTCGCCCCAACTCCGTAAACCAGTGCTCCGTGACGATCAGCGGCGGGGCATCGCCCTCGGGCCGGATCCGGCGGGCCATGATGAATCGGCCGTCTGGCCCGACATCGAAGGGCGTGTAGTAGGTGTTCTCATCGAGGTAGTCGCCCGGTGTCAGCGTGAAGAGCGCACGCCGCTCGCCGAAGCGCGGCTCGGTGCCACCGACCACCGTGACCGCGATCATCTGACGGGCGACGTTCACGAAGAACAGCTCGCGGCCGTTGCGCGCCCAGAGGGGCGCCATGCCGCCGCTGGTGGAGGCCTGCCACTTGCCGTCACTCGTGTTCGGGAACGGGCGCACGTAGACCTCTCGGCGCCCGGTCTCGTCGGACTCGTAGGCAATCCAGCGGCCGTCCGGCGCGATGGCGAACGCCGATTCCTCGTAGGCCGGGTTGGCCATGAGCGGCACCGCGGTGGTATCTCCCACGCGATATCCCACGATATCGCGCCCCGTGCGCCCGACTCCGGCGCTCTCGCGCACCACGATCCACAGCCCGTCGGGACTCACGACGCCTTCGAATACCGCGCGGGCGCTACGCACCAGCACTTCGGAACTCCCGGTGCCATCGGCCGGAATGCGACGCAACTCGACGCCCTCAGCGGTGACGTACGTCAGCGCCCGGCCCCCCGGCAGCCACCGTGGGCGGAGGGCTGTGCCCCACGCCGGCCCGCTGTCAAAGGTTATCCGTGACAAAGGCCCGGCCGGCAACTGCTTGACCCAGACGGCACTGGTCACCTCATCGGCGAGGCTGATGGCCAGGCGCCCGCCGTCGGGCGAGAGGGCCCAGCCCGCGTTGCCCGCTGGGGTCAGCTGGAGCGGACCGCCCATGTCCACCGAGGTCTCCCGGCCGGCGCGGTCAATCCACCACAGCAAGTGGCGGTCGCTCCGGTTCAGGGCGCCTCGGAGCATCACGAGCGTCCCGGTCGGGGAGACGTCGAGTTGCGCCAGATTGTTCGCATTCACGGCGACGCTGTCGAGCACGGCAATCGGCGAACCGTGGGGCGCGAGGCCCCGGAGATCGAAGGGGATGACCAGCCCCGCCCCGTCCGGACGCACGTACAGGACATGCCCCGTCGGCAGGTACCGCGCCGTGAGACCGTCGGCCACCACCAGGCGGG
>DASWGV010000104.1:0-10705 GCA_036393515.1 Gemmatimonadales bacterium | reverse complement strand
CGCAGCTGATCCAACGTGACGTGGCGGCCAAACTCGACGTTGGCAAAGAGCCGCACGTTGCCCTTCCCCGCCGTCTTCTCGAACGTGCGACTGACGCGCCGGATCTCCTCGTGATCGGGTGCCACGCCGTAGCGCACCAGGCCGTACGGCATGGGCAGCCGCTCGAACAGATCCACCGACACCACGCGATCGGTGCGGGCCGTGAGGTGTTGCGCCACGAAGTAGCCCGCCGGCCCCGCGCCGATCACCGCGACGCGCAACGGCTGCTCGGCCGACCCCGGATGCGTCACTGCCCCTCCCTCCCTTCAAGGATCCCGTCCGCGGCGTGCCTGCACCATCCTGATTCCGCGATGCGCCAGGACGCACTAGCTTCGGTCGCGTGACCAAGATTTACACTCGCACGGGCGACGGAGGCCAGACGGCACTGTTTGGCGGCGGGCGGGTGCCCAAGGACCACCCTCGCGTCACCGCGTACGGGGAGGTGGACGAGCTGAATGCCGCCCTCGGCGCCGTGCTCGCCTGCGAACCCGTCGCGCTGGAACAGGATCTCCTTCAGGACATCCAGCGCGACCTGTTCGCCATCGGGGCCCGGCTCGCGTCCCCCGATCCCGCCAAGGTGGCCCGCGCTCTGGCCAAGGCCGAGGTCACCGGCCAACGGGTCGCAGCCCTGGAAGCCGCCATAGACCGCGCCGAAACCGAGCTTCAGCCGCTGGAGGCTTTTGTCCTGCCCGGGGGCAGCATGAAGGGCGCGTTGCTGCACGTGGCGCGCACGGTGTGCCGGCGTGCCGAGCGCGCCACGGTGACCGTGAGCCGAGCCGAAGACGTTCCGCCCCTCATCCTGACCTATCTCAATCGGCTCTCGGATCTCTTGTTCACCCTGGCCCGTCTGGCCAATCGCCGGACGGGACTCCCGGAGCGCACCTGGTAGATGCCGCGGTATCGCTTGGTTCAACTCGACGTCTTCACCCGCACACCGCTCCACGGCAACCCGCTCGCCGTGTTCCCGGACGCGGCCGGCCTTGATGCCCCCACCATGCAGGCGCTTGCCCGCGAAATGAACCTCTCGGAGACCACCTTCGTGACGGCGTCCACCAAGGCCACGCGGCGGGTGCGATTCTTCACACCCACGGCGGAGATTCCGCTCGCCGGCCACCCCACCATCGGTACCTGGTGGATGCTGGCGGAGTCCGGCGCGCTCGATCTGCCGCGGTCGGGCACGGCCAGCGTCACGCAGGAGACCGGGGCCGGTGTCTTGCCGGTAGAGCTGACGCTGGAGAACGGCGCCATCCGCCGCGTGGTCATGACACAGGCCCGCCCGCAATACGGCCCAACGGTGACGTCGCTCGCCGCGCTGGGTGAGGCGCTGGGCGGAGATGCGCGCACCGTGGCGCCAGACCCGGCGCCCCAGGTGGTGTCCACCGCCCTGCCCCAGCTCATGATCCCCATTGCCGGGCTGGACCGGCTGAAGGCCCTTCCCAGCGGCGGCAGCGGTGCGGCGCTCACGGCGCTGCTCCGCACCCTGGGCACGGACTGCGCCATGTGCTTTGTGCAGGAGGCCGAGTCCCTGACCGCCGACATCCATTGCCGGATGTTCGCGCCGGGCCTGGGCGTGACGGAGGATCCCGCCACGGGGAGCGCGGCCGGCGCTCTGGGCGCCTACCTGGTGAAGCACGGCCTGGTGAAGCCCCAGGGAGGTCGGGCCAGTTTCACGCTGGAGCAGGGCCTGGAGATCGGCCGGCCAAGTTTCATCCACGTGGAAGTCACCGCCGATCGCGACGGGACGGTGACCTCGGTGCGCGTGGGCGGCGAGGCTGTCAGCGTGATCACCGGCGAGGTGACCCTATAACCGCACCTCCAGCCGTCGTGGTGCATCTCCCTCTGGGGGACGCGTCCTACGACATCCTGCTCGGACCAGGGTTGCTCGGCGACCTGCCGCACTTGCTCGAGACCTATTGTCCCGCGACGGCGTACGCCGTCATCACCGACTCTTCCGTCGCCAAGTTGCTGGGTGAGCGGGTGGTAGCCGGGTTGCACCACCGGCACCCGACCTTTCTCGCCACCTTCCCCGCCGGCGAGTGGAACAAGACGCGCGAGACTTGGAGTGTCGTCACCGACCAGCTGCTGGAGGCCGGGCTCAGCCGCGATGGCGCGGTGATCGCCCTGGGCGGGGGGGTGGTCGGGGATGTGGCCGGCTTCGTGGCGGCGACGTACCTGCGCGGAGTGCCCTGCGTCCAGGTGCCCACCACCTTGCTCGCCATGATTGACTCGTCCGTCGGCGGCAAGACCGGCGTGGACACCACTCATGGGAAGAACCTGGTAGGCGCGTTTCACCAGCCCCGTGCGGTCGTGGCCGATGTGGATACCCTGGCCACGTTGCCCCCGCTGCACGTAGCGGCCGGGATGGCCGAAGCGGTGAAGCACGGCGCGATTGCCGACGCGGACTACTTCGCCACCCTGGCCAGGGACGCGGGCGGTTTGCGGCAGAAGGACCCCGCTCTCCTCCTCGACGCGGTGCGCCGGAGCATCGAGATCAAGGCCGCCATCGTGGCGGAGGATGAGAAGGAGCACGGCGCCCGCGCCCGGCTCAATTTTGGGCACACGGTGGCGCATGCCCTCGAGACCGTGACCGGCTACGAGCTGCTCCACGGCGAGGCGGTGGCCATTGGCATGGTGGTGGAGGCCGGGTTGGGGGAACGGCTGGGCGTCACGGCCCCGGGAACCGCGGCGGTTCTGGCCGACGCCCTCCAGCGGTTTGGCCTGCCCACGGAGATGCCGGAGTCGTTCGACGTTGAGCGCGCCCTTGAGGCCATGAGGCGCGACAAAAAGGTGAGGCAGGAGACTGTCAGAATTGCACTCATCGCCGAGGTCGGACAGTCAGCGGGCTCGCCCACCAAAGAGTGGACCGTTGCAGTACCTGAAGCCGCGCTCCGCACCGCGTTATCAACGGCGTCAACAAAGTGACTAACGTAGAAACAACGTGTAGGAACATTTCAACAGGCGCATAATGTGTTGCCTTCGCAACACTTACACGTGTAGAAAGCTTTTCAACACCGGAGCAGGTTCGTGTGGTAAAGTTGACAAAACCCGCAACCGATTCGTGGCGAATAATTTGTGATGTTGAAAGATAAACTTGCTTGACGGTGTCGTGAGGGCGTCCTATATTCGGCCCGCTTTTCGTCGGTCATCTTGGCGCGCGCAGGTATCAGCTCGGCCCCTCCATCTGTTTCGGGATCCAACCCATCGCAGGGGAGTGTATGACACGGCTCCGCACCAAGTCAAAAGCCTTTTTCAGGGCAAATCTCTCCGGCGCATTTGACCAGTACCTGCAAGACATCCAGAAGCTCCCCCTGATCCAGGATCCCCAAGAAGAGCGACGACTGGCTCGGCGCGCGCGCAAGGGCGATCCCAAGGCGGCGGAGCGTCTGGTGACGGCCAACCTCCGGTTCGTGATCTCCTATGTGAAGAAATACCAGGGTCACGGGCTCGACTTGTCGGAGCTGGTCGCGATCGGGAACGAGGGGCTGCTCAAGGCGGTGAAGAAGTTCGATCCCGACCAGGGTGTCAAGTTCATCTCCTACGCCGTGTGGTGGGTCAGGCAGGCGGTGTTGAAGGCCCTGGCCGAGCAGACCCGCAGCGTCCGGATCCCCCTCAACCAGAACAGCCAGCTCATCCGCATGTCCCGCACCGAGACCTATCTGTCGCAGGAGCTCGGTCGCGAGCCCACCGACGCCGAGATCGCCAAGGCGTTGGCGGACAGCGAGGAGAACGTCCGGAGCGCGCGCCGCATGACCGCGTCGGAGGTCTCGCTGGACGCGCCGATTGATCGCACCGACAAGGACGCGGCCACCATCGGTGAGCGGTTCGCCGGCCAGGAGGGCGGCGAGATCGAAGAGCGCACCGACGGCAACCTCATGCGGGAGTTCATTGACCGCGTGTTCGAGAAGCACCTCACGCCGCGCGAGCGCAAGATCCTCTACCTCTACTACGGCCTGGAAGAAGGCTCGGAGGGCATGACGCTGGAACGAATCGGAGCGCTCATGGGCGTCACCCGGGAGCGCATCCGCCAGATCCGCGAGCGGGCCTTTGAGAAGCTGCGCGAGAGCCCGGACGGAAGGGCCCTCATGGGGTTCTGGAGGGCGGCGTAAGGAAGGCGGCGTACAGAGGCGTACCAGACGTACCGGGGACGGAAGGGCAAGTCCGATTGGCCGGCGGGCGTCAAGGCTCGCCGGTGTTTTGTTGCCGGCGAATTCCCAACTCCCCTGTCCGTCCCCCCCGTACGTCTGGTACGTCTCTGTACGTCTGGTGGTCGGGTATATTCTCCACCATGACGGTCTCCGGCCAGGCGCTCGACGCCATTTCGGCTATCGTCGGCCCCCGCTGGGTCCGGCGCGCCCCGGCCCAACTGGATGCCTACGCCAGCGACGGGTTGCCCACCCGTCACACGCGGCCCGCAGCGGTGGTGTTGCCGGCCTCTCGCGAAGAGCTGATCCGCCTGGTGCGGGTGCTGGCGCATCACGGCATCCCCTTCGTCCCGCGTGGCGCGGGCACGGGATTGTCGGGTGGCGCCGTGGGCGACGCCGATCAAGTGGTGCTGGTCTGTACCCGGCTGAACCGAATCATCGAGGTTGATGCCCGTAACCGGCGCGCCACCGTCGAGCCCGGTGTGGTCAACGTCCGGCTCTCGGAGGCGGTGCGCGCCCACGGACTCCACTACGCCCCGGATCCCTCCAGCCAATCCGCCTGCACCATTGGCGGGAACGTGGCGGAAAACGCGGGTGGACCTCACTGCCTGAAGTACGGCGTCACGTCCAATCACATCCTGGCCCTGGAAGTGGTGTTGCCGGACGGCCAACCCATCACGCTCGGCTCAGGGAGCGGCGACGTCTGGGGACCGGATCTGGTGGGCGTCTTCGTGGGGAGCGAAGGCATGTTCGGCATCGCCACCCGGATCACGGTCCGGCTGGTGCCGCTGCCACGGGCGGTGCAAACCATGCTCGCGGCCTTCAAGACCATTCGCGGAGCGAGTGAGGCGGTGTCCGCCATCATCGCGTCGGGACTGGTGCCCGCTGCGCTTGAGATGATGGATCGCAACTGCGTGCGCGTGGTGGAAGCGTCCATCTACGCGGCGGGGTATCCGGTGGACGCCGCGGCGGTCCTGATCGTCGAAGTGGACGGGCTCGACCCGGCCGCGGTGACGGCCGAGACCAGGGAGGTGGAGCGGCTGCTCCGCGCCCATGGGGCCGGAACCGTCCGGATAGCCGCTGACGAGGCCGAGCGCACGCGACTGTGGCAGGGCCGGAAAAAGGCCTTTGGCGCCCTGGGACGGCTGAACGCGGACCTCCTGGTGCAGGACGCGGTGGTCCCCCGCAGCACGCTGCCGGACGTGTTGGAACGGATCGGCGCGATCGCGGCGGAGCATGGCCTGGAGGTCAGCAACGTCTTTCACGCGGGCGACGGCAACCTGCACCCCAACTTGACCTTTGATCGGCGGGCCCCGGGCGATCTGGCTCGGGTCGAACGTGCGTCGGAAGCCATCATGCGCGCCTGCATCGCGGTCGGGGGCACGCTCACCGGGGAGCACGGGATTGGCAGCGACAAGCTGCGCTACATGCCCCTGCTGTTCGACAGCGATACCCTGGGGGCGATGCGCGCGGTGCGCCGGGCCTTCGACCCGCAGGAGCGGGCCAACCCCGGCAAGGTCGTTCCGGTGCATCAGTGCAGCGAGTGGCGCGGCCACACGCGCACCGCCGGAGCCGCCGCATGAGCCCGGTGCCCACGCGGTGGCGCACCACCGTCCAGGAACAGCTGGCGGACGCGCATCGGCGGCTGGCAGCGGCCGAGCAGCAAATCAAAGCGGGCGACGGCGGGCGAGCACTTCAGGCGGCGTATCCGGCGGTCGTGGCGGCGGCCACGGTCCGGGTGTGGTTCGAGTTCCCCCCCTGGCAGCGGCCCGTGCCCCCGAAGGAAATGCAGCGGCGGGTGCGCGAGGCGTTTCCGGGACGGTTCGGCGCGTTGGCGGTGCTCGATCTGCGCGACGTGCTCACCAGTCCCTGGACGGCGGACGCGGCCGAGCCGTACGTCACGGAGGCCCACGCGTTCGTGGCGGAGACCGAAGCGCTCCTGGAGCAATGGCTCGCCCGGGCGTAGACGTGGTCCGCCGGGTGCGGGCTCTTTTGGGCCCGGACGCCGACGTGCGCGCCGACGCCTCGGGAACCCCGCTGGTGGCGCCTCGAACCGAGGAGGCGCTGGCGTTGGTGATACAAACGGCGGCCGGTGAGGGCTGGCGAATCCTTCCCGCGGGAGCGCAGAGCTGGTCGCCGGCTGATGCCGCGGCGGACCTGATCGTCTCGGCCACCGGGCTCAGTCAGGTGGTGGACGTGACGCCCGGGGATCTGGTGGCGACGGTGGAAGCGGGCGTGCGGTGGAGCGACCTTCGTCGCGTCCTGGCCGACTCCGGCGCCTGGTTGGCGGTGGATCCGCCCGGCAAGGACCGTACGTTGGGCTCGGTCATCGCCACCGCCACCGCGGGCCCGCTTCGCAACGGGTTGGGCGGCGTGCGCGAGCAGCTCCTGGGCGTCACCGTGGTGACCGGGGAAGGGCGCCTCATTCGGGCGGGCGGCCGGGTGGTCAAGAACGTAGCGGGCTTCGATCTCACCCGGCTCGCGGCGGGCAGCTACGGCGCGTTCGGCCTGATTACGTCCGCGCACCTCCGGCTGCGGGCGGTGCCACGGGCGGACCAAACGCTGCTGGTAACGGCCGAGCGGGACCATGCGGCGTTTGCCGGGCTCGCCGTGGTGGACGCGGGGCTGACGCCCGCGGCGCTGGAGCTGGTTTCGCCCGCCGCGGCCCGGCGACCGCAGTGGACCCTGGCGATCCGGATGATGGGCTCCGCGGAGGCGGTGGAGGCAGAGCATCGCGCGGTGGCGGCAGCCGTGGGCCGCTCGGTGGAGGCCCTCGGGGCGGCGCCGGCCCGGGAGTTCTGGACCGCGGTGGCGGAGAGCTGCACGGCACAACCCGCGACCCTCCGGATCGGCGCGCTTCCCACGTCCCTGGAAGACACCCTCGACCTGCTGGCGCATCATCTCGATGACGGGTGGGTCACGGCCACCGTGGGTACCGGCTCGGTGCGGTGGAGTGGGCAGGCCGCCCCCGAGCGCGTCCGGCTGTTCCGGCACGCGGCGGCGCAGCGCGAGATTCCGGTGACGCTGGAGCGGGCCCCGGCGAGTCTGCGCGAGCGCGTGGGAGTCTTCGGCGCGTACCGGGAAGGCGTGGCCGGCATCATCGGAAACCTGCGCCACGCCTTCGACCCTTCGGGGATCCTGGTCGTTCCGCTACAGCTGAGCGCATGACAGCCGGCGCCTTTGCCGGGCTGGCGCCGTGCGTGCACTGCGGGTTCTGCCTCCAGAGCTGCCCGACGTTCGTCGTGACCGGCGACGAGGCCGATAGCCCGCGGGGCCGGATCGTGCTGCTCCGCGCCCTCGAACGCGGGGAGCTTCCGCCCGACGATCCCGCGTTGATCCACCACCTGGACCGATGCCTGGGCTGCCGCGCTTGCGAGCCGGTGTGCCCGTCGGGCGTGAGCTACGCGCCCGCGCTGGAGGAGGCGCGGCACCGCTTCGCCCAGCACCGGCCGGTGGCGACCGTCACGCGGGTGGTGCTGAGCGTGATGGCGGAGCCACGGGTGCGGACGCCGCTGCTGGGCGCGGCGCGACTCTCGAGGCCGTTCGCGGCGCTGGCGGCCAAGCTGCTGGGAAGGACGCGGCTCGGGTTCATGGCGGCGATGCTGGCGGCCACCAAAGGCCGGACCGGCGGTCTGGCGGACCGGGGGACGAAACCGGCCGGCAGGCGGTCTGGCGGACCGGGGGACGGCTGGTCGGCCCCGAACCGCCACTCCGCCTCGGTTTTTCGCGGCTGCATCATGGACGGCCTCTTCGACCACGTGCACCAGGCCACGGAACGCACGCTCCAGGCGAACGGGTATCACCTCCGCACGGTGCCGGGGCAAGGGTGTTGCGGGGCGCTCCACGCCCACGCCGGGCTGGAGGATGAGGCCCGGGCGCTGGCCCGCCACAACGTGACGGTCTTTGGCCGAGTGCCGGCCGACCACATCGTGGTCAATGCCGCGGGGTGCGGCGCCACGCTCAAGGAGTACGCTCGCCTGCTGGCCGGCGACGCGCTGGAGCCGGCTGCGCGCGGCTTTGCCGCCAGGGTGCGGGACGTGAGCGAAGTGCTCGCCGACGCCGGACCACGGGCGGGGGCAATGCTGGACTTCTCGGTAGCGTATGACCCGCCGTGCCACCTCCTGCACGCCCAGCGGGTGGCCGACGCCCCGCTCCGCGTACTCGGCGCCGTGCCCGGCCTCCGGCGCGTGCCGCTGGAGGAAGCCGAGTTCTGTTGCGGCAGCGCCGGCAGCTACGCGCTCACCCAACCGGGACTCTCCGGCGAAATCCTCGCCCGGAAGGTGGCAGCGATTTCCCGCGCCCGGCCGGACGCGGTGGCCACGGGGAACCCGGGCTGCGTCATGCAGATCGGCGCCGGACTGCAACAGGCGGGGTTGCGCATCCCCGTGCTCCACCCGGTCGAGATTCTGGACCGGTCCTACGCGGTGGCAGGCCACTACGACGCGGCGAGCACATGACCGCCCCGGTTGATCGGATCGCCGTGGTGTTGGACGCCGTGGAACTCCTCTCTTCCGAGGTCGCGCTCCTGAGCAGCGGAGCGGGCATGGCACTGTCGCCGGCAGCCGTCTTCGACGTGACCGGCCCGGGAGCCGTAACCTGCGTGCAGGGCCTCCTGACCAACGACATCGAGGCGCCCGGGGACGCCGCGTGTATCTATGCCGCGGTCCTCACCCCGAAGGGCATGATCCGGACCGATCTGTGGGCCTGGCGCTTCGCCGGAGGTATCCGGCTGATCGCCCCCGCGAACGCTCGCGCCGAGCTACTGGACATTCTGACGCGCACCCTGCCGCCGCGACTCGCCCGCTTCAGCGATCACGGCGAGGCGGCCCGGGTGTACTGGCTGGTAGGCCCCAGGGCGGCCGACGCCGCCGCCCGCGCCGGCCTCCCCGTGCCTGAGCCCGGACGCGTGGCGGTACTGGGCGAGGGAGCCGGTACGGTGCTGATGGCGCGGCCGGCGGCGGGACCCGCGCCCTTTGCGCTGGGTATTTCCACCGACCAGGACGGTGCGCACCTGCTGGAAGCGTTGGAACGTGCCGGCGCGTCCCGCGTGAGTCCCGCGGTGCTGGAGCTGGCCCGGATCGCGGCGGGCTGGCCCCGCCTCGGCGCCGAAATCGACGACAAGACCCTGCCGCAGGAGGTTCGGTTCGACGAGATCGGCGGCGTGTCGTACTCCAAGGGATGCTACACCGGTCAGGAGACCGTGGCGCGGCTTCATTTCCGCGGGCACGCCAACCGGGGCGTGGTGGGGCTGACCTGGGAGAGCGCGCCCAATCCCGACCGCTCCGATGTGGTGCAGGGAGCGCAGCCGTTGGGCGCGGTGACCAGCGCGGCGTGGCTGGACCATCGCCGGCAGTGGATTGGTCTCGCCAAGGTGCGGCGAGAGCTGGATCGGACGCGCCCATTCGACGCGGCCGGCGCGCCGGCCACGGTGACCGAGCTTCCCTTCACCCTTTCGTGAGCTACCCGGCGCGGTTCGGGCCGTCGGAGCCAATGCTCGTAATGAACCGCCGTGGATTCCTCGTGGGGATCGCGGGCGCTTGGGCTGCGCTGCCCGGGCGCGCGCCGAAGCTTCGCCCGGCGGTGCCTCGCGTCGAAGCGGAGACCTCCCTGTTCTATGCGCCGCCGGACGGGCAGCGGGTGCTGGTCCGGTTCCGGGTCCACGGCACCGACGCGCCTGCCGGCCGGCTCCGGGTGTACGACGCCAGGCGCTCGCTGCTTGGCACGGCTGGCGTTCTCCCGGTCGGCAACGACCACCTGTACGGCGAACTCTGGGTCCCCGTGGCCGGCGACCGCCGCCTGGCGAGCGAGTTGTCGGTGCCGGGCGCGCGGCCGCTGTGGAGTTCTCATTCCATTGAGCCCGGACCCCGGTGGGTGGTGCATGTGTTGGCCATTGTGGATCCGACGGCCCTGCTCCAACGCCTGAACGGCTTGCCCCCCATGCGGCGCGCCGTGGAAACAGCCGCGCTCCAGGCGCTGCCCATCCGCGGCAACCCGGTCGGACCGTTGGCGCCCGCGCTGCTGGACCACTTGCCGCTCCTCCGATTGGGCAGCGCGGCACATGAGTTGGAGCGGGCCTACGGCATCCGCATGAGCGCCGTAGCGGCAGGGCCGCCGGCTCTGTTCGACGCCGCCACCGTCCCGCTGGCGCTGAACGGCTCCGGGACGCGACACGCCGTCCTCGCGGGGGATGGGGCGGGGACCAGCATGACGAGCCCGGATGGTTCGGTGGTGTCGGTCGCGCCGGCCGGGTTGGTGGCGGACATGGCGAGCCTCCAGATGGCGACGGGCGGCGACGGGATGGCACGGGCCGTGGAGCGGTGGCTCCGGAGCCTCGCGCCCGCATGGGCGCCGCCACGCACGGCGGCGTGGGAGTTGTCGGCTTTTGCGGTGGGCACCGAGGCGGACGATATCGGCATGCTCGCGGTACGCACCGCCGAGGAGTGGAACGCGCGGTATGCTTTTCCCCGCATTGTGCTGGATGGCACCCCGCCGCCCCTGGAGGCCTTCAGCCGGCCCGGCGCCGT
>DASWGV010000103.1:0-31917 GCA_036393515.1 Gemmatimonadales bacterium | reverse complement strand
CGCAGCTGGCCGGCGGCCAGCCGCCGGCCGATCTCCTCCACCGCGAACCGGGCCGTCGAGCCGGTGCCCAAGCCCACGACCATCCCCGCTTGCACCAGCTGAACGGCGCGGAGCGCGGCGGCCCGCTTGGCGTCCTGTCGTCCCTCGCTCACGGCAACTCCATTCCCTCCAGTGCGTCGAGCCGATCCACGCGCGCCACCGGACGGCCCCGCCGCCGGAGCGCCGCGATGTCTCCCTCAGCCTGTGCCGTCATCAGCGTCCCGAACGTGTAGGCCGCGCCGGGCACGGGGCGGTCGCTGACGATTGGCGGAACGACGTACACGAACCGCCCCCCGCCGGGCCCTCCTTTGTGCAACTGTCCGGTGGAGTGCAGGTAGCGCGGCCCATATCCCACCGTCACGGCCACACCAACGCGGTCGCGCCACCGGCGGGCAATCGCCCGGAGCCGGCCGGCGTGTTCCTCCGTATCCGGCAGGTAGGCCAGCAAGGCGATGTACTCGCCGGGCCTCGCCTCGCGCAGCAACCGACCCACCTCCGTCACCGACGCCGCGGACGCCACTGCGACGCCGCGCTCCAGCAGCGCCGCGGTATTCGCCTTGCTCTCGGCGACATTGGGTTGATCGAACGGGTTGACGCCGAGGATGGCGCACGCGACCGCGGTGGCGAATTCCCAGCGATAGAACTCGGCGCCGAGGTCCGATGCGTCGCCGAGGGTGATCCGCACCACCGGATGGCCCGCCCGCGCCAGGGTATTCAGGGCCGCATCCTCGGCACCGCCCTGCGTTCCCCGCGCGGCGATCCTCAGGAACAGGCGGTCGTCCCTATAGACCTCGGGCGGACCCAGCGGCTCGCCCACGACCGGCACGATTCCCCTGCCCCCCTTGCCGGTGCTTTCCGCCACCAGTTGCTCGGCCCACAAGCCAAACCGCCCCGTGCCCGGTGCGTCAGGGATGGTCAGCTTATCGCGTCCGGATCGTGCCGCCTCCGCCAGGACGGCGCCGAGCCACGCTCCGGGATTCCCATCCGCTACGTCCCCTCCCCCGCTCCGCCGGCACCCATCGGCCATCACCCCGCCCGAGGCCACCACGCCGGCCACGTCCGCTCCGGCCAGCGCGCCCGGCACCAGTCCAAAGGACGATAGCGCGGAGTACCGGCCGCCCACCTCCTGGGGCGCCAGCCAGACACGCCGAAAACTCCGTTCGCCGGCGAGTTGCGCCAGCGCGGTGCCGGGATCCGTGATCGCCACGAACTGCGATCCCACACCACCCGTGGCGGCCCAGTAGTGACTCAGGAAGCTCGCCGTTTCGATCGTGGTTCCGGACTTGGACGCGACGATGTAGAGCGTGTCCTTGGGGGGGCACGCATCGTCCACCGCCGCGATCGCCTCCGGATGGGTACTGTCGAGCATCCGGAAGGCGGGACCACCGGGTAGCCCGGCGGTCGCGCGACTCAGCACGTCCGGAGCGAGGCTTGAACCTCCCATCCCGCACAGCACCACCTGCCTGAACTCGCGGCCCGCCTCCGCCGCGAAGGTCTGGATGGCCGGCAGGCCCTTCACCGCTTGCGCCGGCAGGTCCAACCAACCCAGCCGGTCGGCCAGCTCGGGCGTAGCGGGCGTGCCGCCCCAGACGGCGGGATCTCGATCCCAGATCCGCTCGACGACTCGGCGCGCGTCGAGGTCGGCCAGCCTGGCGCCTACCGAAGGCGCCAACGCGCCGAGCGACGCGACCACCTCAGACACGTTGCAGGCTCCGCCCGCTGCTGGTGCCCTCCGCCCTGTGGGGCGTGTCGCCCGTCACCGGAGCACCGCCTTCACGGCCGCCACCACCGCGTCCGCCGTGATCCCCAACTCCTGATAGATTTTCTGGTACGGCGCAGACGCGCCGAACCGTTCCAGCCCCACCACCGCACCGCCGCTCCCAACCCAGCGGATCCAGGACATGGGATGAGCCGCCTCGACCGCCACCCGCGCCGCCAGCTGAGGCGGAAGGACGCGGTCCCGGTACGTCTGGGGCTGGGCGGCGAACAGCTCGTGACTGGGCATGGACACGACCCGCGTGGCCACCCCCTGCGCGCCCAGGGACAAATGAGCCTGGAGCGCAAGGCTCACCTCGGAACCGCTGGCCAGCAGCACGGCGCGCGGCGCCCCCGCGTCCGCCAGCACGTAGGCGCCCTTGGCCAGATCGGCCGCCGCGCCGGGCCCGGCGCGTTCCAGCGAGGGGACTTTCTGGCGGGTCAGCACCAGGGCCACGGGACCACCACGGTGCCGGATGGCCACGCGCCACGCCTCCGCCGTCTCGGCGGCGTCCGCCGGGCGGATCACCGTGAGATTGGGGATCGCGCGGAGGGCGCTCAGATGCTCAACGGGCTGATGGGTGGGTCCATCCTCGCCCAAGCCAATGGAATCGTGGGTAAACACGTAGATCACGTGCACGCCCATGAGGGCCGCCAGCCGAATGGCCGGACGCATGTAGTCAGCGAACACCAGGAACGTCCCGCCGAACGGGAGGAAGCCGCCGTGAAGCGCCAGGCCGCTCAACACGGCGCCCATGCCATGTTCCCGGATGCCGAAGCAGATGTTCCGTCCCGCGGGAACCCCGGGCGCCAGGTTCGGAGCGCCCTTGATGGTCGTGTTATTGGATCCGGCAAGATCCGCGGAGCCGCCCATCAACTCCGGCAGCACCGGCGCGAGCGCGTTCAGCACCTTCCCGGATGCCGCCCGGGTCGCTACCGACTCTCCGGCGAGATTCGGGATGGCCGACTCCCATGCGCTGGGAAGCGTGCCTGCCAGCCGCCGTTCCAGCTCACCGGCCAGCTCGGCGTGTTCCCGCCGGTACGCGGCTCGCGCGGTCTCCCACGCCGCGTGCAGCGCCGCCCCGCGCTCCCGGCAGCGCCGCCACTCGGTGACCGCCTCCGCCGGCTGGTGAAACGGCTCCAGACTGGGCCACCCCAGCTTCGCCTTGGTGAGTCGCACCTCCTCTTCGCCCAGAGGGGCGCCGTGGGCCTCGGCCGTGTCCTGCTTGTGGGGGCTACCGTAGCCAATGTGGGTCCGCAGGATGATCAAGACCGGGCGATCGCCCACCGCCTGAGCTGACCGAATCGCGCCGTCCAGCGCCGCGAGGTCGTTGCCATCGGGTACCTCGAACACCCGCCACCCATATGCTTCGAAACGGCCGCGCACGTTATCCGAGCAGGACAGCGAGGTCGGCCCGTCAATCGTGATCCGGTTGTCGTCGAAGAACCCGATGAAGTGTCCGAGCTTCAGGTGCCCGGCCAGGGACGCCACCTCGTGGGAGATGCCCTCCATGAGGTCGCCGTCGCTGGCAATGACGTAGATCCGGTGCCCGATGACCTCATGCCCCGGCCGATTGAACGTGGCGGCCAGGTGCTGGCGGGCCATGGCCATCCCCACCGCGTTGCCGAACCCCTGACCCAGCGGCCCCGTGGTCGTCTCAACACCGGGTGTCAGGCCGTGCTCGGGATGCCCGGGCGTCCGGGATTCCCACTGCCGGAACCCGCGCAAGTCGTCGAGGGTGACATCGTAGCCTGAGAGGTGAAGGGCCCCGTACACCAGCATGGACGCATGCCCGCAGGAGAGGACCAGCCGATCGCGCCCGGGCCACGCGGGGTCCGCCGGGTCGTGCCGGAGGTGGCGGGTGTACAGCAGGTACGCCAAGGGCGCCAGGGCCATGGGGGTGCCCGGATGACCGCTGTCGGCCCTTTGGACGGCGTCCATGGCGAGGGTGCGGAGCGTGTTGATGCAGAGCTGGTCGAGGGCGGTGGACACGGCGGCCTGGTGGAAGTGGCGGAGTAAGGTATCCGGAGGCAGGGACGCGGCAACAGCGGCAGGACGGCAGGGGTGGCGGTTGCGAGAGGGTGACGCCCCGCTAAACGAATCGCGCCGAAGCTGCGCCGCACTGGTCGATCGACTTCGGGCCTCCGCCAGGCTCTGGCGGGCCTCGTCCTTAGGCGGTCATCGCGGCTGATACGCGCGCCTCCCCGATCGCGGACACCTTCCTACGAACGCATGGCGATCGCCGGTTCGATCCGCGCGGCACGCAGCGCCGGAATCCAGCACGCCCCGATCCCGACCGCCCCCATCATCACCGCCACGCCGATGAACGTGGCCGGGTCGTGCGGTGCGACACCGAAGAGCAGCCCTTGGATGACGCGGGCGGTGAAGAAGGCGCCGGCAACGCCCACCACGAGGCCAATCGCCAGCAACCCACCCCCTTCCCTCAAGATCATCCGCCGCACCCGACGGCGGTCGGCCCCAAGGCTCATGCGGATGCCGATCTCGTTGGTACGCGCGCTCACCGAGAACGCCAGGACACCGGCGATCCCCACCGCCGCGATGATCACCGCCAGGACGCCGAACGACGACACGAGCGCGGCATTCAGGCGCCGGGGCGAGACACTCTGGTCCTTGATCTGCGCCACGGTCATCACGTTCTCGATGGGGACCGTGGGCGCAATGCGCCGCACAATCCGCGTCGCCGCGGCCGCCAGGGCCGACACGTTGCTGTCGGCGCGGATCACCAGCCCTCCGCCAATCGCCAGCATCTGCGCGAACGGCATGAACACCACGGACCGGGGTGCCGCGTCCAACCCTCCATCCTGGGTATTGCCGGTGACGCCGACGATGGTGCGCCACTCGCCGCTGATGGGGGTGAATCGCAGCACGTCGCCCGTCCATGCGATCCGTTTGCCGATCGGGGCCTCGCCGGGGAAGAACTTGTCCGCCAGCGTCTGGTTGATGATCACGACCATGCCCGCGCCGGCCCGATCGGTCGTGGAGAACGGGCGTCCCTGGAGCAGCGGAATCCCCGCGGCGCGGAAGAACTCGGGGTTCGCGGTCCGCAGCTCGGCACGCGGCATCGCCTCGCCCGGGGCGAGTGCTTTGCCTTCTGCTTTCACCTCGAATCGGACGCCCGAGCTGCGGAGCGGCATGGGGGAGCCGATGCCGACGTCGACCACACCAGGAAGGGCCGCTATCTCCTCCCGCATGCGATCGTAGCGCTCCTTGGCCCCGGCGTCGGCTGCGGGGTTGGACAGGAGCTCGGCCGGCGTGAGGAGCGACACCTGCATGGTGAGCACTTCCTCAGTTCGGAGGCCCGTGTTGACGTCGCCCAGCCTGATCATGGTGCGAGTGAGCAAGCCGGCGCCCGCGAGCAGCACCACCGACACGGCGACCTGCACGACCACCAGCCCACGTTGGAGACGCAGCTTGCGGAGGCCCCCGGTCATTCGGTGCGCGCCCGCCAGGATCCACGACGCGAACCCGCGTTCCCGCGGCAGCGACGCCAGGAAAGAGAGCAGCAGGGCAACCGTCGCCGACAGCGCGACGGTGAAGCCCAGGACCACGCCGTCGAGACCGATCTCGCTGGCGCGCGGCGAGTACCGCTCGGCGAGCGACGTCAGTAGCCTGACCCCGCCCAGCGCGATACCGATGCCGAGGATGGCGCCGGTGAGGGCCAGCAGGAGGTTCTCGACCAGCAGCAACCGCCGCAGCCGCGCCATGCCGGCGCCGAGGGCCGCGCGCACCACCAGCTCATGCTGTCGGCGTACGCCCCGCATGAGCGTCAGGTTCGCGACGTTCGCGGCCGAGATGATCATGACGAATGCGGCGGCGCCCATAAGCAGCCACAACGTCAGTCTTGCGCGTTCGCCGAGCACGTCGTGAAACGGGATGACCGCAAAGCGATGATTGGACCCCGGATCGTACGCGTCCTTGAATTCCCGCTGGATCCGAGTGCTGACCGCGGCGACCTGGCTTCGCGCCTGCTCGAGCCTGGCCCCGGGTGCAAGCCGGGCGACCAGCTCGGTCATGCGATGGGTGCGGCCCTCCACCATCGTTGCGCTGAGGTGGTGATCGCTGATGACCATGTTGAGCAGCGCATCGATACGATCCGGAAAGAAC
Source organism: Gemmatimonadales bacterium (assembly GCA_036393515.1). Taxonomy (GTDB): domain Bacteria; phylum Gemmatimonadota; class Gemmatimonadetes; order Gemmatimonadales; family GWC2-71-9; genus JACQHC01. Next base: position 25,997 of record DASWGV010000103.1, on the reverse strand, counting down.
GGCGCAGGCTGGACGACGCCAATGACCGTCACCGACCTGCCGTCCAGCGTCACCTGCGTGCCGACGATGCCGGGATCGCCGCCGAAGCGCTTCATCCAGAACTCGTGGGTGAGCACCATGACGGGCGGGACGCCCGGCCCGTCGTCACCCAGCCCCGTGAGCCGGCCAAGGACGGGAGTGAGGCCCATGACTTCGAAGTAATTGCCGGTAACCAGGCCCACCGCGATGCGGTCGGCGCCCTGGTCACCCTGAAGGACCAGGTTCCACCGCGAGTACTCCGCGAAGGCAGCCAGGGACGTGGCGGCCGTGCGGAGGTCGCGGACCTCCGGAACAGAGAAATTGATGTTCGCTCCCCCGGGTCCGTCCATCGAGTGTCGCAGGTACACCAGCCGATCGCCGTCGCGGTGAGGCAGGGGCTTGAGCAGCACGCCCCGGACCACGCTGAAGATCGCGGTGTTGGCCCCGATGCCGAGCGCCAGGGTGATCGCGACCACCGTGGTGAACGCCGGGCCGTGTCGCAGCGCACGCACGGCGTACCTGATGTCGGCGGCAATGCTCTCGATCCACGGCAGGCCGCGCTGGTCGCGGACCGCCTCGGCGGCCTGGGTGAGGCCTCCGGACGCCAGCAGCGCCTGCCGGCGGGCGGCGTCCGGCTGCATGCCGCGCCGGATGTTCTCCGCAATCTCCAACTCGAGATGCGCTCGCAGCTCCTCGCGGAGATCGTCGTCGGCGCGGTGGCCCGTGAAGACGCCGGCGATGCGCGCCAGCGCGGCACGTAGGTATCTCACGGGGCCTCCCCTCGCGGCGCCAGAAAGGCGGCGATCAGGTCGGCGGTCTTATGCCATGCGCGGGCTTCGCGCTGCAGTTGCTTGCGGCCCGCGGCGGTGAGCGCATAGTACTTCGCGCGACGATTGTTCTCGGACTGGCGCCATTCCGCCGTGACGAACCCCTCTTGTTCCAGCTTGAGAAGCGCGGGATACAGCGTGCCGTAGTTGAGCGTGAGGCGGTTTTTGCTCGTCTCCTCGATACGGCGAGCGACGCCGTAGCCGTGCAGCGGTCCGAGTACCTCGAGGGTCTTGAGAATCATCAGGGCGAGCGTGCCCTGCTGTACGTCCAACTTCTTCCCCATGGTCCGTCCTATGGGATGCCTATAGGACGGTAATGTCCGGGGCCGGATCACGCAATAGGAGGGTCGAGCCCGGGGATGTTCACCATTGCCTCATCCACCATCCCTGCCGCCTATGCCCCCTGTGCCGCCCAGCGAATACCTTCCCCCCATGCCTACCAATCCCCTCGGCTCCCGCGACACGCTCAAGCTCCCCGACGGTCCCGTCACCATCTATCGCCTCGACGCGCTGGAGCGGCGCGGCCTGGCAAAGATTGACCGGCTCCCGTATTCCATTCGCGTGTTGCTGGAAAACGTGCTCCGCCACGCCGGGGCGCCGGCGGTATCGGACGACGACGTGGCCTACGTGGCCGGATGGAAACCGCAACCGGATCGCGGGCGCGAGGTCCCGTTCATGCCGGCCCGCGTGGTGCTCCAGGACTTCACCGGGGTCCCGTGCGTGGTGGATTTGGCGGCCATGCGGGATGCCATGGTGCGGCTGGGCGGTGACCCCAACCGGATCAATCCCCTGGTGCGGACCGACCTGGTCATTGACCATTCGGTGCAGGTGGACTTCTTCGGCTCCCCCACGGCGTTCCGGCGCAACGTGGCGATGGAGATGGACCGGAACGGGGAACGGTACGCGCTGCTCCGCTGGGCGCAGAAGGCCTTTCGCAACTTCAGCGTGGTGCCGCCCGGCACCGGCATCGTGCACCAGGTGAATCTGGAGTATCTGGCGCACGTGGTGCTTACGGGGGACCGGAACGGCGCCACCGAGGCGTTCCCGGACACCCTGGTCGGCACCGACTCACACACCACCATGATCAACGGCCTGGGCGTGATGGGCTGGGGGGTGGGCGGCATCGAAGCCGAGGCCGTGATGTTGGGACAGCCCTATTTCATGCAGTTGCCCGAAGTCATCGGCGTCCGCCTGCAAGGCCACCTGCCCACCGGCGCCACTGCCACCGACCTGGTGCTTCGGGCCACCCAGATGCTTCGCAAGCACGGCGTGGTGGACAAGTTCGTGGAGTTCTTTGGACCGGGACTGCCGGCGTTGGGACTCGCCGACCGCGCGACCATCGCGAACATGGCACCGGAATACGGCGCCACCATGGGGTTCTTCCCGGTGGATCAGGAGACCCTGGACTATCTCACCCGCACGGGGAGACCCGACTCGCTGGTCGCCAGCGTGGAGCGCTACTGCAAGGAGCAGCGGCTGTTCGCGACGGCCTCGGCCCCGGACCCGCAGTATACCCACCTGCTGGAGCTGGACCTGGGCACCATTGAGCCCTCGCTGGCGGGGCCACGCCGCCCGCAGGACCGCGTGCCGCTCTCTCAGGTCAAGGACTCCTTCCGGCAGGTGCTGCCGAATCTGATCCCCTCCGGGGCCCGTCGCGGCGTGGACGAGAAGAACGCGGCGCGTTGGGCCGGCGAGGGAGGCCAATCCCCGGCCGCGACGGCGGTGGCGGCCCCCCCGGCGACCGTGCAGGGAGTGGAGTACGACGGGAGCCGGTTCGATCTCGCGGATGGATCCGTCGTCATTGCGGCCATCACCAGTTGCACCAATACGTCCAACCCTTCGGTGATGGTCGGAGCGGGCCTGCTGGCGCGGAACGCCGTGCGCCTGGGACTCGCGCGGAAGCCCTGGGTAAAGACGTCGCTGGCTCCGGGATCTCGCGTGGTCACCAGCTATCTCAAGGAAGCCGGCGTGCTCGGCGACCTCGAGCAGCTCGGCTTTCATGTCGTGGGCTATGGCTGCACCACGTGCATTGGCAATTCCGGACCGCTGGCGGACCCCATCGCGAACGCCATTACGGAACACGGCCTGGTGGCCGTGGCGGTCCTGAGCGGGAACCGGAACTTCGAGGCCCGCATCCACCCCCTGGTGCGCGCCAACTATCTCGCGTCCCCCATGCTGGTGGTGGCGTTTGCTCTGGCCGGCCGCGTGGACCTTGACCTGGCGACGGAGCCGCTGGGCGAAGGCAAGAACGGCCGCCCCGTGTACCTCAAAGACATCTGGCCGGGTCACGACCAGATCAAGGCCGCCGTGGCCGCCGCCCTCAAGCCGGAGATGTTCCGCCGGGAGTACCAGTCCGTGTTCGAGGGGGACGACACCTGGAAAGCGCTGGAGGCGCCGGCGGCCGCGGGCGGGAGGTTCGCGTGGGCCACGGCGTCAACCTATGTCGCTGAGCCGCCGTTCTTTGCCGGTCTCGCGCCGGAGCCCACACCGCTCGCCGACGTGCACGGCGCCCGGGTGCTCGCCTGGCTGGGCGATTCGGTGACCACGGACCACATCTCGCCCGCGGGGGCCATCCCCAAGGATGGACCGGCGGGCCGGTGGCTGATCGAGCAGGGCGTGAAGCCGGTGGATTTCAATACCTTCGGCTCCCGCCGCGGGCATCACGACGTCATGATGCGGGGCACGTTTGGAAACATCCGTATCAAGAACCGGCTGGTGGAGGGCAAGGAAGGCAACTGGACGGTCCACTTTCCCACCGGTGAGACTGCGTCCATCTACGACGCGGCGATGCGCTACGTGGCCGCCGGTACGCCGCTGATTGTCGTGGCCGGGAAGGAGTACGGTACCGGATCTTCGCGCGACTGGGCCGCCAAGGGCGCGGCGCTCCTGGGCGTGAAGGCCGTGATAGCCGAGAGCTACGAGCGCATCCACCGCAGCAACCTGATCGGCATGGGCGTGCTTCCCCTTCAGTTCAACGACGGCGAGAGCGCGGAGACTCTCGGACTGACCGGACCAGAGACCTATCAACTCACCGGGATCGCGAAGGGGCTCAAGCCCGGTGGCGCGGTCCGCGTAAACGCCCAGCGGCAGGGCGGCAGTCCGGTGGCGTTCGAGGTGCGGGCCCGGCTCGACACGCCGATCGAGCTGGAGTACTTGCGGCACGGGGGGATCTTGCCGTATGTGCTGCGTCAGCTTTTGAAATAGGCGAGGAGGGAGGAGGGGCGGGACGCCTGCGATCACCCTCCTCGCCCCTCAAAGAGCATCCGTTCAAGCGCCTCTCCACTCGCCCGCCCGTCTTCGTATCCCATCTCCATCACCAACCCCATGTACTCGGGCTCGAACATCAGGTAGCTCAGGAAGTCCGCGCCGCGCTCTTGCTGGCTACCCATGGAGCGGACCAGCCAGTTCATGGGAAGGGGCAGACGCGGCCGATAGCCGCGGGCCATCGCGCCCAGGTCCCGTGAGGGCCGCACCACAACCAGATCCACCCGCTGGAGGCCGCCGGGTGGAGCGGTGCCGGGAGGGACCGCGCCGAGCAACGCGTTGATGCGCTCCAGACGCTCCACATCGGCATCCAGGGCGTCGAGAAAGACCGAATGCAGGAGCATGGCGGCGATGGTGGCGGAGGACGGGTAGCTCGAGTCCCCGACCCCGGGGCCGCGCGCCGACCGCATGCCGATCACGATCAGCCGCCGCGCCCCCAAGTGAATGGCGGGCGCGAGCGGCGCAGTGTCTCGCACGCTCCCGTCCCCATAGTACCCGCCGTTCAGCCGAACCGCGGGAAACAGAATGGGTATGGCGGAGGAGGCCATGACGTGATCCACGGAGATCAGCGTGCGTACCGAGCGCCGGTTGGCGCGCTCCCACAGGGGCACGTCCGGACGGCTGTGCACAAAGGTCACTGTTTTTCCCGAATCGTAGGACGTGGCCGACAGCGCCAGGGCCCGCAGCCGGCCCGCCCCGACATTGGCCTCGATCCCCGGGAAATTCACCGAACGGACCAGAAACCGGGCCAGCGGCCGCATGTCAAGCAGGCCGCGCACCGCGGGCTCCGCCGGCCGGCGCCGCAAGAATCCCCCCACCAGGTGCCACGTGGTCCGGACCACGCCGCGCGCCGGCACCGAATAGACCTTGTCCGCCGTGAGGCGGAGCCATTCGCCCCGCAGCTCTCCCACGGCGCGCGTGATGGGTCCGGGATGCCCGGCGAGAAACGCGGCCGAAATAGCCCCCGCCGACACGCCGGAGATGATGGGAATCCGAAGGTCGGGCACCCGCTCCGCCACGGCGTGCAACACACCCACTTGATAGGCGGCGCGCGCTCCCCCACCGGCCAGCACCACTGCCACGTCTGAGAAGGTCTCGTTTCCCACGGCGGACTAGCCCACCTTTCCCGCGCCGGGCGACGCCGAAACTAGTGCCGTTCAGATCAGTTTCGCCAATGGCGCTGCCATATCCCGCCGGTGACCGCCCTTGTCGTCCGCCTGTCCGTCTGGTCCTTCCCTGTTACCCGACTCCACCCACCCGTATCTTCAGGACCACCATGGCGTTCCGCGTGCCGGACGGGGAGCTGGTCTTCCGCGCCAGCCGGGCCGGTGGCCCCGGCGGGCAGCACGTCAACACCAGCGCTACTCGCGTGGAGGCGTTATGGAGCGTGGCGGAGAGCCCCAGCGTCACGGCGGAGCAGCGCCGCCGCCTCATGGAGAAACTAGCCGGCCGCCTTGACGCCACCGGCACCCTGCGTGTGGTGGCGGCGGAGCGACGCAGCCAACTCCAGAATCGGCTCGCGGCCGCCGAGCGCCTCCGGACGCTGGTGGCTGACGCCCTGCGGACGCCCAAGGCCCGCCGGAAAACCCGCCCCTCTCGGGCGGCGGTGGAGGCGCGCCTCGCGGCCAAACGACGCCGCCAGCGGCTCAAACGGGAGCGACGTCACCGTGAGGATGAGAGCTGATCGGGTGATCCGGCCATGAGGGGACTCTTCACCTATATCGAAGGAGGCGTGCTCGCCGGCGCCCTGATGCTGGTCTTGTACGCTACCGCTGCCGGCGCCGTAACGGGGGGGCGGGCCCGCGCGGGACTCGTGGCCGGGGCTACGGCCCTCGCCTGGTTCGTGCTGCTGTGGGAAGCGGCCCGCCTGGGTGTGTTCGAGGGAGGGAGCACGGGCTGGCGGCTGGCCATCGCCGTCGCGGCGGTCCTCCCGGTCGTAATCGGCGGCGCGCGGGCCCCCTGGCTGGCCCGCCATCTCGTCTCCGCCGGAGCGCCGCCAGCCTCGCTCGTAACCATTCAAGTCTGCCGGATGGTGTCGGCCGCGCTCCTCATTGCGCTGGCCGGCGAGGCCCTGCCGGCCTGGGTGGCCGTGCCGGCGGGAGCCGGCGACCTGGTCATCGCCGGGTTCACCCCAATGGTGGCTCGCATGGTGGCGCGCGGGGACCCGCGTGCATCCGGTGTGGTGGCCGCGTGGGCGGTCGCCGGGATCGCCGTCTCCGCTTACCTGGTCAGCGCTGTGGTGCTCGGCGGCCGCACCGCCACGTATTTCCTCACGCTGTATCCCCTGGTGCTGATCCCGGTGTTCATCACGCCGGTGGTGGTGATGCTGCAGATCGTGGCCACGAAGGTGGTCCCTACACGGCCTTGACCTCCTGCACCAGCTTCTTCAGTGACTCCTTGGCGTCTCCGAACAACATGGACGTCCGGGCATCGTAGAACAGCTCGTTCTCGACCCCCGCGAACCCGGGCCGCATGCTGCGCTTGAGCACAATGACGTTCCTGGCCCGATCCACGTCCAGAATGGGCATCCCGTAGAGCGGACTGGTCTGGTTGCTGCGCGCCGCGGGGTTCACCACGTCGTTCGCCCCAATCACCAGCGCCACGTCCGTGTGACTGAACTGCGGGTTGATCTCGTCCATCTCCACCAGCTTGTCGTAGGGCACGTTCGCCTCGGCCAGCAGCACGTTCATGTGCCCCGGCATGCGCCCCGCCACGGGGTGGATGGCATACTTGACCGTCACGCCTTTTTTCTCCAATAGGTCCGCCAACTCCCGCACTTCATGCTGCGCCTGCGCCACCGCCAGCCCGTAGCCCGGCACCACAACGGCCTGATTGGCATACGCCAGCATGGTCGCGGCATCTTCCGGGGTGACGGAGCGCACGCCCCGCGCCGCCAAGGCCTTTTCCCGCTCCCCGCCCACGGCCGCGGTGGCCCCGAATCCACCGAACAACACGTTGGTCAGCGAGCGGTTCATGGCCTTGCACATGATCTGCGTGAGGATGATGCCGGACGCTCCGACCAGCGCGCCCGTGATGATCAGGCCATGGTTGGCGATCACGAACCCGGTCATCGCCGCGGCGATGCCGGAATAGGAGTTGAGCAGGGAAATCACCACAGGCATGTCCGCCCCGCCAATGGGGATCACCACCAGCACGCCCAGGAGCAGGGACAGGGCCGCGAGCACGGCGAACACCACGCGGTTCTCCGGCTGCACCACCAGCCAGACGACACCGGCCAGGGTGGCCGCCAGGAACAGGGCGTTGGACACCTTCTGGAGGGGATACACCACGGCCCGGCCGGTGAGCAGCTCCTGCAGCTTGCCGAACGCCACCAGGCTGCCCGAGAAGGTCACCGCCCCGACCAGCACGCTCAACCCGACCGTCAGGTTGACGTGGGGGGGCGCCCCTACCCCCACGGTGGGCAGCGGGGACAGAAACTCGGCCGAGGCAACCAGGGCCGACGCCGCGCCCCCGAATCCGTTGAGGAGCGCCACCATCTGCGGCATGGCGGTCATTTGCACCCGTTGCGCCAGCACGGCCCCGGTGGCGGAGCCGATCACCACGCCGAGCAGAATCATGCGCCAGGTCAGGATCCCGCTCAGCGCCAGGGTGGCGACGATCGCGATGACCATGCCCGCCGACCCGATGACGTTTCCTCCCCGGGCCGTGGCCGGCGAACTCAGCCGCTTCAAACCGACGATGAACAGCACGGCCGCGAGCAGGTAGAGGAGCTCCGTGAACGCTGTGATCACGGCCGATCCCCCGGCTTCTTGCGGAACATGCGCAACATGCGGTCGGTCACCAGAAAACCGCCCACCACGTTGATCATGGCGAAGATCACCGCAAGTAACCCCAGGATTTCGCTGGTCCGCGCGTCGCCCCGCCCCGCCGCGATCAGCGCGCCGATGATGCTGATGCCGGAAATGGCGTTCGATCCCGACATCAACGGCGTATGGAGGGTGGGGGGGACTTTGGTGATCACCTCGAACCCGACGAACATGGCGAGGACGAAGATCACAATGAGGGTCACCAGCTCTCCGGCCATCAGCTGCCTCCTCCGGTGACTGCCGCGCGCGCGGCCGGGTGCGCCATCTCGCCGTCCCGCGTCACACAGGTCCCGGCGGTGATCTCGTCGTTGAAATCCAGCTTCAAGGCGCCGTCCTTGATGACATGATGCAGAAACGTGGCCACGTTGCGCGAGAACATCTGACTGGCGTGCGTGGGCATGGTGGCGGGCACGTTCACCGGCCCCAGGATGCGGATACCGTGCGCCACCGTATCCTCACCGGTCCGGGTCAACGCGCAGTTCCCTCCCGCCTCGGCCGCCAGGTCCACAATGACGGACCCGGGCCGCATGGCTCGCACCATCTCTTCCGTGATCAGCACCGGCGCCGAGCGCCCCGGAATGAGCGCCGTGGTGATCACCACGTCCACCAGGGGCAGGTGCTTCGCGATCAGCGCCAACTCCCGCCGGTGTTGTTCGTCCGACAACTCCTTGGCGTAGCCCCCGGCCCCTTCCGCGGCCAGGTCGGCCGGGTCCACCGCCAGGAACTGGGCACCCAGACTTTCCACCTGTTCCTTGACCGCGGGCCGCACGTCGAACGCCTGGACCACCGCACCGAGGCGGCGCGCCGTCGCGATCGCCTGCAGCCCGGCCACGCCCGCGCCCAGCACCAGCACCTTGGCCGGAGGCACGGTCCCCGCCGCCGTGGTCAGCATGGGGAAAAAGCGCCCGCTCGCCGCCGCGGCCAGCAACACGGCCTTGTAACCCGCCACCGTGCTCATGGAGGACAAGACGTCCATGGACTGTGCACGCGAGATTCGGGGCAGCGCGTCCAGACTGAACGCGGTCACGCGACGGCGAGCCAGGACTTGTAGCAGGGGCGCGTTGGACGCGGGCTGAAGCACGCCCACCAACACCGCCCCCGCACGCAGGCGGGCGACGTCTTGCTCCGCCGGCGGCCGCACCGCGAGTACCACGTCCGCCTCGGTCCAGAGCCCCGCCGCGTCCGATACGATCTCGGCCCCGGCCGCCCGGTAGGTCTCGTCGGTGAATCCCGCAGCGGCGCCCGCCTCGCGCTCCACCCGCACCGTCACGCCACCGCTGGCCAGGCGCTTGATCGCGTCAGGGGCGAGGGCTACGCGGTGTTCGCCGGGAGCCCTTTCCTTTGGCACGGCAATGATCACGACCGCTATACTCCGATGGTAAGACGTGAACGGAGGATGAACTGCGTCTTAACGCTGGCCGCGCTCCGTGTAGTCGAGGAGTGCGCCCAGGCCCGGCGGAACCCGCATGGCCGGGAACACATCCCGCGCGGGTATGACCAGCGTTTGTGGCCGCGGACCGGGGACGCCCTGCCGCCCCTCTGATCCCGCGGCGCCATCGGCCCCGGCAGCGCCATCCGCTCCGGCCTGACACCGGCGGTTCGGATCGTCACTCCGCCCGGCACCACCCTTCCCGCCCGCACCACCCTTGCCGCCGCGGCCCCCGGGTCCTCCCTCACCCCCAATGCTCCTTCCCTCGACCAGGCCGACGAGGAAGGGATCCTCTTCCGGCCCCATCACCGACACCCGCCCGCCCCTCCCACCAGCTGCCCCTGATCCACCACTGCCACCCCGCCCGCCCGGTCCACCCGGCGCTCCGGGGCAGCCAGCGCTTCCGCCAGCGCCTGGCGCGCCCGCGGCTCCATCCCCGCCCCGCCCACCTCGGCCGCCGCGGGTCTCGACAATCAGCCAGTCCGCCGGCGGCACCGTGGCCGCGTCGGCGAACACGAAGAACGGCGGAGCGTTGCCCACTTCGATCCCCGCGATCACCAGGCGCTCATAGAAGGGGGACCGTAGGGTCCGGAGTCGGACCGTGATGTCCGGACCGTCCTGCCCCGGCACTTCCCGGTCTCCGGCAGCCCCCGCGAACCCGAACGCATGGGGCTGGCAATGGTAGGAGGGCTCCAGCGTGGCGGACGCATTCACCGACGGCTTGGCCCGCATGAACACATTGAGCCGAAAACCGTTCATGGCGCTGGCCAGCGGATCGCCATTGGTATTCCAGTCGCCACTCTCCAGCGGATAGGCCTCCGGACTGGTCCGGCTCAGGAACACCACGTGGAGCCGCGGCGGCCGGTTCTTGTCGTAGCGGGTCTCGAACGGAACCACCGAGCTGTCGTTGAGCACGGCCTGGTAACTGACCCGAATCGCTTCGCCGGGACAGGCGCGGTCGGTGGCGGGCAAGATACGGATGGCGCGAATGCGCGCCACAATGGTGGGATCGGGCGCGAAGTCAGGGGGAGGTTTGTGGGAGCAGGCGGCCCCCCCGGAGACCAGCCACGCCGCGGCGGCCACCCCCTTCCACCCCACTTCGCCCCAGCAGAGCGGTAGAGAACCGGCTCGGAATCCCGTGCCGCTCTGCCGCGGGGAGGCGGAGAAGTGGAGGGCGGCTGCCGCTTCTGCCGCCTCTGCCGCATTTGCCCCTGTCTCGATCATCCACCCCTCGTATGCATCTCACGATGCGGATCCGCTCGAAGTGCCGCGACTTGATACAGGGCCCCGCGCTCCGGCGCCGCCAGCCGCACCTCGGCTCCGCGGTCCGTGCGACCCTGCCACCGCTCTACCAGTCGCCGGAGGACGTCATCATCGGAGACGCCCGTGCGCAGGAGCTCTCGCAGATCCAACCCCTCCTCGGCGTAGAGGCAGGTGAAGAACACCCCGTCGGCCGTGAGACGCGCGCGATCGCAGGTGCGGCAGAACGGCGCGCTGGTGGACGCGATGATACCGAACGGCGTACCGTCCGGCAAGACAAACCGCTCCGCCGGCGCCGCGGGATCGCGGCCCTCCGTCACCGGGGCAGGCGCCCCGTACCGTCGCGCCAGCGTGTCGAGGATCTCGCGCTGGGTGACCACGCCGTCCGGACTCCAGCCAGTGGCGCCACCCACGTCCATGTACTCGATGAACCGGACCTCCGCGCCGTTGGCCCGGCCGAACTCCAGCAGATCACCCAGCTCGTCGTCGTTAAAACCTCGCACCACCACCGCGTTGATCTTGAGCCCCCCGAAGCCCGCCGCGCGCGCCGCGGCGATGCCGGCGAGCACGTCGCCCAGCCGGGCGCTGCGCGTGAACCCGTGAAACCGCTCCGGCCGCAGCGTATCGAGGCTCACGGTGACCCGGCTGAGTCCCGCCGCCTTCAGCCGCGCGGCCACGCGGGACAGCAACACGCCGTTGGTCGTGAGCGCGATGTCCTCGATGCCGCGCCGCGCAGCGAGCAAGCCCACCAGGCGCTCAAGCTGCTGGCGCAGCAAGGGCTCGCCGCCGGTGAGGCGGATTTTGCGAACACCGGCACGGGCAAACACGCCGACCAAACGGTCGGCCTCCTCGAACGTCAGGATAGAAGCGCGGGGCAGCCAGACGTACTCGTCGGCCGGCATGCAGTAGCGGCACCGCAAATTACAGCGATCGGTAACCGAAAGACGGAGACTTCCGAGCGGGCGCCCAAGGCGGTCAGCGAGTGTCATAACCGGGCGTAAAAAGAGCGCCTTTAGTCCTGAGCTGTTACGCGGCCGGGCAAGGCGCTGCAAATTCACCGCGGGGCTTTCGCCCTATGTTCCGCACGTCGTTATCTGTGCTCAACGATACCTTCACCCCAGCGGCCGGACAAGGGGCGCGCCCTGTGCCCAGACTCGGCAGCGGTGACGCAGGTCACACGGTGCCACCCCGGAGAAACAGATCTCTGGACAAATGGACGGCTGCGCGCGATTGTCCCCATGCACCCGGGCCGTGGGAGGGACCGCGCAATCTTCGGGGCCCCAACAGGTTGCGCGGTTTCGGACAGGGTGTTTTCCTTTAGTGGCACGGTTCTCGCTTTGTACCGTGGTGCAGTGCGAGACCTACCTGGAGGGAGCATGACGGGCTGCGTTGAAAGCGGTCTGAGCGCTCTTGAGCGCGATATCGAGACGACCATCGAACAGCTCGGTGGTGCCGTCGAGCAACTCCTGCGCCAACTGTCCCCGGAGGAAGGCGCCTCCGCGGAATCCGAGGGGGGCGAGTGGCGGTGCGAGGCGCCGGTGTCTTTCCCCGATGGCATTGGGGCAGGTCGCGTCGTAGCCGAGCTGTTCCGATATCACGACAGCATCCGGCTGGACCTCCACATGGACCACAACCGCAAAGTCGCGACGCCCGCGGGTGAGCCGTCGGAGCGGCGCTGCTTCTTCAACGACTTTGAGGCATCGGTGACGCTGCCGCCCGGGGCGACCGAACTGCCCGACGAGTTTCGGCGCAAGGTGGTGCGGGGGGTGGAGGCCGCTATCAACGGCCTGCAACGACACAACCGGCAATTCGCGCAGCCCTGGCATCAGGTGCGGGTGGCCGCGGTCTAGCCGCCTCTGCGACCTAAAGACGGGCGGGCGGCGCCGGCTTCACGGCGCCGCCCGCCCTCCGTGTTCAGGCCCACGCCGGTGGCCAGCTCTATGGTGAATGCGCCGAAACCGGCGGCGGGATCCGCGGTGTATCGGGCATCCACGATGTGGACCGTCGTCCCGCCACGATGCCCCACCACCACAAAGAACGGTAGGCGCGCCCAACGGAGGAAGGCGGCTCCATCGGGGGTCGCCGCCGCCACGAGCGCGGCCGGATGCCGATGGTTTTTCTGCACGGCGTAGTCCCCCAGCGCGAACCCCGGCCGCCGGAACCAACGGTGCCGCCCGAACCGGTACCGTTCTCCGTCATCAACCACGACCAGCCGTTCCCAGGGAATCATCGGCACCGGAGAGACGAGGACGCCGGCGGCGGGATGCCCCAGGGCCGTTTCCGTGGCCGCGCGCGCCTGATGCCGGACGACGGTCGTCCCGGTCCACATGGCCACGATGTATGCCATGACCATGGCCAGCGCGACACGGGCGGGGCGCCCACTTCGACGTTTCCGGGCCATCCACGCGCCGGCCGCCAGACACCCCCACACCCACGGGTCCACGATGAACAGCGTATCGGCATAGAACCATCGGTTGGCGAACGGCATGAGCCACCGCATGCCGTACGTGTTCAGCGCGTCCAGCAGCGGGTGGGTCAGGACCGAGACGTACGACAAGAAGGTCAGTTGCGCGAACGCCGTCCGCTCCAGCGTTTCGCCGCGCCGGAGGCCTCGCCAACGCAGAGCTCCAAAGACCAGGGTCGCCAGGACCAGCGGCAGCACGACCAGCGCGGGCACGCCGTGGGTCCAGCCCCGGCGGAAAGACAACGCCGCCAAGGACCCCCACGCGTAGGACGCGACGTCCACGTCCGGCAAGTTGGCGCCGAGCATGAGCGTGGCGGTCGCGGCCGGCGCTCGGTGCTTCAGCCCGGCTTCGGCCAGGGCCAGCCCGACCAGCGTATGGCAAACGGGGTCCACCCGGCCCTCCCCTTACTCCCCTTCCCTCGTCGCTTCTCGTCCCTCCTTGCCCCTTCCCCGTACGCAAGCATCGCAGGGGCACAGCGCCATCAAATATTCGTAGGTGTAAATCCCCGTGTCATGCCCATCACTCCACCGGATCTTGATCCCATACGCACCCACCAGCGCAATGGATGCGGCCGCGAGCTCCGCCGGCACGGTCCCCGGGTCGAGCAGCCGCCGTCCGGTACCTTCGTCGCGGCACACGGCGCAGTGGCACGCGATTCTGAGAACGCGCGCCTGGTAGGTTCCTACGTGATCGTCACTCCACGCAATGACGATCTCCCGTCCGCCACGATGAATGCGTTGGGGGATCATGGGACCGCGGCCGAGCGCGACGGCAAGGTCCGCGTCAGGAACCCGGCCACCCGGAGCCACCAGGCTGGCGTGGATGTGTCGGTTGCACGGGCCGGAAGGTAAGCGGCCGCACCACGGCCGACAGCTTGTGGGTTCGACCGGCGTGTCTGGGTTAACGGCCCAGAGGACACCCTGTCTAACTCCGCGGACAGTCGGTCTCCGCGGTGTGAGTCGCCGGGAGGCCGCCAGGTGCGCTATGTCACCGTTCCGGCCATCTTTTGGCCGCCAACCGCCCGCTCGAGGATGGCACACCGGTTGCGGAACAGGATGGCGGCGCTCGCGTACAACTATGTGGTCGCCCCAAGCGGTTATGGCGGGCCACAGCTTTGACCTAGGATCACCCATGAACCTGCGGATTACGTCGGCACTGATACTCGGAGCGCTGGCGGCGGGGAACGCCGCACAAGCCCAGTACTTCGGGCGGAACAAGGTGCAGTACGAGGATTTCCGCTTCAGCGTCCTGGAAACCGAGCACTTCGACATCTACTACTACCCGCAGGAAGGCGAAGCCATTCAGCTCGCCGGTCAAATGGCGGAGCGGTGGTATGCCCGCTTGTCGCAGCTGCTGGACCACGAGCTCAACCGCCGGCAACCGGTCATTCTCTACGCCAGTCACCCACACTTTGAGCAGACCAACGCCATTCTGGGTGATCTGGGAGAAGGAACCGGCGGCGTCACCGAGCTGTTCAAACGGCGGGTGGTGCTTCCGTTCGCTGGATCCCTGGCCGAGACGGATCATGTGTTGGGCCACGAGCTGGTGCACGCCTTCCAGTTCGACATCACGGGGGATCCGGGCCGCGTCTCGGAGCGCAACCTGCCGGTCGCCATCCGGCTTCCGCTCTGGTTCATCGAGGGGATGGCGGAATACCTGTCCATCGGGCCGGTGGATCCGCACACGGCCATGTGGATGCGCGACGCGCTCCAGTCCAAGGATGGCCTGCCCAGCATCAAGAAACTCAACGACGGGCGCTACTTCCCTTACCGGTGGGGGCAGGCGCTGTGGTCGTATATCGCGGGCACCTACGGGGACGACGCGGTGGCCCGGATACTCAAGTCGGCCCGCCGCACCCGAGACGCCCTGCTCTCCCTTGAGCGGGTCACCGGCCTTCCGGTGGATTCCTTGTCCAAGAACTGGCACGGGGCCCTTGCGGCGGCGTTTGATTCACTGATGAACGTCACCGACTCCGCCGCGGTCTACGGCAAGATCGTACTGGACGAGGAGACCACCGGCGGCACGCTGAACATCGCACCGGCCCTCAGCCCGGACGGCCGCCGCATCGTCTTCATGTCCGAGCGCGATCTGTTCTCCGTGGACGTCTTTCTGGCCGACGCGGACGGCGGTGGGATGCAGCGCAAGCTGATCAGCTCGGCGGTGGACCCCCACTTCGAGAGCCTCCAGTTCATCAATTCGGCCGGCGCCTGGGACGCCCAGGGCCGCCGGTTCGTGGTCGGCGGTATCAGCAAGGGCGCCCCCATCTTGTCCGTGTTCAATGCCGAGCAGGGGAGTGCCACGCGCGAGATCCGGTTGCCGAGCCTGGACGAAGTCCTCAACCCCTCGTGGTCCCCGGACGGCCGGCGTATCACCTTCTCGGCGTTGGCGGGCGGCCTGTCCAATCTGTTCGTCTACGACCTCGAAGCCGACACCTTGCTCCAGTTGACGGCGGACCCGTACGCGGATCTGCAACCGGCCTGGTCGCCGGACGGCTCCTCTATTGCGTTTGTCACCGATCGGTTCAGCACCGATCTGGCCACGCTCCGGACGGGGGCCTACGGGTTGGCGCTGATGAACGTAGCCACGGGCCAGGCGCGCGCACTGTGGGCCTTTCCCGGCGCCAAGACCATCAACCCGCAGTGGAGCCCGGATGGCCGCAGCATCTTTTTCCTGTCGGACCGCAACGGTGCCACCAACGTATACCGGCTCGAGGTGGCGGCGGGCAGGGTGTACCAGGTGACCGATCTCTACACCGGCGTCTCCGGCATCACAGCGCTCAGCCCCGCGCTGTCCGTCGCGTCGGAATCGGGACGTCTGGCGTTCGGCACCTATGAGCGGGGCGCCTACAACGTTTACCGCATTGACGATCCGGCGCTGCTGGCCGGCAAGCCTCTGGCCGGCCCGGAAACAGACCTGCGGCGGGCCTGGTTGCCGCCCAGCCGGCGTGAGCGGCCGCAGGTCATCGCCATGCTGGAGAACCCCAACTTCGGCCTGCCGGGCACGGACGGCTTCAGGACCCGGCCGTACAACGCTGGCCTGTCGCTGGACTATGTGAGCGATCCCTATCTCACGTTCGGCTCGGACCGGTTCGGCACGTATTTCGGGGGCGGCGCGTCGCTTTACTGGAGCGACATGCTTGGCACCCACAACGTGGTGACCATGCTCCAGGTCCAGGGGGGCCTGCGGGACATCGCCGGGCTGGCGGGCTACCAGAACCTGCAACGACGGCTCAATTGGGGCTTCGCCATCCAGCAGATTCCCTACATCACCGGGTCCTACGCCTACGGATTCGACGGGGTTGGCAACCTGATCGAGCAGACCTTCCTGTTCCGGCAGATCAACCGGGATGTCTCCGCGTTCGCCGCGTACCCGTTCAGTCGGGTACGGCGAATGGAGTTCAGCGCGGGGTATCGGAACGTCCAGTTCCAGCGGGAGGTGGAGACCGTCATCACGGACGCCAGCGGCAGCTCACGGGATAAGATCGACCTCCCGAGCCCGGCGGGCCTGCATCTCGCCTCGGGAAGCGCGGCGCTGGTCTATGACAACGCGCTGTTCGGTTGGACCGGTCCCATCATGGGACAGCGGTACCGCATTGAAGCGACGCCGATGGTCGGCTCCATCAACTTCGTCAATGCCCTGGCCGACTATCGGCGCTACGTCATGCCGGCCCGCCCCTTCACCCTGGCCGCGCGGATCATGCATTATGGGCGGTGGGGCTCCGGTGGCGACGACACCCGGCTGGCGCCGCTGTTCCTGGGCTACCCCGGCATGGTGCGTGGCTACGACCTCAATTCGTTCTCCACCGCGGAGTGCGCCGCCGCCAGCGCCGGCTGCCCGGTGTTCGATCAGCTGGTGGGCAGTCGCATCCTGGTGGGCAACGCCGAGCTGCGGTTCCCGCCGCTCGGGGCCCTGGGCATCGGGCCCAGCGCGTTCGGGATCCTGCCGCTGGACCTGGTGGGCTTCCTGGACGCCGGCGTGGCCTGGACCGGGAGTGAGAAGCCCTCCTTCCTGAGCGGTGGTACCCGGAACATCGTCACCAGCGCGGGCGTTGGGCTGCGGGCCAATCTCCTGGGGTTTGCCATCGTCGAGGTGGATCGGGTCATGCCGTTCGACCGCCCGGTGAAGGGAGCGCACTGGCAGTTCGCCTTCACGCAGGCGTTCTAGTCGTGAACCGAGAGCCCCTTCCGCTGGCCGCCGGGAGACAGATACCCTAGACTACCCCGTCCATTGACGGGGGCCGCATTGCCCTATCTCGACACTGCCCGTCAGCGCGCCGCCGCGCTGATCATTCTCCTCGGCGTCGGCCTGCTGATCGCGCTGGCGCCGTTCACCACCGGGCTCATCGGGACGCTCGTGCTGTACGTCATGCTGGCCCCGTTGAACGACGCGCTGCGGGCCCGCACCCGCCCGGGGATCGCCGCCGGCCTCCTCACCTTGCTCGCCGTGTTCCTGGTGGTCGTTCCCGGCCTCTCGTTCGCCGGGGTGATCGTGGGGCAGGCCCAGGAAATCGCGAGCGGTGTGGTGCAGAGTCCGCTGCTCCGCCGTCTGGCGGAGCTCCGGGTGGGCGAGTACGCGGTGGGGCCCCGCCTGGCCGACCTCGGCGAGAACGTGGTGCGCTGGCTGGGGTCGAGCGCGTTCGGATTGATCGGCACCGCCACTCGGCTGGCGTTGAACCTGACCGTCGCTTTCTTCGCCCTGTACTACCTCCTGCTCAGGCCCCACGAAACGTGGGAGATGACCCGCCCCTACATCCCGTTCTCGGCGGCCAACACCGAAAAGCTGCGCCAACGGTTCCGCGACGTGACGACGTCCACCCTGATCGGCACCCTGCTCATCGCCGTCGTCCAGGGCGCGCTGATCGCCCTGGCCTTCTGGGTGCTGGACCTCTCCAGCGCGGTGTTTTGGGGGTTTGTCACGGCGGTCTTCGCCATTCTCCCCCTGGTGGGGAGCGGCATGGTGTGGGGACCCGGCGCGATCTCGTTGGTCTTGGACGGCCGCACGCCGGCCGCGATTGGGCTGGCGGTGTGGGGTGTCGCCGTGGTCGGCATGGTGGACAATATCATTCGTCCCATGGTCTACCGCCGCTGGGCGCAAATCCATCCGCTGGTGACCCTGGTGGGAGCGATCGCCGGCGTCCGGTACCTCGGGATCCTGGGCATTCTGGTCGGTCCACTGGGCCTCTCGTATTTCTTCGAACTGATCCGGATGTATCGCGCGGAGTACGTGGATCAGGACGAGGCCCGCCCGAGCGGGACGGAGGAGGGATTAGGCCGGGAGAGCCAGAGCCAAAGCAGCCCCAGCGGTGGTCCAGCAACCGTGCCAGCGCGTACTGGCGAAACCGTTTCGGAACCCCAGGCGTCTAACTGAGTTGATACCCACCCATTGGGAGGTTGCCGTGCTGCGTCATCTCGTTCGGTTCCTGTCACTGGCGATCGCGCTCACGGGCGCCTCGCGCCTGGCGGCCCAGCAGCAGGGCGCCGCCACCACCATGGACATCTCCTTCCAGAAGTTCGTCCTGGACAACGGCCTTACCTTGATCGTCCACCAGGACCGCAAGGCGCCCATCGTGGCGGTGAACGTGTGGTACCACGTGGGCTCCAAGAATGAGAAGCCGGGCAAGACGGGGTTCGCCCACCTCTTCGAGCACCTGATGTTCAACGGCAGCGAGCATTTCAACGAGGATTACTTCCAGGCGCTCGAGCGATTCGGCGCTACCGACCTCAACGGGACCACCAACGAGGATCGCACCAACTACTTCCAGAACGTCCCAACCTCCGCCCTGGACGCCGTGCTGTGGATGGAGTCCGACCGGATGGGGCACTTGCTCGGCGTGATTGACCAGGCCCGGCTGGACGAGCAGCGCGGCGTGGTGCAGAACGAGAAGCGCCAGGGCGAGGATCAGCCCTACGGGCAGGCCTACAACATCGTCACCCAGAACACCTATCCACCGGGGCATCCGTATTCCTGGACCGTGATCGGCTCCATGGAGGACCTGAACGCCGCCTCGCTGGATGACGTGAAGGAGTGGTTCCAGACGTACTACGGAGCGGCCAATGCCGTGATCGTGATCGCGGGGGATATTGACCCGCAGACGGCCAAGCAGAAGGTTGAGCGCTACTTCGGCGCCATTCCGTCGGGCCCGCCCATCGCCAAACAGGCGCAATGGACCTCCCCACGAACCGGAACCCACCGCCATGTCATGCAGGACCGCGTCCCACAGGCCCGGATCTATAAAGTGTGGAACGTTCCTCAGTGGAAGTCGGCGGACTCGGATTACCTGGACTTGATCACGGACCTCCTCACGGCCGGCAAGACCTCGCGCCTGTACAAGCGTCTGGTCTATGACGACCAGACCGCCACGGACGTCGCGGCCTTCATTGACCCACGGGAGATCGGCGGGCAGGTCTGGGTTCAGGCGACGGTCCAGCCCGGTGGCGACCTGGCGGCGGTGGAACGAGCCCTGGACGAGGAGCTTGGCCGGTTCCTGCGCGATGGTCCGACGGCGGACGAGCTGCAGCGGGTGAAGACCCAGTTCCGCGCCAATTTCTTGCGGGGGATCGAGCGGATCGGCGGTTTTGGCGGCAAGTCCGACGTCCTGGCACAGGGTGAGGTTTTCGCAGGACGGCCCGACCACTATAAGACGCGGCTGGAACGCGTGGCCGCCATGACGGCCGCCGACATCCAGCGGACTGCCGGTGCCTGGCTGGCCGATGGCGCGTTCGTGCTGGAAGTGCACCCCTTCCCACCGTATCAGGTTGCCGAAAGCGCGGTGGATCGCACCAGGGTCCCGCAACCGGGACCGGCGCCCTCGGTGGGGTTCCCGCGGCTCCAACGGGCGACCTTGCCCAACGGGCTCACGCTGGTGCTGGCCGAGCGCCACTCCATTCCCCAGGTCAACCTCCGGCTGGTAGTGGACGCGGGGTACGCCGCGGACCGGTCGGCGGTCCCGGGCACCGCCCGGTTGGCGCTGGACATGATGGATGAAGGGACCGCCACCCGGTCGTCGCTCCAGATCAGCGAGCAGTTGGCGTTGCTGGGGGCAACGCTCGGCACCGGATCCAATCTCGACGCTTCGTTCATCTCGGTGTCGGCTTTGAAGGACAACCTGGATGCCTCCCTGGAGATCATGGCCGATGTGGCGCTCAACCCCTCGTTTCCGCAGGCCGACTTCGACCGGCTCAAGCAGGAGACCATCGCGCGGATCCGCCGCGAGAAAGTGAATCCCACCCAAATGGCGCTGCGGGTGTTTCCCCCCCTGGTGTACGGCGAGGGACACGCCTACGGCATTCCGCTCACGGGATCCGGGACGGAGGAAGCGGTGGCGGGCATGAAGCGCGATGATCTGGTCCGGTTCCATCAGGCGTGGTTCAAGCCCAACAAGACCACGCTGGTCGTGGTGGGTGATATCACGCTCGCCGAGCTGCGACCCAGGGTGGAGCGCCTGTTCCGCGGGTGGCAGCGAGGGGACACGCCCCAGAAGAACATCGCCACCGTCGCCCGGCCGGCGAATGCGGGGGTCTACCTGCTGGATCGGCCGGGTTCGCAGCAGTCGGTCATCATCGCGGGGCATCTCGCGCCGCCCAAGGCCAACCCGGATGAGCCGGCCATCGAGGCGTTCAACTCCCTGCTCGGCGGACAATTCACCTCGCGGATCAACATGAACCTCCGCGAGGACAAGCACTGGTCGTACGGCGCGTTCACGCTGGTGTGGAACGCCCGGGCCCAGCGCCCGTTTATCACCATCGCGCCGGTGCAGACGGACAAGACTAAGGAATCCGTGCAGGAGGTCATCAACGAGCTGCGCGGCGTCCGCGCGGACAAACCGGTGAGCGCCCAGGAGCTGGAGATGGCGCAGGCCAACCTCACGCTTTCGCTCCCGGGCCAGTGGGAGACCATGTCCGCCGTCCTGGGTTCGGTGAACGAGATCGTGCAGTACGGCCTGCCGGACAATCACTTCGACACCTACGCCCAGCGGGTCCAGGCGCTCAAGACGACCGACGTCAACGCGCTGGCACAGCGCTTCGTCCAGCCGGACCGGCTGGTGTGGGTCATTGTGGGTGACCGGGCCAAGATCGAGGCCGGGATTCGGGAGTTGAACCTCGGTGAGATCCGGATCATTGATGCGGACGGGAAGATCGTAGCGCCGAGGGTGACCAGCGACTAACGACGGACGGGGGCGGACCAGACGGACCGGGGGACGGACGGGCGAGTCAGAGGAATTCGGCGGCGGTCCGCTGCGATGGAAGAGGGCGGCTGGGTACGAGGGCGTTGTTCTGCCCTCGCACCCCGCCGCGCTTTATGTTCCGGTGACTGGCGGCTCCCATGCCCTTCCCGTTTTCGCTGCTCGTTCTCCTTGTCACGCAGGCCGGCTCCGCTCCGGGGCCAGCCGACTCTGCAGCCGTACTGGACGCCGCGCGCGCGGCCCAGGCCGCGTTCGAGCGCTTGCGAATCGACCATCTGCCGGCGGCTATGGGTAGCTCCGGAGCTGAGTGCGACGAGATCGTGGGGCGGTTTTGTTTCTGGCATGGCGACGACGACGACTGGGTTCCGCCTCCGGAGCACCCCCGCGTTAGGGCCGCCCGAGACCGGCTGATCGCGCAACTCGACAGCCTGGGGAGGCTGAGCCCCGGTCACGACTGGATCGCGGGCCAGCGGGTGCGTTACCTGGTGGAGCACGGGCGGCTGGACGCCGCCGCGCGCGCCGGCGCCGAGTGTGGAGGCACACCCTGGTGGTGCCTCGCCTTGTCCGGCTACGTGCACCACGCGGCGCGGCGCTTCGCGCCGGCCGACTCGCTCTTCGCCGCCGCCCTGGCCCGGGCACCCCAGGCCGATCGCTGCGCCTGGACGGACTTGTCCTGGGTCCTCGATGAGGTGCCGCGGGAGTACCGGCGCGCTCCGTGTGACCGGCGCCGTGCCTTGGAGGAGCGGATCTGGTGGCTGGCGGACCCGCTGTACCTGACGCCAGGTAACGAACGCCGAACCGAACACTACGCCCGCCACGTGCTCAGCCGCTTCCAGGACCAGGCCCGCTCTGGCTACGCTGTCCGCTGGGGCGACGACCTGGACGAGCTGCTTATCCGCTACGGTTGGCCCGCCGGTTGGGAGCGCGATGTCTCCCGTCGGGGATACGACGGCGGTGGCAGGTCCATCATTAGTCACCATGCCCCGCGCTCTCGGGAGTTCATGCCGACCCGCCAGTTCATCACCGATCCTGCCACCATCACCCAGGGCGGGTGGGACATTGACCCCGACCGGCCTCGGTCCACCTATGCACCGCCGTACGCGCGGTCGTTTGAGACCCTGCGGGACCCGCAGGTCGGCGTGTTCAGGCGGGGGACCTCGGCGGTGGTGGTGGCGGCATTCGACGTGAAGGCGGATGAGCGTGAAGGGACGTGGGCAGGCGACCCAGGGACCTCCGGAGTGAACCCCTTGCAAGGGGAAGCAACGGGAGAGGCTGCGTTGGTGTTCCTGCCGGGTCCCATCACGCCCGCGATCGTGAGCCGCAGCATGGGTCCCGGGCCGTTTCGGCTGGCGCTCACCATCCCATGGCAGCCGGGGCTGGTGTCGCTTGAGGCCGTCGGCTGGGGCGACAGCGCGCGAGCGGCTCGCTCGCGGTGGTGGTTGCCCCTTTCGGGCGGAGCGAGCCTCGCGGTCTCGGACCCACTCCTGTTCGACGCCCCGGGGCCGGACTCGTTGGCGAACACCTTGGAGGAGGTCTTTTCCGCGCTGCGGACCGATGGCGTGGTGCGCGCGGGTGACCGCGTGGGGGTCTACTGGGAGACCCGGGACTGGGGAGACCAGCCGGTCGTGGCCCGCTTCTCGTTGACCGTCACGCGGACCGGGGAGGGCTGGCTTCGTCGCGCGGCGCGGACACTCCGCCTGGCGGGGCGGAACCAGCCATCCGTCAGTCTGGGTTGGACCGAAGTCCTGGACGATGCCCCGGCGGTACACCCGCGGTCGCTTGCCCTGGGATTGCCCGACGGCCCCGGGGGCGCCTATGTGCTGCGGATAGAGGTGCGCGTGGCCGAGCAGACCGCCTGGGCCGAGCGGCGGCTGATGGTCGAGAGGAGATAGGGAGGTTGGTGGAGGTCCACGTCTACCCAACCTCGACGTAGCGCCCTCACGTGCCTCGTGGTAGCATCTCGGCAACGGATCGCGGGAACAACGGGTGGAGCGGACACATCGAGTTATCGCGCTGGGGATCATTACGGCACTGGGCGCTGCTTGTACGGAGCGCACCCCCGGCGAGTTGCCCGAGGGCGTGGAAGCCATTTCGCTGCTGGGCGACACGCTGCGGGTTCCAGCGCTGCCTGACAGCGTTCGGCTGGCCCGGGAGGCTGAGCTTGCCGAGGCACGGGCCACGCTGGGCCGCGAACCGAACAGCGCCGACGCGCTGATCTGGGTGGGACGCCGGACGGCGTACCTGGGGCGCTATCGGGAAGCCGCCGCGATCTTTGGTGAGGGCATCCGGCGGTTCCCGGATGACGCGCGGTTTTATCGCCACCGTGGTCACCGACACATCACGCTACGCCGGTTCGACCTGGCCGTGCAGGACTTCGAGCGCGGTGCCCAACTGGTGGCCGGCAGGCCGGACGAGGTTGAGCCAGACGGTCAGCCCAACGCCCGTGGCATCCCCACCAGTACCCTGCAGTTCAACATTTGGTATCATCTTGGACTCGCCTACTACCTGCAGGGTGATTTCGAGAACGCCCTGCGCGCCTATCGAGAGTGCATGGCGGTCTCTCAGAACCCCGACGCCCAGGTGGCCACGTCCCATTGGCTCTACATGACGCTCCGCCGCCTGGACCGACCCGATGAGGCCGGGATGGTCCTGACCCCGATTTCGGCCGGGATGCCTATCATCGAGAACACCGCTTACCACCGGCTATTGCTCATGTACCAGGGATTGTTGCCGGCAGATTCGCTGTACCGGCCGGCCGGCGCGGAGGCGTCCCTTCAGGACATTACGACGGCCTATGGCGTCGGAAACTGGCATTGGTACAACCAGCGGCGGACCGAGGCGGACCAGGTGCTCCGGGCGATTCAGGCAGGACGGAGCCAATGGGCGGCGTTCGGGTATATAGCGGCGGAAGCAGAGCTGGCCAGGCAAGTGGGAGGCGGGCGGTGAGATACGACGCGAGGTTTTCACCCAGATGGCTGGAGGACGGATGACCGTCAAGGGAAGGCGGCTGAGCCGCGGGGCCGCGGGGGTGTTGGCCCTGGCGATAACGGGCGGCTTGCTTGGCTGCGAAAGCGTCACCTTCCAAAGTACCCGCTGGGAGGCCACGCAAGAGGAGCTGAACCGGCGGTATGGCCTGTGGCAGGCGGCGGCCCCGGCACACTATGAGTACAAGTTCAACCGGTTCTGCCCCGCCTGCACGGAAGATCTGCTCAAGGAGGCCATCGTCGAGGTGATGGACACAACCATCCTGGCGGTTACCTACACGGACGGCAGCGGCTCGGTGCCGGCTTCGGGATTCAGCGGCTACTTCACGGTGGAGGGCCTGTTCCGACAAATCCAGACGGCGATTAGCTTGCTGGCGGACTCGTTGCGCGTTGAATACGACCCCACCCTCCACTACCCAAGCCTGATCGTCGGGGATCCCAACGCCTTGCTGGAAAACGACGAGCTGGGCCTGTTCGCGACCGAGTTGGTGGCAAAGCCGTAATCCGTAAGCCGGCGTTACGTCCCCGCGCCCCGCCGCAACACCACTCCCCCGTTGGTCGTCATCACGCGAATGGTCTTCCCGCCCCTTCCCAGCTCAGCCGTGATGTTTCGGTCAATCCGGCCCTGCACCGTGAGCGGGAAGTCTGCCCGTATGTGGCCGTTGGTGGTCCCGGTTTCCAGCCGAGCGTTGTAGTCGGGGGGGACGGCGAGCTTCACGCCGCCGTTGGTGGTGCTGACGTCCAGCCCTGCCCCGCGCCATTCGGTCCCATCCAGCGCCACGTCCATGCCGCCGTTGGTAGACCGCCCGCGCACGTCACCCGCCAGGCGCGTGAGGTGAACGCCTCCATTGGTGGTGCGGAACGCGATCGTGCCCTCGACATCGGTGATGCCGATCCCGCCGTTGGTGGATTCCAGGTCCAGGTTGGACCGGCGGGGGACTGAGACGTCGAAGCTGACCGACCACCACTCGCGGCGGGCCAGCCTTTCGGGGCCGTCCGCGTTGATGATGCCGTCGGTCACGATCCGGACCTCATCGGCAATCTCCCGCGCGGCGTCGTCGGAACGGGCGTGGACCACGACTTTGGCCCGGATGCGGATTTCGTTCCGGTCCCACCCCTCCACGGTGATGCCGCCGTTCGGCTCGGCGTCTATGGTGATGGTGCTGCGACCCGCCGGGATGATGATCTCTCGGACTTCACAGAGGCGCTCCCGGTCGTCTCCCCGACCCCAGTCGCGGTCACACCAATCGTCGTCGGAGAGGACCCGGCCCTGGGCGGCGAGGCCCGGGGCGGCCAGGGCGAGGAGCAGGGCAATCGAGAGGCTCTGGTGCATGGGTGGTTCCTGTGGCGTTTCCTCCTTAGACGGCCGTGGCGGGCAAATGGTTACAGGGTGTCCCTGGGTCACCATCCCCTGGCACGTGCCCGGCGGCGGGTTGGGCTCCCGGCCAGTCCGTCCGCAATCGAATCACCTGGTTTCGCGTGTAATAGGTTACACCTCGGACCATTGCTGGCCCCAACTTGTCTTCCGCGGCAGCGCAACCCGTGTGAGAGGTTGCCAGCGATCCTCGGATCGTGAAGTGGTCACCGGCGTGGCGGAATTGGTAGACGCAAGCGTCTCACACGCCCTGGGGCTTGTGGCCCGTGTGGGTTCGAATCCCACCGCCGGTACCCGCCGCACCACGATGGCGGTGGGCACCCACTGCCCTAGTCCACGACGCCTGGCGGGAGACGCTGGCGGATG
>DASWGV010000102.1:0-13707 GCA_036393515.1 Gemmatimonadales bacterium | reverse complement strand
GGTCCCCAGCCGGCCCAGCGGCGTGGTGTTCAACCCGTCCAACGCCGTGCTGGCCGAGGTCAAGGAAACCCGCTGGAAGTAGCGCGGCTGAGTGACAGTCCTTCCCGATGTTATGGCTGGAGGAGGCAGGAAGATCAGCCTGCTTGGAGAGTAGGAGGTTGGTCGTTCGGGCCGCGGGCGTCGCCCGCAGCAGAAGTGTGAGTCGGTTAGCGGGCACGCCGTCCCCCGATCAATGCTAACGGTTCACACGCTCGGGCGTGCTCGGCATCGCTCTCCGAGGGACCTGCGGTCCCCGCTTGCAGGGATGGCGGATTACGCCGCCGAGGCGTAGCGTCCACGCGTATGGGAAACCCGTGAGGGGACGAGTCCGCCGGTCCAATACTCGTTAGACACACGCGCGCCAACCCGTGATCTTACAGAGAACCCTGAGCTGGGTATCGACATGAAGAATGGTGCAGTTCGAGGCGTCCAGTTCCTGGTCGATGAAGGTGGTCAGAAGACCGCGGTGCTCATCGACCTCAAGAAGAACGCTGCACTGTGGGAAGACATCTACGATGCGGCTCTGGCGCGCGAGCGCGAGACGGAGCCGCGAGAGTCGCTGCGGGAGGTGAAGGCGCGGCTGCGGCAGTCGGGCAAGCTGCCGCGTGGCCGCTGAGTACACCGTTACCTTCACGCGTTCGGCGCGTCGCGAACTTGAGGCGTTGGACCCTACGCTGGTGACCCGTCTGGTCCGCCGGATCGAGGCCCTCGCGACGACCCCTCGTCCCTCGGGCTGCCGTAAGCTTCGCGGCTCCAACAACCTGTGGCGGATTCGCGTGGGCGATTACCGCGTGATCTACACCGTCTCCGATGATGAACGCCTAGTGGATGTCAGGGTCGTCCGCCACCGGAGCGCCGCTTACGAATAACGTTGGTGTCTAACAAAGCGCCTGCAGCAGCCGGGCGCGTGCGTTCATGAGGAACTTTGCGGTTGTGCGCGCGTTGCGACCGGACTAACGGCTCGCCCGTCGGCCAGTCGCCCGCAGCTGAGCGCTGAGTCGTCGAGGATGTAGGAAAAGTCGGGGGCTCGATTCACGAGGGATGATGTGGAAAGTTCGGCCTCCATATTTACCCTGAGAACGACGATCGTGACCTAGGCGATGGTCGAAGGACCCCCTGAATCGGCGCGCTCGCAACGCTGGCGACTTATTCTACATCCTCGTTAGCCCGACCAAGGTCATTGAACCGCTTGGTGGAGGAGCACAGCACTCGTCCCAGAGATGGTCCCGTGATGACGGGTGTTGGTCACGACGGCAGTTGACCAGCTTCAAGCCGCTCTAACCGATCGAGCAAGCCGTCCGCTTCCCAGGAGCGGTTACGTCGGGAGGCCGACAGGGGCAGCAACACCCCGGCCGCTTGGAGCTGCTCGAGGGCTTCATGGATTTGCGGCTTCGACCGTCCCGTGGCGGCGGCGGCAACGGGCGCGCTGATCACCGGGCTCGGCCGGGCCCTTAATCATGGTCAACTGCCCCAAAAAGCATACATGATGTTTCAGCCAGTCCGCCGACTCGTTCGTTCGCGGCCCGGACCACGGCCAGATTAGGCCGTATGGCCGGCGCGCGGTGGTTTGATGCGGTCGGGTACTTTCGCCTATGCCCCCGCGCCGGTCCCCGCATCCACTTCAACGAAGCTGCCGAGCAACGTCTCCGGCATCACGGCGGCCATCGGCACGGTGCGGGGCGAACGGGTGAGGAATTGCGGCGAGGAAGAGCCATGAAGGGCGCTGGGTCGTGAGACGGAACGCCCGTCATGTACGGGCTGGGTTGAAACGGCCGCAAGGATCCCGGTGAACAACGGGTGGACCTCGCTCAGTTCCGGCTCTCTCCCGTCAATCGCGCCAGCGCCTGCCGCACCCGGTCCACCTCCGGCTTGAGCGCCGGTTCGGGATCGCTCCGCAGCGCCAGGTACCGGGTGTAGGCGTCAATGGCCTGCTCGCGCTGGCCCGCCAGCTCGGAGAGACGCCCCGCCTCGCGGTAATGGGTAGATAAGAACGTGGTGTAGACGAAAAAGTACCGGAACCGCCCCGCCGCTGCGGCCGCGCGGGCGTACTCGCCCCGGGCCTCCAACAGCCGCGCCACGGCCAGGTTCTCCCAGCTCATGGATCGATACGGCAGCGTGAGCAACGTCCGGTCCAGCTCGTCGATGAGGCGGCCGGCGTCGCTCCGTCCCGCCCGCTGCGCCACCATCGCCTCGATCACCGCGGCGCATACCTGGCCCTGCGTGGGCGGCCAGGCGGGATCGCTGCCCGCCGTAAGCTCGCGCAGCCGGCGGGCGGCCGCCGTGGCGGCTGGCCCGTCGCCAAGATCCAGCCGCCACAGGGCCAAGGAGCACCGTTCCTCCACGCGCTGCCTGACGCCGCGCTCAGCGGCACCGGCCAAACGGGCGGCGGCGGCGCGTGCGGCGGCGGAGTCGCCGTCCCAAAACAGCGCGGCACTCACCTGCATGGCATCCACCGGGATCTCACCGCTCGGCGACAGGGCGGCGAAAAAGCCGTTCGCTTCCTGGGGCCGCCCAGTGTCCAGCGCGAGAAACGCCTGCAAGAGCGCCACGAAGTCGCGATCGTCCTGGCGCACGGCGCGACGCCGCAGGCGGGCGATCGCGTCGCGCGCTTCGCCCGTGTGCTCCGTTAAAAACGGGACCGAGAAGGCCACCATCCCGATGCCGTCGAGATCGCCCGTCAGGGAATCGGTCATCAGGCTCAGGGCGCGGTCGCGCAGACCGGTATCGCCCAGGAAGACGCCGGCGAACCACTGCTCGGCGGCGCTGCGCCACGGGTTGCCCATGGTGGCGATCTGTCGCGGCAGCAAGCGGCGCACCTCCACCGTGTCGTTGCGGTGGGCCGCGAGCAGCGTCAGGTGCTGCAGGATGCCGGATTGTGCTGAGTCCAGCCGCGAGGCGCGCTGCAACGCCTGCTCCGCGCGCCCCAGCGGGTCGTCCTGGCCCAGGAGGGCCCCGTCGTGAAACAGATCGTCGCCGTAGTAGTACCAGGCCTCCGCCCGGTCCGGCGCGACCACGGTGGCCTCCTGCGCCGCCTGGAGGTGCGCGGCCCGGGCGTCCGGATCGGGACCGTTGGGGCCGATGATCGCCGCCACCAGCGCACGATCGCGCGCGCTCAAGCGCTCGCGGTTGCGCCAGGCGGCACGCTGCGCCAGCCCAACCATGGCCGGCGTCGCGCTGCCGATCCAGCCGTTGGCGCCGACCAGCCCCGCGCCCGCCAGCGCGAAGTTGCTGTCGTTCTGGAGCGCTTCCGTGTAGCGGTTCACGGCGTCCCCGAACTGGCCGAGGCGATAATGCGCCTGGCCGCGCAGGTAGGCGCGCAAGGCCGCCAGCGAGTTGGTGGTGAGGCTGGCGCTCTGATCCGCCGCCATGCCTTCGCTCTGGGCCAGGAGCTGCCCCACCAGGCGCGGCACCAGCTGGAGCAAACTGTCGGCCGGGCCTTCCACGGTGGCCTGAATGGGCGGGCCGCCCCCGCGCACCGCGGCCAACGTGGCGCGGAAGACCAGGCGCGACTCGGTGCCCACCACCGAGCCGGTGAGCAGGCGGCCCGCACCCAGGGCGCGGGCCACCGCCACCTGGTCGGTCTCGGAGAGGTCGCTGCTTTGCGAGGCGCCGCGCGCGCGCCAGGTGCTGATGGCAGCCGCCGGATCGGCGGCGCGGGCGGTGCCGCCTTCGCCAGTCAAGTAGGCGGCAATCATGTCCACCATGCCCTCGCGCAGGTCGGCGAGCGCGGTTTCACCGCCCACCACCCGGAAGGGCAGGACGGCCACCAGATTGGGATCGGCCGGCGGGCCGCCGCCGCGCCACGGCGCCCACACCAGCAGGACGGCGGTGACCGCGAACGCGGCGACGCCGATCCCGGCGGCGCGCGGCCGGATGCCGAAGCGCCGGGCTCCGGCCGCCGGGCCAGCGATCGGCACGCCCGTGGTGGGCGTGACCCCGCCGCTCGGCGTGGCGATGGCTTCCAGCCGCGTCACCAGCTCTTCGGCCGACTGCCAGCGGTCCGCCGGCTTCTTCTGGAGGCAGCGCATGATCAACTCGGCGAGCGGCTGGGGCACGGTGTCGCGGCGGGCCGTCACGTGGGCCGGCGCCTCCGTCACGTGCGCGGCGAGAATCTGCTGCGCGCTGCTGCCGCCGAACGGCGGCTCGCCGGTCAACATCTCGTAGGCCAGCACGCCGAAGGCGTAGATGTCTACCCGGTGATCCAGATTGGGGTCGGCGACGGCCTGCTCCGGCGCCATGTAGGCCGGCGTGCCGAGGGCCACGCCGGCGGTGGTGACCCCGTGGCGGCCGGTCGCCTCGCTCACCGCCTTGGCGACGCCGAAGTCGGCGACCATGGCGTGGCGGTCGGCCAGGAGCACGTTGTCCGGCTTGATGTCGCGATGCACCACGCCCTGCGCGTGCGCCTTGGCCAGCGCATCCGCCACGTCGCGCAGGATCCGCACGCTGTCCGCCACCGGCAGCTCGCCCTGCCGGGTGAGCCGGTGTCGCAGCGATTCTCCCTCGACGTAGGGCATGACGTAGAACAGGAAGCCGCCCGCCTCGCCCGAGTCGTACAGCGGCAGGATGTGCGGGTGCTGGAGCCGGGCTGCGATCTCGATCTCGCGCAGGAAGCGGTCCGGGCCCACGCTCTGGGTCAGATCCGGCCGCAGCACTTTGACCGCCACCTTGCGGCGGTGCTTCACGTCTTCGGCCAGGTAGACGGTCGCCATGCCGCCGGCGCCCAATTCGCGCTCGACCGTGTAGCGGCCGGCCAGGGCGGTGCGGAGGGCTTCGATGGGGTCGGGCATTGGCCCCTCTAAGATAGAGGGGCCGCGGGGACGCGGCGAATTGCGCCGCCAGCGAGAGGGCGCCTCAGGGGACGAGCGCTTCCAGGACCTGATCCAGAACCAGCCTGACGCCCGAAGGGGTCAGACCGGTGTCCGTCAGGTGATCGTCGTGCGCCAGGACTTCCACGCCAGGTCCGGCGGGCGCACCGTGTCCGGGTCAGCTTCGATCTGGAACCCGGTCTCAGCGGTGTACCACCGGCCCGTGCCGCGTGAGTCGGTGCCCAAACGTACGAAGAGCCGGGGCCCCGAAGGACGCCCGGCTCCACGCAGAAGCCTCACACACTGGAAAGAAAATGGACGAAGGCACGCGAGATCGCAAGGCCCGGTCCTGGTGCGGCGGTGCTGGTGGTGGGACTCGAACCCACAAGGGCTTGCGCCCGGAAGTGTGTGAGACTTCCGCGTTTACCGATTTCGCCACACCAGCACCTGACCGGTTGCGAACCTCGATAAGCCCGAGGGCCGAGACGCCGCCTCACACACGCCACCGTGCCGCGGGTACAACCTGGGATTCCAACCGGCGGAAAGGGAGTCAAATCGTCGCGGAAAGTGGCAGATTGTTGCGCGGCGGCTAAGCTCCGGCATGTCGACGTCGTCACGCTGTTAGATTGGCCGCCGCGTTGTGCCTTGGTGCGGCGCCGCCCTCACGCCTCTCCCACCCAGGAGCCTCCATGACATCCCAGCCAGGTCTGTACACCGCCCCCGCGTTCCTCGGCACCGCGTTTCTGCTGTTTGGACTGGCGGCGCTGGAGAAACTGCTCAACCTCTTTGGCGGGAGCATCCCGTTCATCAACGTCTACCCGCGGCAGGTCCTGGATTGGGCGGTGACGATCCTGGTGTTCGAGATCGCGCTCACCCTCCGCCAAATGGTTGAGATGCGTCAGGAGCGCGAGTAGGCCGGCGGACTGGCCCGGTGACATCGGGCATCTGCGACGTCGCATCGGCCGTTTGCACCGTCGCATCGCCGCTCTGCAACGTGACATGCGCGATCTGCAACGGCGCCGCGGCCGGCTGCAACGGTGCAACCGCCGTCTGCAACGTTACCGCCCCCATTTGCGCCGTCGCATCGCCCGGATGCAGCGTCACCTTTGCCGTCTGCATCGTTACATACGCCGACTGCAGCGTTGCATTGCCCGGTTGCAGGCCTGCCTCCGCCGACGGTGCGCAGACTATGAAGGCATGCGTCATTTCCCCGCCGTTAGCGCGGCCACGGACCCCCAAGGATCCTGAGGCGGAGGCGCACGCGGCTTACCTCCACACCGGGGACGGCCGGCGGCCGACAAACGTCGAGCAGATTCTGACGAGAACGGATTTCCATCAGGGTGCCAGGAGCTCCCCCGAGCCCCGCGGGGACTCCCCCAACGGTGTGGGACGTTCCCCCACGCCTGGTGGGAATTCCCCTGCGCGCGGGGAGCGTTCTCGACCCTCCAAGAGATTCCCCCGAGGGTCGGGGGAGTCCGCCCGCGCCTGATGGGAATCCTCGCGGGCGGCGGGGGGACTCGCGTTCGCGGTGGACCTGTCCGCTAGGCGCTCCCATCAGCGAGAGGTGCATCGCCCGCGGGGGCGAGGGCGGGGCCGGGGGCGGCCGGCGCGGGCGCGCCGGCGGCACGCTCCGCCCAGCCGGCGGCGGCGAGCCGCTCCCGGACGCGCTCCGCCTGGTCCTTCAAGATGGCGAACGTCACCTCATCGCCGATCCGGATCGTGGTCCGGTCGCTCACGGGTGCGGCGCCGCGCTTGCGGACCAGCACGAGCGGGAGCAGCTGTACCTCGGCCCAGTCCCGTCCCCGGATCAGCTCGGTCGCCTGGTCCTCGGCGGGCCCGGTGAATCGCCAGGTGCGCGCCTCAGCGGTGCCGACCCTGAACGCGTGGATCCACTGCTGCAGCTCCACCGGCCGGGCGAACAGGATCTGGTGACCGGCGTTGCGTAGCTGAGCGGCCTGTACGCCCGCCTTGCCCCGCGCCACGGCGACGAACCGTTGCGGGCGGGACGTCAGCTCCCGCGCGCGGTTGGCGAGGAGCGCGTTGGCGCCTTCGTTGCTGGTCACCGCGACAAATCCCCGGCGACCCTCGACATCCGCCCGCTGTAGGGTGCGCTCATCGTGAGCGTTGCCGAAGACGACGTTGAAGCCGGCGTCCTTCGCCGCGGTCGTTTCCTGCACGTTCGAGTCGATCAGGACCACCTCGGGTTCGGATTCGCTCAACGCTCGGGCCAACGCCCGGGCCAAGGGGTTCGCGCCGACGATCGCGTACCCCACGTCGAGGCGTTGTCGAAGTCCCAGACGTGAGGCGAGCGGCGGTCCGCTCAGGCCCTGCACCAGCACCGTCACGGCGATCGTGAGGAACACCAACGCGCGCAGCTGCCCGCCCCCCGCGATGCCGGCCGTGGCCAGCTCCTGGGCGAAAAGCGACGCCACCGCGGCCGCCACGATGCCGCGGGGTCCGATCCAGGCGATGAAGGCCTTCTCTTTGCGTGAGAGATCCGAGCCCGCCGTGCACAACGCCACGTTGACCGGGCGCACCACCAGCATCAGGATCGCGATCGTGAGGATGGCTGGCCAGCCGAGACTGGTGACTTCCCCCACCCGCACGTCGGCGGCGAGCAGGACGAACAGGAGGCCGACCAGCATGATGGTCAGTTCTTCCTTGAACCCCATCAGGCCCTCGGGGAGCCGTCCCGGCAGGTTGCCCACCACCAGACCGGCGATGGGCGCTGCCAGGATCCCGCTACCGGGGAGAATGGCGTCACTCACCGCGTAGAACACGAGCACCAGCGAGAGGGTGAAGACGTTGCGCACGTTGGGTGGGACGGTGCGTTCCCGCTGGAGCACCAGGCCGATGACGAAGCCCCCCGCGATGCCCAGGAGTAACCCGACCAGCAGCCGCGCCGGGATGCCGAGGAGCTCGAGGGCGGCCGACTCGGCGGTCGTGGCGAGCAGCACCTCCAGCACCACGACCGCGATGATTGCGCCGATGGGATCGATCAGCACGCCTTCGGCTTCCAGAATCGTCCGCAGGCGGGGGATGACGCGGATGCGGCGGATGATCGGGCCGACCACGGTGGGGCCGGTGACGATGACGAGGGTGCCGAAGATGATCGCCGTCCGCCAATCCCAGTGCATGACTGCCCGCGCCGTCACCGCCGCGCCAAAGGCGGTGATCAGCCCGCCCACGGTGACCAGCCGCCGGATGGTCTTGGCCTGCCGCTGGAGCCCGCGGATGTTCAGGTTCAGGCCGCCTTCGAACAGGATCACGGCCACCGCCAGGCCCACGATGGTGCGCAGCCCGGGGCCGAGCGTGTCGGGCCGGACGACGCCCAGCAGGTCCGGTCCCAGGAGGAGCCCAAACGCGAGGAACAGCACGATGCCCGGCAGGCGGAGGTGGTGGGCGATGGCCTGGGCGATCACGCCGGCGCCCAACGCCGCGGCAAACGTGAGGGCGGGATCGTCCCAGGCTGTCCGGGCCAGCTGGAGCGCGGGCGAGCTCATCATCCCGGTAAGCTAAGGACGGCCCTCGGGCCGCGTGAGTCTCGAGACCGGGAAGAAGAAGAGGGCGCTGACGGCGATCCCCACCTCCACCGCATCGAGGCCGTGGCTGGCGAAGGACTTGGCTGGCGCGCTAGCTGCCGCGGGGGAGGAGGCATGGACATCGCCAACGTGTTGAGGCGAATCTCCCAGAGTTCCAGTGCGGACGAGACGCTGGAGGATGCGAGTACCGCCTCGTCCTACCCGGACCCGTCCAGGTCCAACAGCGCCTGAAGCAGCACATTCGCCCCGGCCGTGATGTCCTCCGGGCGCGAATGTTCCCGGGGTGAGTGGCTGATCCCGCGCACGCTCGGCACAAAGATCATCCCGATGGGCGCAAACAACGCGACGCTCTGCGCGTCGTGCCCCGCGCCGCTGGCCCGGGCGCCAGCACCGCCTCGACCTCCCCCTCAGCTTCCCTGCGCCTCCCTGGACGGTTCGTTCACCCAGCCGTACGTTGGGAGGGCCGATTGAAACTCCTATTCCGATTCCGACCGGCATCTTAGTTCGGCCCGTCCTTCGGACTTTGGCATGGATACCAGCCTACCGCGGCCTTTGGCCGTGGATCACCTGACCAGTCGTTGGCTTTTGTGACTGACCCCACGGCTCGCCTCACGGCCGCGCTCGCCGACCGTTATCGGATTGAGCGCGAGCTGGGGCAGGGTGGGATGGCGACGGTCTATCTGGCCGAAGACCTCAAGCATCGCCGTCCGGTCGCCTTGAAGGTCCTGCGTCCCGAACTTGCTGCCTTTCTCGGTCCCAAGCGCTTCCACCGCGAGATTGAGATCGCCGCCAAGCTCAGCCACCCGCACATCCTGCCGCTGCACGATTCGGGCGAGGCGAGCGGTTTCCTGTACTATGTCATGCCGTACGTCGCGGGCCAGTCGCTGCGGAGCCGCCTGAAGCGGGAACCTCAGCTCCCGCTGGAGGAGGCGCTCCAGATTGCCCGCGAAGTGGCCGACGCGCTGAGCTACGCGCACAGCGTGGGGATCGTGCACCGCGACATCAAGCCGGAGAACATCCTGCTCTCGGCCGGGCATGCGCTGGTGACTGACTTTGGCATTGCCCGGGCACTGGATGGGGCCGACCGGGAACAGCTCACAGGAACGGGCATCGCCATCGGGACGCCGGCGTACATGAGCCCCGAGCAGGCGGCCGGCACCCAGGACGTGGACGCCCGGAGCGACGTCTACAGCCTCGGCACGGTGCTCTTCGAGATGTTGGCGGGCGATCCACCGTTTGCGGCCTCGACCTCGCAGGCGGTTCTGGCCCGCAAGCTGGTGGAGCCCCCACCGGCGCTGCGGACGGTACGGGCGTCCGTTTCGCCCGCCCTGGAAAGCAACATCGCGAAGGCTCTCGCCACCTCGCCCGCAGACCGGTTCATCACCGCCGGCCAGTTCGCCGAGGCCCTCACCTCCGGCATACCGGTCACCGGTCAGGAGGCCCGACCCCGTAGTACGTGGCTGAGCTTCGTCGCCGGCTGGCGTCGGCTCCACCTCGCAACCCGGGCAGGCTTCCTGTTCGCAGCCGCTGTCGTACTGGTGGTGCTAGCCCTCCGGCCCTTCCGGCCGCCGCCGCTTCTGGGCTTCGAGCAACGCGACTGGGTGCTGGTCACCGATTTGCAAGGCGGTGAGGGGGAAGCCGATTTGGCCCCTGCGCTTGGTCTTGCGCTTAACGTGGGACTGCAGCAATCGCGACACGTGAACGTTGTCCCGCGTTCGCGGGTCGAGGGCGTGCTGGAGCTCATGCAGCGGCCCACGGGCACGCCAATTGATGAAGCGGTTGGGCGGGAGATCTCCCAGCGCGCGGGGGTGAAAGCGCTCCTCGTGCCCGAGCTTCGGGGAGTGGGGAACGAGTACGTTCTTACCCTGCGCCTGGTGGACCCGGCCACCGGCCTCGAGGCAGCCAGCCTGGTGGCGCGGGTGAGGAGCCGTACGGAGTTGCTGGAGGGGCTCGACGCGCTGCTCACCGAGCTGCGCGGGCGGTTGGGCGAATCGCTGCGCACGATCCGGGGGGGGAACCAGCCACTTCTCTTGGTGACGACGAGCTCCCTGGAGGCGCTCAGACTCTACACCGCGGGCACAGAGGCATGGAACGCTGGCCGCCACGGCGATGCGGTGAAGTTGTACGAGGACGCGCTGAAGCTCGATCCGGCTTTTGCCAGCGCGCACGCGGCGCTGGGCAACGCCTACGCGTCGTTCATCTTCCATGAGGTGGAGAAGGCGCGGCAGCACTTTGACGCCGCGCTGGCCCGGCTCGATCGGCTCAGCGCACGGGAACAGTACCCCATTCAGGCGCTGTATCAGGGTTATTTCGGCCAGCTGGAAGAAGCCGGCCGCTTCTATCGTTTGCACCTCGAGCGCTACCCGGACGACCTGCGAGTACGCTTCAACCTCGGCAATCACCTCCGTGATCTCGGAGACTGTCCTGGGGCAATCGCCGAGTACGGCCAAGTACTGCGCATCGATCCGCGTCACGCGAGCGCGCTGATCAACACCGCGACGTGCTATCTCTCGCAGGTTCGAGTGGATTCGGCGCTTGCCTATTACCGCCAGGGATTCGAAGTCCGGCCCGAGTGGTTGGCGGCGGGCAACCTCAATCACGAATACGGGATGACGCTCATCCGCGCGGGGCGACTGACCGAGGCGCGTGGGGTGTTCGAGCGCCGCTTGGCCAACGGGGACCCCAATGAGCGAGGATCGGCGCGCCGCTCTCTCGCCCAGCTCGCCCTGTATCAGGGACATGCAGCGGAGGCTGGGAAAGAGCTCGAACAGGCGGCTTTGCTGCACGTCGCGGGCGGACAGCCGGCCAGCGCGGCGCGCGATCGGCACTGGTTGGCCCTGGCGCACATCGCGCAGGGGAATCAGGACCGGGCAGCGGCCCTCCTGGATCAGGCCCTTACCGAAGTGCCGGACGAAAGTGGCTGGGTGTGGTTGCGGGCGCGGATTGGGCGCGGCTTCATCGCTGCGGGACGGGCCGAGACCGGCCGCAAGGTCCGCGACCAGCTCACGGTGTGGGCCGGCGGCAACCAGGAACGCGACGCCGATCGCATGGAGCGCCTGCTGCTCGAAGGCACGCTGGAGAGCGCCACGGGGCGACCGCAGCGCAGCGTGGAGATTCTGGAGCCGGTCAGCAAGGTCCAGCCGGGGACCCGCGACGACCTGGCCCAGGCGCTGGCGGAAGCCTACCTGGCGGCGGGGCGCTGGACCGACGCGGCCGAGACGCTGCGGAGCGTCGTCGAACGGCAATCCATCGCCTACGAGGGACTGGTTCCCTGGGTGCTAGCCCACCGTCACCTGGGCGAGGTGTACGAGCGGTTGGGCCGGCCTGAAGACGCCGCTGGCTACTACGGCCGCTTCGTTGAGTTGTGGAAGGACGCCGATGCGGGATTCCAGCCCCTGGTGGC
Organism: Gemmatimonadales bacterium; assembly: GCA_036393515.1. Lineage (GTDB taxonomy): Bacteria > Gemmatimonadota > Gemmatimonadetes > Gemmatimonadales > GWC2-71-9 > JACQHC01. The sequence continues at coordinate 1,918 of DASWGV010000102.1, read as the reverse complement.
CGAGACGCGCGAGCGGCTGAGTCGGCTGACGGCGCGGTAGGGTGGGGCGGGGGCGTCCTAGAGGTGCTCCAGCGCTACTACGGGTGGTATGCCAACCGGACCCGCGGCATCCGTGTACTCCAGTTGGTTGCCTCGTCGGAGTGTTCGGCGTACGACTGCGAATACGTGGCCCTCGCCGAGGAGCTCCAGGTCCGGCTGTCGGTACCGACATCGCCGGTTGCGCCAATGCTCATACCCACCGTCTCAAACCGTCCGTCAACAGCTTCTCGCTTGCGCCGAGCTTGGTCAGGGAACAATCCTTGGGGCAGCCGGTGAATCGCCTGCGGCTCATTTCCCAAGCTTTTAGCGCCTCGCGTGGAGTAGCCTGACCATGAACACCGCCAATTGCCGTGGTTCGTTCCAATGGCAACGCTAGCGCGTTCCGCCAGGTCGACCATCCCCATTGCGGTGGGAGCCGTCATGGCGTGCGGCAGTCCGCCCGCCCAGCGCGCGACCCTCCCCGATGCGCAAGAGGCCTTCTGGGCCGGGCTGGCGGGGCTATGCGGCCGGGCGTACGCCGGGACCATGGTGGAGTCGTCGCCGCCCGACACCTCCTTTGCGGGCAAGGCCCTGGTCATGCACGTGCGCCAGTGCGACGGGGACACGATCAAGGTTCCGTTTCATGTCGGACCCAACCGGTCACGCACCTGGGTGTTCACCCGGACGGCGGCGGGCCTCCGGCTGAAGCACGATCACCGCCACGAAGACGGCACCGAGGACCGGCTCACGCAGTACGGCGGTGACACCGCCGGCCTTGGTACGCCTGAGCGCCAGGAGTTTGCGGCCGACTCGGCCACGGCGGTCATGCTCCCGGTGGCGGCGACCAACGTCTGGACGGTGGAGGTTCGGCCGGGGGAGCGCTTCGCGTATGCCTTGCGGCGGGAAGGGACCACGCGACGATTCCGCGTGGAATTCGACCTTACGCAGCCGGTGCCGGCGCCGCCGGCGCCGTGGGGCGTTCGCTGATCAGTCGCCCCGGTCCACCACAGACAACACAACAAGAGCAGAGCCGACGTCGGCGGAAGAAGTCCGCGTACTTCCCCCTGCGCAAAACCCGCCGCGCGCAAAGCCACTGTTGCATCTTTTCTGGCCGGGCCACATATCCTGGGTGTCCCTCACCGCCTGAGCCACGCGCAAGGGAGTGCCATGCAGACAACCCGGTTCGACGCCATTGTGGTGGGGTCGGGCATTTCCGGCGGCTGGGCCGCCAAGGAGCTGACCGAGAAAGGCCTCCAGGTGCTCCTGCTGGAGCGCGGCCGCAACGTGGAGCACGTGAAGGACTACCCCAACGCCACTAAGGGACCCTGGGAGTACCCCCACCGCGGCGGCCGCACCAGAGAGATGGAAACCCAGTATCCGGTGCTCCGGCGCGACTATCCCCTGAATGAGAAGAACCTGGACTGGTGGGCCTCGGACCAGGATTCGCCCTACACGGAGACCAAGCGCTTTGACTGGTACCGCGCCTACGTGGTGGGTGGCCGGTCCCTGCTCTGGGGACGGCAGAGCTACCGCCTGAGCGATTTGGATTTCGAGGCCAACACGCGCGAGGGGATTGCGATTGACTGGCCGCTCCGCTACGCGGAGCTGGCGCCGTGGTACGACTACGTGGAGCGGCACGCCGGTATCGCGGGCTCGCAGGAAGGTCTGCCCCAGCTGCCTGACGGTCAGTTCCTGCCGGCCATGCCGCTCAATTGCGGAGAACAACTGATCGCGGACCGGCTGGCGCGGCAATTCGGCGGCCGGCGGCGCATCATTCCGGGACGCTGCGCCAACCTGAGCCGCGCGCTCCCGGGACGGGGCGCCTGCCAGCATCGGAACGCGTGCTGGCTGGGCTGCCCCTTTGGCGCCTACTTCAGCACCCAGTCCTCCACGCTGCCGG
>DASWGV010000101.1:0-101964 GCA_036393515.1 Gemmatimonadales bacterium | reverse complement strand
GCCCTAGTCCGTGCCACGGCGGAGCGGGTGTTCGCCGAACGCAAGCGGCGAGTGGACTACTTGGTGGGGACCATGATCGAGCTGCCGCGCGCGGCGGTGACCGCCGATCAGATTGCCGGTGTGGCGGATTTCTTCTCGTTTGGGACCAACGACCTCACGCAGACCACGTTTGGACTTTCACGCGACGACGCGGGCCGGTTCCTGCCCCAGTACTTGGAGAGCGGTATCCTCGCGGCCGATCCGTTCCAGACCCTGGATCAGGAAGGCGTGGGCAAGTTGATCGAGCTGGCGGTCCACCTGGGACGACAGGCGGCGCCGCAGCTCAAGATCGGGATTTGCGGGGAGCACGGGGGGGATCCCACGTCGGTCCACTTCTGTCACCGGGTGGGGATGAACTACGTGTCCTGCTCGCCCTTCCGGGTGCCGATTGCCCGGCTGGCAGCGGCACATGCGGCGATCGGGAGCGGAAAAGAGCGAGATATCTAGGCCGAGGGGCGCCGAAGGATCACATCTGCCGGCCACGGGCGACGTCGTGCGGACCCGTCGTCGCCCGTGGAGTAGTGGAGGTGCGGGGATTCGAACCCCGGTCCGAGCCTCGATCCGAAACCGCTTCTACGTGCGTAGGCTGCGCTTCAGGTCTCCAACGGATGGGGCACAGCCACCCACCCGCCAGACGATCTCCCGAAAGATCTCACGCAACGCGCGGAAGCATCACGTTGCGCCAGCCCGACTTTGCGATACCCGCGGGCCGCCTCAGGCGAGCTGCCGTACGGGCAGGTGCGTCAGCTTACGCTTACGCAGCCAATGCCAAATTGGAGTTGGCAGTTGTGAATGTCCCAGTGGTTTTACCAGGGAACCGGGTACCTGGGCACGCGACGGAAACCTCACCAAACCCGTCGAAACCTGTCACCCCCTACCTCTCAGAATAGCGGGGGCGGCTTCACCGGTCAACGCATGGGCAGCGCCACCTCCGCGCGATTGCGACCGGCTTCTTTCGCCCGGTACAGCGCGGCGTCCGCCGCGGTATACAGGTTGGCCGTCTGCTGCACGATCTCCGGCTTGGCCGCCACGCCGATGGAGCACGTCAACCCCAGCTCAGCCCCTGCCCAGTGAAACCTCGAGTCGGCCACGGCGCTCCGGACCCGCTCGGCCACCTCGACCGCGCGGGTTAGCGGCGTACCCGGCAGCCACAGCGCAAACTCCTCACCACCCACTCGGGCCGCAAGGTCGTCCCCCCGCAGCCCCCCTCGCAGCACGCGGGCCACGTGACGCAGCGCCGCGTCACCCGCCGCATGACCCAGGTTGTCGTTCAGGCTCTTGAAGCGGTCGAGATCGAGCAACAACAAGGCGCACGGATCTCCCAGGGCGTCCTGCATCATGGTCTCCAGCAGCCGCCGATTCCACAGCCCGGTGAGCTCATCGGTATGGGCGCGCATCTCGGCGGCGCGCACCGCCGCGGCGGATCCCAGCCGTGGGCCGCTCCACGCGACCACTTCCATTAGACGCTCCCGGGTATCCGGCTCCAGGTCGTCCGGCCGACAAAACACCACCAGGGACCCCACCGGCTGCCGCCCGTCGTGCAACGGAAAGGCGGTGCCTTCTTCGTCCTGTTGCCTCCGATCGGAACGCAGGTGTCCGAATAACTCCTGGCCGGTGAGCCCAACGACGGGCACGTCACTCAGGCTGGCGCGCCCCGCCGCGGCTTCGGGACTCACGCGTGACCCGAGCAGCCGCCGGTCGCCCCCGTGGGATACGGACACGATCTCGGCCGTCTTCCCCGACGCCGAGCGCAGCACCAGCGCGACCTTCTGGCCAGTGGCTTGCCGGGCCGCTTCGCACACGCTGAAGGCCACGCTCTCCAGGCTGTCGGTGGAAGGACTGACCGCGCCCGGAGTCAAGTATGCGCCGCCCTCCGCCGGGGGCTCGTCCCGCCAGGGCCTGACCATGCGGCGAACCCGCCACCACATGACAGCGGCCCCGCTCACGGCCCCGACCGCAAACCCCAAGAGGGCCCACGTGACAGGCGTCATGAGACCCGGTTGATCCGGGCCGCCGCGGCCGCCGCGCCAAATCCGTTGTCAATGTTGACCACCAGGACGCCCGAGGCGCAGGAGTTGAGCATGGCGAGCAGCGCGGCGACGCCGCCGAACGAAGCGCCGTAGCCCACGCTGGTGGGCACCGCGATCACCGGGATGTCCACCAGGCCCCCTACCACGCTCGGCAGCGCCCCGTCCATGCCGGCCACCACGATCACAACCGAGGCGCTCCGCAGTGCCTCCGCACGGCTCAAGACGCGGTGAATCCCCGCGACGCCTACGTCGTTCAGCCGATCCACCCGCTGTCCCAGCGCGCGGGCGCACGCCGCCGCCTCCTCCGCCACCGGGAGATCGCTGGTCCCCGCCGTGACGATGAGAATGGTGCCGCGCCCGGAGGGCGGCGGCTCTGGATCCGGGGCCAGGAAGACGGTCCGGCCAATCACGGATATTTCCACCCGCGGGAACCTCTCCCCCAGCGCGGACCGCATGGCGCCATCGGTCCGGGTGACCAGAAACGAGCCGGAACGGGTGGCCAGCGATTCGCAGATCTGGATCACCTGGGCCGGGGTTTTCCCCTGGCCGAGCACGATTTCTTGATGTCCCTGAAGCAGCGGACGCAGATGGTCCACCTGCGCGTGGCCTAGGTCGTCAATCGGAAAGTGGCGCAGCCGCACGGCAGCCGCGTCCGGCGAAAGGGCCCGCTCTGCCACCTCCTGGAGGAGGCGGCGGATATCGTCCATCACCCGACCGCCAGCGCGGGCTCCTGCCAGCGCTGCAGCAATCCCTCAATGGCCGCCAGCGATTCCACTTGCTGTAACTCCCGCCGGAGGGCGGCGGCCCCGGGAATGCCGCGCACGTACCAGCTCAGGTGCTTACGAAACTCGATGGCCGTGCGGCGATCGTCCCCCTGAATGGAACGCTGCAGCTCGACGTGGTGCAGCAATACGGCGAAGCGCTCCGCGCCACTTGGGGCGGGCCGGGCGGGCTTGCCCTCCAGCAAGTCACGCGTGTCCTGGAAGATCCACGGGTTGCCGAAGGAGCCCCGGGCGATCATGAGCCCGGCGCACCCGGTCTCCCGCCACAGCCGGTAGGCGTCGGATGGGCTCCGGACATCGCCGTTGCCAATGACCGGAATGTCCAGCGCCTCGACCACGGCCGCGATCTCACCCCAGCGGGCGTGCCCCTGGAACATCTGGGTGCGCGTCCGCGGGTGCAACGTGAGGGCGGCCGCGCCGGCGTCCTGGCACCGCAACGCGATGCCCACCGCGTCGCGACTTGCCTCGTCCCAGCCGCTCCGGATCTTAACCGTCACCGGCAACGGGGTCGCCGCCCGCACGGCCCGGATGATCCGTTCGACCAGGTCCAGGTCCTTGAGGCACCCGGAGCCACCGTTCCGCCGCACTACCTTCTTCACCGGACAGCCGAAGTTGATGTCCACGAAGTCCGGACCGTAATGCCGCGTTACCAGGGTGGTGGCCTCGGCCATCCCGTCCGGATCGCCGCCGTACAGCTGGATCCCAATGGGGCGTTCCTGCGGCGTGAAATAGGCGCCGTCGTGCACGCTCCTGACACCCCGCCGCAGGCCCTCGCAGGAGAGGAACTCTGACACTACGACGTCCGCCCCGAACGACCGGCACAGACGCCGGAACGGCGGCTCCGAGACCCCGGCCATTGGGGCCAGAAAGAGTGGGACGGTGTGCTCCACCGGATAGGGCCAACGCATGCGGCCTAGTCTAATGGTCCTCGACGGGCCCAGCAACCGGATGTGTTTGACACTCAACAGCTTGGGTCGTTACGTTATCCGCCCATGCGACTCCGGGAGTTCTTCTCCGCCGACGCCATCAGCCTCGAGCTCAAGAGCACCACCAAGGACGACATCCTGAAGGAGCTCACCGCCCTGCTCGGCCTGGACGAGAAGGCCAACGCCATTCTGTTCAAGATGCTCAAGCGCCGGGAGAACCTGGGGTCCACGGGCATCGGACGCAGCATTGCCATTCCGCACTGTCGGTCGTTGGTGGTGAGCCGCTTGCGCGTGGCCTTTGGTCGCAAGCCCCAAGGGGTGGACTTTCGGGCCATTGACGACCAGCCGGTCCATAACTTCTTCCTCATTGTGGCGCCGCCCCTGGAGGTGTCCAACCAGTACCTGCCGGTGTTGGGGCGGATCGCTCAGTTCGCCAAGGAGTCGGACGTGCCGGAACGCCTGGCCAAGCTTCAGTCGGCTGGCGACTTCATCAAGATGCTGGAGGAGAAGAACCTGTAGCTACTCCCATTCGATCGTTGCCGGCGGTTTCGAGCTCACGTCGTACACCACACGGTTGACCCCGCGCACCTCGTTGATGATCCGGCTGGAGATCCGCGCGAGCGCGTCGGCCGGGAACGGAAACCAGTCAGCGGTCATCCCATCGCGGCTGGTGACGGCGCGGAGCGCCACCACGTTCTCGTAGGTCCGCGCGTCCCCCATGACACCCACGGATCGCACCGGCAGTAGCACGGCGAAGGCCTGCCAGATGTCATCGTACAGGCCGGCCGCCCGAATTTCCTCGATGTAGATCGCGTCGGCCTCCCGCAGCACCGCCAGCCGCTCCGCGGTCACCGGTCCCAGCACGCGGATGGCCAAGCCCGGTCCCGGGAAGGGATGACGGCCCACCATGGCCTCCGGCAGGCCCAACTCGCGGCCCACCTGCCGCACTTCGTCCTTGAAGAGCTCGCGCAGCGGCTCGATCAGCTCAAACGGCAGATCGGGTCGCAAGCCGCCTACGTTGTGATGCGTTTTGATAGTCACCGAGGGGCCGCCCCGTGGCGAGCTGGACTCGATGACATCGGGATACAAGGTGCCCTGCACCAGGAACCGCACGTCGCCGGACACCCCGGCCGCAGCCTCTTCGAACACGTCAATGAACGTGTGACCGATCCGGCGCCGTTTTTCCTCCGGATCGACGACTCGGTCCAACTTGCCGAGAAACCGGTGCGCGGCGTCGATCACGACGAGGTCAATCCCCAGGTGCGCCCGGAACGTCCGCTCCACTTGCTCTCGCTCGTGGAGACGCAAGAGGCCATGGTCCACGAAGATGCACGTCAGACGGTTGCCCAGCGCCCGATGGACCAGCGCGGCGGCGACGGCGGAATCTACGCCGCCCGAGAGCCCGCAGATGGCGCGGCGCAGGGGGCCCGCGCGGTCGCGGATGGCGTTCACCTGGTCCAGAATGAACTGCCCCGCCGTCCAGTCCGCCGCGCACCGGCAGATGGAGAACAGAAAGTTCTCCAGCATCTCCCCGCCGCGCGGCGTGTGCACGACCTCGGGATGAAACAGCACCCCGTAAATCGGCCGGGACTCGTGGCGCATGGCGGCCACGGGCGCGTTGTCACTCACCGCGATGGTCCGGAAGCTCGGCGGTGGCTGGTCAATCTTGTCGCCATGGCTGGCCCACACGGTGACCTCCTCGCCGGGCTCGAATCCGGCAAAGAGCCCGCCGTTCTCGCAGATCCGGATCTCGGCCCGCCCATACTCGCGCTCGTCGGACCGTTGGACGGTCCCTCCAGCCAGGTGCGCCACCAACTGCATCCCGTAGCAGATGCCAAGCACCGGCATCTCCAGCTCGAGGATCGCCCGGTCGGCCGTCGGCGCCCCGGGATCGTAGACCGAGTTGGGACCACCCGAGAGGATCACGCCGAGCGGCGCCTGGGCGCGGATCCACCCGACGTCTCGGGTGGGCGGGTGGATCTCGCAGTACACGTGTGCTTCCCGCACCCGGCGGGCGATGAGCTGGGTGAACTGCGACCCGTAGTCGAGGATGAGAATGCCACGCGCCAGCGTGGTCACGCTGTCTCCCAGACGGGCGCGGTGGTCTCGCCGCGCATGAGGTCCGCCGTGGTCTCGCGCTCCCGGATGATGCCGAACCGCTCCCCGGCCACCAGCACTTCGGCGGCACGAGGCCGAGAGTTGTAATGGGAGCTCATCCCAAAGCCGTACGCACCCGCGCCGAGGACCGCGAGCAGCGTGCCGGGTGGCGCCGCCGGCAGGGGCCGGCCCAACGCCAGAAAGTCGCCGGACTCGCAGTTGGGCCCGACGACGTCAACCAGCCCCTCCGGCGCGCTACCCCGGGTGGTGGAGGTTGTTGAGGTTGGTGGAGGAGGGTGTAGGGAGATGGGAGCGCTGTTGACCACCGTGATTTCGTGATAGGCCTGGTACAGGCTGGGCCGCATCAGGTCGTTCATGCCGGCGTCCGCCACCACGATCTCCCGGCCACCCGAGCGCTTGTGATACAGGACTCTGGTGAGCAGCACGCCCGCGTTCCCCACCAGGAAACGGCCCGGCTCCATGAGCACCATCAGTCCCGTAGCCCGGGCCAGCGGCGCCACGGCGTCGGCAAAGAGGGCCAAATCCAGTGCCGGCCCGCGGCCATAGTCAATGGCGAGCCCGCCTCCAACATCCACGCTCGTCAGGGTCGTAACGCCCTGGCCCCGCACCGTCTCCACCAGGGCCTCCAGTTTCTCCGCTCCGCACCGGTACGGCGCGGCGTCCGAGATTTGCGACCCGATGTGCATGCCCAGGGAGCACAATTCCAGTCCGGGGGTCCGTCCTAGCCGGCGGGCCAACGGCACCACCTGATCCAGCGGGACGCCGAACTTCATGCCGCTCTTGCCGGTCTGGGTGTACGGATGGGTCTCCGTGGTGACGTCCGGATTGACCCGAATCCCGACGTTCACCCGCGTGCCGCCCCGGGCTACGGACGCCAGGGCCTCGAGCTCGCCGTCGGACTCCAGATTGATGAGTCCGACGCCCGCGGCGACGGCCGCGGAGAGTTCGTCGGCCCGTTTGCCCACGCCGCTGAACACCAGGTCGGACGCGGGAAACCCCGCGCGGAGCGCACGTGCCAACTCGCCGCCCGACACGATGTCCCCACCCATGCCCAGGCCTCGTACCAGGTCGAGGATTGCCAGCGAGCTGTTCGCTTTGACGGAGTAGTGAATCCGGTGGGGAATGTCCGCCAGCGCGGCCCTGAGCGCGCGATGCTGCGCTCCAATGGCGTCGGCACTGTAGACGTACACCGGGGTGCCCGCCCGCGCGGCAATCCGCGCGAGGAGCGTGCCGGACAGGCTCAGTACGCTTTGGCCCACACGGCCTCGGCCACCGACGGGCGGCCGCACCAGGCGCAGATGACCGGCGCCTCCGCCGACCGGAACTCCGGATCGGGAAGGACACGGATCGTGGCCTTGGTCTGCTCCTGCACTTCCTGTTCGCAGGAGGCGGCGCCGCAATACCCGCCGTAGGCCAACCCGCCGTCCCCGGCCATGAGCGCCACCAGCTGGTCGCGCGTGATGCCGCGCACCGAATGCGCTTCTCGCCGCGCACGCGCACTCGCCAACATCTGCGCCTGCATTTCGTCCAGGGCCCGGCGCACGGTATCCACCAGCCCGTTCAGTCCCACCGGCGCCTTGCCCCCCGTCCGACGTGCCAGCACCACCTGCTGCTGCGCGAGATCCCGCGGGCCCAAGTCTAGCCGGAGCGGCACGCCCCGTGCCTCCCAGTAGTAGTACTTCGCGCCGGGCTTCAAGGAGTCGCGATCATCCACCTGCACCCGCACGCCGGCCCCGGCTAGTTCGTCCCGCAGCCGGCCCGCCGGCTCCAGCACGGCGGCCCGATCCGCATCGCTCTTCCAAATGGGCACGATGACGACCTGGAGCGGCGCCAGCCGGGGAGGGCAGACCAGCCCCCGGTCATCGCTGTGCGCCAGGATGAGAGCACCGACCAGTCTAGTCGTCACCCCCCATGACGTGCTCCAGACGTACTCCAGCTCGCCCGTGGGCGTCTGATATCGCACGTCGAACGCCCGCGCGAAGTTCTGGCCTAGATTGTGCGACGTGCCGGCCTGAAGCGCCCGGTTGTCTTGCATCAGGCCTTCCAGGGCGTACGTCCGGTCGGCCCCAGGGAATTTCTCCGCTTCGGTTTTGGGGCCCGTGATGACCGGCAAGGCCACCCACTCCTCCATGAACCGCCGGTAGATCGAAACGATCAGCCGCGCCTCCGCCTCCGCTTCCTCGGCGGTGGCATGCGCCGTGTGCCCTTCCTGCCACAGAAACTCCGTGGTGCGCAGGAACAGGCGCGTCCGCATTTCCCACCGCACCACGTTGGCCCATTGGTTGAGCCGCACCGGCAGGTCGCGGTAGCTCTGGATCCACTTGCCCAGCATGGAGTAGATGATGGTCTCCGACGTGGGCCGAACCACCAGCGGTTCTTCCAGCTCCTTTCCCCCGGCGTGCGTCACAACGGCCGTCTGAGGCGCGAATCCCTTGACGTGCTCGGCCTCCTTGGCCAGGAAGCTCTGGGGGATAAGGAGGGGGAAATACGCGTTCTCGTGACCGGTCTCACGGAACATGTCGTCCAGGGCCCGCTGCATCAGCTCCCAGATCCGGTACCCACGGGGCCGGATCACCATGCAGCCGCGCACCGGCGAGTAGTCCGCCAGCTCCGCGCGCATCACCACGTCGTTGTACCACGCGGCGAAGTCCTCCGCCCGTGGCGTGATCTGTCGTTCCTCGGTGGCCCGTTCCGTCGCCATCGTTCGTCGTACGCGATCAGCCGGCAGCTGACGCCCGGCTGCCGGTCAGCCCTGGCGCCACGGCCCAGTTCTCGACCAGCTCCGCCTGGGAGACCCGCTCCTGCTGACCACTGACTAGATCCCTCCGCACCGCCAGGCCGGCGGCTCGCTCTTCCGGCCCCACGATCACCGCCACCCGGGCGTTCCGCGCGCCGGCCAGTTTCATCTGCTTAGCGATGGTTTGCTCCTTCAAGGCGAACTCCACGCGGACACCGCGGTCCCGGAGCTCATGCGCCAGCTTCAAGACCGGCGCCCGCTCCTGGTGCGTCACCGCCACGAGAAAGGCGTCAATGACCGAGGCCGGCGGCGTGAGCCCCCGATCCTTGAGTATCTCCCCCAACACCACGTCCCCCATGCCGAAGCCCACGGCGGGCAGGTCCACTCCGCCCAGGGCCTTGAGCAAACCATCGTACCGGCCGCCGCCACAAACCGCCCGGAGCGACTGAGATTTGTCGAAGATCTCGAACACAATGCCCGTGTAGTACGCCAGCCCCCGCACAATCGACGGGTCAACCTCCACGAACGCCGTCAGGCCCATGGCCTCGAGAGCATCCAGGCACTCAAAAAGGTCGCGCCCGGTGTCTCCTTCGGTCCGCGCCTTGCGGAGTTCGTCCTCGAGGGCCTGGCGGCCGCGAATCTGGAGCGCAAGGTGAGTGACTCTCCCTACAACTGCGCCCGCGTCGAGCTGCCCGATCGACTCCTGAAGAATCGCGTCGAGCTCCTCTTGCGCACGCGGAAGACTGCTTCGCGTCATCCTATCCATGGCCGTGAACGCCCGTCCGAGGTGTTCCTCCGGTACTCCCGCCGCCAAGAGCAGCGCTCGCAAGACGCGCCGGTCAGAAACCCGAACACGTACATCGTCCGGTCCAAGACCCAACGCCCGCTGAATATCGATGGCTGCCGCGATGATCTCCGCGTCCGCCAGGGGCCCCGGCTCGCCCATGATGTCCATGTTCAACTGGAAATGTTCCCGCAAGCGCCCACGCTGCTGGCGTTCGTAGCGGAACAGCTGCGGGAGACTGAACCAGCGAATCGGTTTCTTCAGCGCGCCCGCCCGCGCCGCGACCATGCGCGCCAGGCTCGGCGTCATCTCCGGCCGCAACGCGACGCGTCGGTCGCCTTTGTCGGTGAATTGATAGAGCTGTCCCACGATCTCCGGACCGCTTTTCTCGGTATAGAGCTCCAAAGCCTCCAACGGCGGCCCGTCGTACTCCTCAAAACCATAGCGCGCGGCGACGCCCCGCCAGGCGGCGAAGATGTGATTGCGCAGCGTGATGTCGTCGGGGTAAAAATCGCGAAAACCCGGCAGCGCCCTGGCTGGCATGCACGAAACTAGCCGAGTGGCGCGAAGCCCGGCAAGCGGCTCAGGGCGTCCCCTACCGTGTGGAATGACCCGGTCACGAGCACGGTGGCAGCCTGGCTGCGGGCGTGGGCCAGCGCACGGTCGAAATCGGGCTGGATCCTCATGGACGGTTGGGCGCCCGCGCTCCGTCCAAGCGCCCGTTCCACCTCCACAAGGTCCCATTGCCGGGCCGCCGGCGCCGACGGCGGATTGGTCAGCCACATCCCGTCAACCACCGGCTGAAGTTGGCCCAGCATGTCAGGCCAGGCTTTGTCCCCCAGGATGCCCACGACGGCGTGCAGCGGTCGCGGAGGTTGCTCATCCGCCAGGGTCTCCACCAGCGCGCGGATCCCGTCTGGGTTGTGCGCCACGTCGAAAATCCAGGGCCCGCGGCGGTCAAAACGTCCAGGAACGCGCGCGGTGGCAAAGCCCTGCCGGATGGCCACGGCCGGCGGGCGCCACGGTTCCGGCAACGCCGCCAGCACCGCAGCCGCGACGGCCGCGTTGCGTCGCTGATGCGCCCCCGCCAGGCCCAGCGGGCCGTGGTACCGCTCGCCCGCAGGGACCACCACCACCGCCGCGCCCGCCCGTTGAGCCGTTCCGGCAAGTTCCTTCCGCAGCGCGGCGTCCTCCTCGCCAATGACAAACGGGACGCCTGCTTTGGCGATCCCCGCCTTTTCCCGCGCAATCCCCTCGAGCGAGGCACCCAGGTATTCCGTGTGTTCCAGGGCCACCCGAGTCACCACCGCAACGGCCGGTTGCACCACGTTGGTGCTGTCCAGCCGCCCGCCCAGCCCGACCTCAAGCACCGCGATATCCACGCCCCGCGCGGCAAAGTCGGCGAAGGCCATGGCGGTGGTGGCGTCAAAGAAGCTCGCCCGCACCCGCTCGATGTCCGGCCGCATCCGTGCCGTCCAACTCGCGAACGCCTCGCGCGTGATGGGACGATCGTTCACCACGATTCGCTCCCGGACGTCCACCAGGTGGGGCGATGTGTAAAGCCCCACGGTGTGCCCGGTCTGACGCAGCGCCGCGTACGCCATCGTGGCCACGGAGCCCTTCCCGTTGGTACCGCCAACGTGGATGGCCGCGAAGTGCCGTTCGGGGTGCCCCAGGGTGGCCAGTAAGGTCAGGGTGGGCTCCAACGACCACACGGTCCCTGGGAACACGCGTGGATAGAGGTACTGCATGGCCTGCTGAAACGGGTCGGTCAGTCGGCGGGTCCCACGGCCGGCAAGCCCTGCATCATCCGGATCAACGACGCCGTGATCTCCGCCAGTCGGCCGCGCGGCACCACCCCATCCACCATGCCGTGCTCCAGCAGAAACTCCGCCGTCTGAAATCCGTCGGGCAGGTCCTGGCCAATCGTCTGTTTGATTACCCGGGGACCCGCGAACCCTACGACCGACCCGGGCTCGGCCAAAATCCCATCGCCCTGGAGGGCGAACGACGCGGAGACGCCGCCGGTGGTGGGATTGGTGAGAATTGAAATGAACGGCACGCCGGCTTTCCGCATCTCCGCGATCACGGCCGACGTCTTAGCCATCTGCATGAGGCTCAGCACCCCTTCCTGCATGCGAGCGCCACCGGAAGCCGACACGAGGATCAGCGCCGCGCGACGCTCCACCGAACGCCGAGCCAGCCGCGCCACCTTCTCCCCGACCACGCTGCCCATGGACCCGCCCATGAAACCAAACTCCATGGCGCCCACATTCACCTCGACGCCGGTCAGCGTCCCGTGACCGGCCAAGAGAGCGTCGTGGGTCCCGACCTGGCGATAGGCTCGCTCGACCCGCTCGGCGTACCCTTCAAACTGCAATGCGTCAACCGAGCGTAGGTTGCCAAACAATTCGACGAAGCTGCCCGGATCGGTCAGGATCTCCACATAACGCCGGGCATTGATGCGCCGGTGATATCCACACTGGGGGCACACCTGGAGAGTCCGCTCGAACTTCTCGCGGATGTCCACGTGCCCGCATTCCTCGCATTTGTCCCACGCGTCCGGCGGGATCTCGAGCCGCTCGCGCGTGGACGTACGGGTCCGGCGCTCCTTGCGAAACCATGCCATGGGTGGACGAATCTGCCCGGCCGGCCAGGTCCCCGCCAGCCCCGATCGGTCGTCAGTGCGCCATGTAGCCGGCGTTCCGCGAATCCCAGGCCACGCGGAGCGCCAGTGCGATCGCCAGACAGCAGGTCACCAGGAAGGAGCCGCCATACGAGAAGAAGGGCAACGGAATGCCGGTGATGGGCATGAGTCCCACCGCCATGCCGACGTTCTCGATCAGATGCGTGACCAGCAGCGCGGCGATGCCGGCCACCATGACCGACGAGAACGGGTCCGTGGCGTCGCGCGCGATGCGCACCAGCGTGAAGAGCACCGCGGTGAACAACAGGAGCACTACCAGGACGCCGAGGAAGCCCCACTCTTCGGCGAGAATGGGAAACACGAAATCGGTGTGCTGTTGCGGCAGAAACGCCAGGCGTTTTTGGGTGCCCAACGTAAAGCCCTTGCCGAACAGCCCGCCCGATCCGATGGCGACCTTGGATTGGATGATGTTCCAGCCGGTGGCCTGCGGATCAATCTCGGGATTGAGGAACGACAGCAGGCGGTTCTGTTGGTAGGGCGCCAGCCGGCGCCACAGGTCCAACGCGATCACTCCCATCACCACGTTCCCCAACCACACAGCGGCCCCCTCCAGGACGTAGGGACGCCACAGTACCAGCAGCACGGTCAGGACCACGATCCAGGCGCCCCACGACACGGTGGAGAAGGCCAGCAGCAGACTGATTGCCGGCGAAGCCAGCATGAGCAACAGCCGGGGCGCCACCCCAGCCCAGAACAGCACGCCCAGGAGAATGCCAAGGAACACGATGGCGCTCCCCAGGTCAGGTTGGAGGCCCACCAGCACAAAGGGCACGCCGACAATCAGGCAGGCGGGGAGCAGGTCCACGACGCTCAGGAGACTCTCACGCCGGCTTCCCAGGTGCCGCGCCAGCATGAGGATAGTCGCCAGCTTGGCGATCTCCGCCGGCTGCCCAATGCGGGTCCCGCCAATCGCCAGCCACGACTTGGTGCCCGCCGCGGTGCCGGCTCCGGTACCGAGCACCAGGGTGAGGGCCAGCACCACGACGCTGGCGCCGTAGACGAAGGGAGCGGACCATTCCAGCAGGCGGGGCGACACGCGGTAGACCGTCGCGCCCGCCACCGTTCCCATACCGAGCCACACCAGCTGTCGTTGCCACACATCGCCCAGCGCCGTGGGCACGTCTGTCCGGCCCGCTGAGTAAAGCATCGCGAGACCGATCGCGGTGAGCGCAGCGACCGCCCCCAGGAGCCGACGATCAAAACCGCGCTGTGCCATCCCGGAGCGGCGTGACCGTCGAGGTGTCGGGCAGGATCGGGACCGGCTCCGGCGCCGAGTCGCCCGGGAGCACCAGCTGGTAACCGCCGGCTAGCGCGGGGATCGACGCCGGGCCCATGAGATGATACGCGATAATTCGGTTCACCAACGGCGCCACCGCGGTCCCGTGCTCGGCGAATTCCACGATGGAACCCACCACAATTTGTGGATCGTCCTCCGGCGCAAAGGCGATGAACCAGCCATGATCGGGACCGTGAGAGTTCTGCGCCGTGCCGGTCTTGCCGGCGATCCGGAGGTTGGCGACCCGCGCCGCCGCCGCCGTTCCCCCTTGTACCACGGACAGCAGCGCCTCGCGGAGTCCGTTCAGCTGGTTGTCATTCAGGCCGAGCGAACGGGTGTCCGGGCTGGACACCACCAGGTGCGGCACCGGCACGCGGCCGCGGGGACTGGCCAGACCGGCGTAAAAGGCCACCATCTTGAGGGGCGTCTGCGCGTTCTCTCCTTGTCCGATCGCGAGATTGAGTGCCACGGCACGGGTCCACCCTCGTGGACCATAGCGGCGATTGTAGTACTCAGTGGATGCCGGAAACTGTGGCAAGATCTCGCCCGGTAGGTCCACGCCCGCGCGGTCGCGGAACCCCAGGCGCCCGACGTCCGCCAGCAGATTCCGCACGTCCAGCTGCAGGCCAAGCTGATAGAAATACACGTCGCAGGAGTATTGAATGGCCTGCGATAGCGTGAGATCACCGTGGCCTTCCGGGCGCCAACACCGGAAATACCGGTTCCCGTACTGCAAGCCCCCGCGGCACGGGATCGGCATGCGCGTGTCCAGGTCCACCATGCCGCGCGCGGCTGCCGCCGCAGCCACCACGAGTTTCCACGGCGAGGCCGGTGGATAGCGGGCCTGAATGGCTCGGTTGAGCAGGGGCGACTCCTCCGACTGGGAAACCGACGCCCACATGCCGCGTTCATAACCCCCAATGAATGCGTTGGGATCAAAGGTCGGCGCGCTGTACAGTGCCAGGATCTCCCCCGTGCGCGGGTCCATCGCCACGACTGCTCCCCGCGCGCCGGCCGGAAACGACTTCGCGACGAACTCCTGCAGGCTGATATCCAGCGACGTGCGAAGGGTATCGCCTTGCTGCGGCTCCAGCGCGGCAGCGACTTGCGCCGTGCGCACCGTCCGGCCCAAGGCGTCCACCTCGACATATCGGATGCCGTCGCGACCCCGGAGCCGCTGGTCGTAGGTCCGTTCCAGCCCATCCCGCCCTACCAGTGCGCCGGGCCGGCTCCCACGGATGCTATCGGCCGCCAGCTCGCCCTCGGTGATTTCCGCCACGTATCCCACGGCGTGCGCCGCGACGTCGCCGAATGGATAGCGGCGCTTCGGCTCGGCCTGCACCACCAGTCCCGGCATGACGACCCGACGCTCTTCCAGGGCCGAGACCAGCTCGAGGGACGCATCACGACGAATCACGACCGGTTGGTGCGGCGCGCGACGGTACGTACGTTCCAACGCCGTGAGCTCCGCCGCCGGGAGCGGCACCAGGGGTGCCAACCGCCGCAAGGCCGCGCTCAACGACTCTGGGGACGAGGCGATCAGGGCCACGGAATACCCCGGCACATTCTCGGCCAACACCACACCGTTGCGGTCAACGATCAGGCCGCGCGGCGCGGGGATGGTCACGGGCCGGAGCCGGTTTTCCTCAGACCGCAGCCGGTAGCGGCTGGAGGCCAGTACCTGCACCCGGAAGAACGCCAGGACCACGAGCGCCACCAGACACCCCACCAGGAACCGCGCGGCGCGGGCTCGCCGCGCCAGCACGTAGGGATGAAACCAATTCATCCGGCCCACCGCACGGCGAGCCACCGCCGAAACACCACGAGCGTGATCACGCCGGCGACCGCCGTGGTCACCGCCCGGAGCGGGGACCACACCGAAAGCTGCCAGAGCAGCTGCGTGCCCTCGACGTGCCCGCCCCCCAACAGCACCAGCAAGTCGCGCAACCAGGTCCCCGCCGCGAAGAAGCCGGCGCTGACAGCGAGGTTCTCAGCGAAGAACACCGCCTTCCCCCAGGCAGCGAGGTATCCCACGACGGTGTGCGCCAAGGCCGCCGCGCCAAACGCCACCGGGGTGAGGGAATCGGCCAGGACACCAACCAGGAAACCGGCCACCGCCGCCGCCCCGGGGCGGGCGCGAATGGCGTATACCAGGAGCGCCAATATCAGGAGGTCCGGCGCGGCACGGGCGTCCCCCAGCCAAGGGCGAAGCGAAAAGTGGAGGACGACCAGCAGCAGCAGCACCGCGGCGACCCGATAGGCACCCGCGCGGCGGCTCACGGATCCCCTCGAGCGAATGCGCCCCGCACATCCAGGCCGGTCTCGAGCAGAATGATCACATGCGAGACTGAGGCCGGGTGCACCGCCGGCCGCAACACGTAGGTGCGAGCCCACCCCACCTGCTCCTCCCCCACGCCGATCACCGTGCCGACCGGAATGCCGCGTGGATAAACGCCGCCCTCACCCGTGGCCAGCCCCGAGGTGTACACCACGGTCCCCACCGGTACCGTTTCGCGATAGGGCACCCCCTGAAGCTCCAGCAACGCCATGGCTGGCCCGGCCGCCCCGCGCGGCGCCACAATACCGAACGCGGACCCGTCGGCCGTCATGGCGCTGGCGCGGAAGTCAGGATGCGCCCAGGCGACGGCAATCGCAGTGCGGTGCTCCACGCTGCGCACCACCCCCACCAGCCCCCCGGCTGCGATCACCGGTGCCAATGGCCGCACGCCGTCGCGAGTGCCCACAGACAACAGCAGGGTGAAGCCATCCGTGGGCAGCGTCTGATGTAGCACTTCGGCCGACAAATGCCGCAGCGGCAGTCGCGCCCGGAGGGCCAGCGCCGCCCGCAGCTGGGCATTCTCCTCCTGGACCGCGTCCAGCAGCGCCGCCCGGATGAGCGCCGAGTCGCGCTCCGCGGCCACCCGGGCGAACCGCGCCCGCGACGTCCGGAACAGCTCCGCCTGATGCTGCAGCGTCAGAAAGGGAACCAACAGTGAGCGGCGGAGGGACTCGGCGACAGCGGTGTGCCACGAAGGGGGCGCCGCGCGGGCGGCGATGGACAACAGCAGGCAGACGGCGAAGGCGAGCGTATCCCGGCGAGAAGCGAATCGTTCCGATGGGAGGCCCACGGAGCCTCAGGTGGTGAGCACGGACTGGTACTTTTCAGGATCCTCGAGTATCCGGCCGGTGCCGCGCACCACGCAGGTCAACGGATCCTCATCCACGCGGATCGGCAGCGACGTCTCCTGGGACAGGAGCACATCGAGGCCGCGGATCAGAGCCCCCCCACCCGCCATGACAATGCCCCGATCCACGATATCGCTTGCCAGCTCCGGCGGGGTAATCTCCAGGGCGCGCCGCACCGCATCTACGATCTGCTGGATCGGCTCCTGAATGGCCTCGCGGATCTCGCTGGAATGCACCCGCACCACCTTCGGAATCCCGGAGACCAGGTCGCGGCCCTTTGCTTCCATCTCCCGTTCCTCGCCCACCGGCGCCGCGGACCCGATCTGGATCTTGATCCCCTCCGCCGTGGGCTCTCCGATCAAGAGGTTGTAGTTCTTCCGCATGAACTGTACGATGGCCTGATCGAGCTCGTCACCACCCGTGCGGATGGAGGTGTCACTCACAATGCCTGACAACGCGATGACGGCGATCTCGGTGGTGCCGCCCCCGATATCAATCACCATATTGCCGGTGGGCGTCTCCACCGGCAACCCGACGCCGATGGCCGCCGCCATTGGCTCGGCCACCATGTAGACTTCCTTAGCGCCCGCCGAGTGCGCGCTGTCCCGCACGGCACGCTTCTCCACTTCGGTAATGCCGCTGGGCACGCACACGATCACCCGGGGCTTCACTCGGAAGACGTGTTTCTGAATGATCGAAGAGAGGAAGTACCGCAGCATCTTCTCGGTCACGTCGAAATCGGCGATCACGCCGTCCTTCAGCGGCCGCACCGCGAGGATGCCCTCCGGGGTCCGGCCCAGCATGCGCTTCGCCTCCAGGCCAATCCCTTTGATGACGCCGGTGGCTTTCTCGACCGCGACCACGGAGGGCTCGTTGAGCACGATCCCTTCGCCCCGGACGTAGATGAGCGTGTTGGAAGTGCCGAGATCAACTGCGATCTCGTTCGCCGGCAGGAAGGTACCCAGTCTCAACTTTGGCCAGCGCATCGACAGTGACACACTCGGTCGCGGGACGAAAGGCTCGGGTGCGGCGCTGGTCGCTAAAGGCCGCGCGGGCGTCCTAACTTAACGATCGTCCCTAAGTGCTGACAAGTCTGAGACTTAAACCGTTGCGTTCCTACACCAGCCCTTGGGGGTCCACCAAGGGCAATCCAAAAGCCTCCGCCACCCCTGGATACACCACCTTGGACTCCACCACGTTGAGACCTAGCATCAGGGCGTGATCGCCCCGGCACGCCCCCCGCCACCCGTCCCGGGCCAGGCGGCGCGCATAGGGCAAGGTGGCGTTGGTCAGGGCCAGCGTTGAAGTGCGCGGCACCGCGGCGGGCATGTTGGCCACGCCGTAGTGAACCACACCGTCCACCGTGTAGGTGGGGTTCTCGTGCGTCGTCGGCCGAATGGTCTCAATGCAACCGCCCTGGTCCACCGATACGTCCACCACCACCGACCCCGGCTTCATCGCCTTGAGATCCTCGCGGCGCACCAGCTTGGGCGCCTTGGTCCCGGGAACCAGCACCGCGCCGATCACCAGATCGGCCTTGGCCAGTTGATCCAGCAAGTTGCGACGGTTGGAGTACAGGAGCTTGACGTTGGCCGGCATTACGTCCGCCAGGTACCGGAGTCGCTCCAAGGACAGGTCCAGCAAGGTCACGCTGGCACCCAATCCGGCCGCCATCCGCGCGGCGTTGGTCCCGACCACACCTCCGCCGATGACCAACACCTCCGCCGGAAGGACGCCCGGGACGCCACCCAACAGAATGCCGGAGCCGCCGGTCACGGCCTCCAGGTATTTCGCCCCTTCCTGCACGGCCATGCGTCCCGCCACCTCGCTCATGGGCGTGAGCAGGGGAAGCTCGCCGGAGGCCAATTGCACGGTTTCATAGGCGATAGCGACGCATCCCGACTGCACCACCGCCCGCGTCAACTCCTCGCTGGCCGCGAAGTGGAAATACGTGAACACAGTCTGGCCCGGCCGCATCAGACTCCACTCCGGCGAGATGGGCTCTTTCACTTTGAGGATCATGTCAGCCTCGGCCCATACCGCGCGCGCGTGAGCCGCTTTCTTGGCACCGATGTCCTCATAGGCGGCATCCGCGAACCCGCTGCCCAGCCCCGCGCCCGCCTCGACCAAGACGGTGTGCCCATCACCCACCAGCACCTCCGCGCCGGCGGGCACCAGGGCGACACGGTTCTCGTTCGTCTTGATCTCCCTGGCAACGCCGATGATCATGGCCCGCTCGTCAATTGGTGGAAGGGGATGAGCCGGGCCGCGGCCCAAGCCAGACCGCTGTCTGCCGCTCGGGAGCGTAGAATGCGGCGGCGACGGCCCCCACATCGTCTTCCCGCACGGCGTCAATCTCGGCCAGGATCTCATCAATGGTGCGATAGGGCTCGCCGTACAGCGCGACGGTCGCCAGCCGGTACATCCGTGCCGCCGGGCTCTCCAGCCCCAGCGTCACCTGGCCCTTCATCTGCTGCGCGGCGTCGACCAGTTGCGAGCCCGTCAGACCCTGCCGGGCCAGGGTCCCCAGTTCCGCCAGGATCGCGTCCACCGCCTGTTCCGCCGTGGAGGGATGCGTACCGACGTACACGCCCGCCGTGCCCGCAAACTGGTAGAAGGACTGGAACGTGTGCACCGCGTACGCCAAACCCAACTCCTCCCGCACGCGCTGGAACAGGCGGCTGGACATGCCGCCACCCAGGACCGTGCTCAACAGGAGTAGCGGGTAGCGCCGTCGATCCCGATAGGGGACGGTGTCGGTGCCCAGCACCACGTGCGTCTGCGCGGTGTTGCGGTGCACCCGCCGCTCGGCCCGGGTTCCTCCCGGTACCGGCGGCACCACCTGCGGTTCGGGGCCCGCCTCGAACGTGAACCAGCCGCATTTGGCCAGCAGCTTCAGGAGCACTTCGTGGTGGAGGCTTCCCGCCGCTGCGATGATCACGTGGCGGGGATGATACGCGCGCACGTGGAGCGCCCGCACGTCGTCGGCCCCCAGCCGTCCCACAGTCTCGCGCGTCCCAATGATGGGAAAACCGTACGGGTGATCGGGCCAGAGCGTGCTCGCATGGAGATCGAACACCAGGTCATCCGGCGTGTCCTCCACGGTGCTGATCTCCTCCAGCACCACGCGCCGCTCCAGATGGAGGTCTGTCTCCCGGAGGACGGGGTTCCGGACTAAGTCGGTCAGCACGTCCAGGGCGCGCGGGAGATCCTCGTCCAGCACCCGCGCCTGGTAGGACGTATGGTCACGCGAGGTGAAAGCATCCAGCGCCCCGCCCCGCGCCTCCAGCTCCAGCGCGATATCCCGGGCGCTGCGCCGCGCCGTCCCCTTGAACACCATGTGCTCCAGCAGGTGCGAGACCCCCATGGTCATGGGGCTCTCGTGAGCGGAGGCGGTGCGCACCCACACGCCCACCGCAACGGATCGGACCCCGGGCAGGGCCTCCGAGAGCACCGTGACCCCGTTCTCGGCGGTCGTCTGGTAGAGGCCCTCGTCAAGTCGGAGGGTGTGCATGCGGACCAGGTTCCGGGAGGCGCCGCCTACTGCTTCTCCAGCAACGCCTTCCGCGACAGGCGCATCTTGCCGCGGCCATCTACCTCGAGCAGCTTGACCCGGACATGATCGCCTTTCTTCACCACGTCCTCGGTCCGTTCCGTGCGGCCATGCTGCATCTCGGAGATGTGCAGCAGACCCTCCACGCCAGGCATGATCTCCACGAATGCGCCGAACGCCGTGGTGCTCTTCACGGT
This sequence comes from Gemmatimonadales bacterium, assembly GCA_036393515.1. Lineage (GTDB taxonomy): Bacteria > Gemmatimonadota > Gemmatimonadetes > Gemmatimonadales > GWC2-71-9 > JACQHC01. The sequence continues at coordinate 81,629 of DASWGV010000101.1, read as the reverse complement.
TCCCTCGTAGATCGTGCCCACCTCCGGTTCCTGCACCAGCCCCTGAATCATCTCGCGCGCGCGCTCGCCTGCCTCCCCACCGGTGGAGGAAATCGTCACCAGGCCGGAATCGTCCACGTTGATCTCGGCGCCGGTCTGGTCCTGAATCCCTCGGATGGTCTTGCCCTTGGGTCCGATGATGTCCCCAATCCGATCGGGCTTGATCTGGATGGTGATGATCCGGGGAGCGTACTGGGACAGCGTCGAGCGCGCACCCGCGAGCGTTTGGTCCATGGCATCCAGGATGTGCAACCGCCCGGCCCGCGCCCGGGTCAGCGCCTGCCGGATCACCGCCAGCTCCAGTCCCTGGATCTTGATGTCCATCTGAATGGCCGTGACGCCCGCCCGGGTACCGGCCACTTTGAAGTCCATGTCCCCCAGGTGATCCTCCGTGCCCAGAATATCGGTGAGCACGGCGACACGGTCCCCTTCCTTGATGAGTCCCATGGCCACGCCGGCGCAAGACGCCTTCATGGGCACGCCCGCGTCCATCAGGGCCAGCGATCCGCCACAGACCGTTGCCATGGAGGACGACCCGTTGGACTCTAGGATGTCGGAGACCACACGAATGGTGTAGGGGAACTCGTCGTAGGGAGGCAGCAGCGGCTGGAGCGCTCGCTCCGCCAGGGCGCCGTGGCCCACCTCCCGCCGCGAAACCCCTCGAATGGGCCGCACCTCACCGGTAGAGAACGACGGGAAGTTGTAGTGGAGCATGAAACTCTTGGTGGTCTCCCGGGCGACGTCGATGTTGTCGATCCGCTGCTCGTCCGACACCGTTCCCAGCGTGGTGCTCACCAGCGCTTGCGTCTGCCCGCGCGTGAACAGCGCCGACCCGTGGGCGCGCGGTAGCATCCCCACCTCACAGCTGACGGGCCTCACCGCGTCCAGGTCGCGACCATCGATGCGCTCGCCATGGTCCAGGACCTGCGCCCGCATCGTCTCGTATTCGATGTCGTCTAGCAGGGCGCCGACGTCCTTCAGATTGTCGGGGAACGCCACCGAGAGCTGCTCGATCACCGTGACCCGCAAGGCAGCGAGCGCCTGGGCGCGTTCCGACTTCTCCGGCAAATTGAGCGCCTCCTCCACCCGGGCACCCGCGAGCTTACGCACTCGGGCGGCCAAGTCCTCCGGCGGTTGCATCTTGGTCCAGGTCATCTTGCCGACCCCCGCCTGGCGGACCAGTTCGCCTTGCATGCCCACCAGCTCTGCCAGGCCGCGCTGCGCGAACGCCAAGGCCTCCGCGATGTCGTCCTCGGGCAGCTCCAGTGAGCTCCCTTCGACCATCATGATCGAGTCCCTGGTTCCCGCGACGACCATGTCCACGTCGCTGTGCTCCAGCTCCGGGAAGGTCGGATTGAGGACCCACGCGCCGTCCACGCGACCCACGCGCACCCCCGCGATGGGCCCATTCCACGGCACGCGCGACAGCGACAGGGCCAGGGAGGCCGCCGTGATGCCGAGCACGTCGGCGTCGTTCACCTGGTCGGCGGACAGCACGTACAGGAATACCTGCACCTCCTGTTTGAATCCCTCCGGGAAGAGGGGGCGGATGGAGCGATCCACCAGGCGGGCGGCGAGGATTTCATCGTCGCTCGGCCGGCCTTCGCGCTTGATGAATCCTCCCGGGATCTTGCCCGCGGCGTAGCTCTTTTCGCGGTATTCCACGGTGAGGGGGAAGAAGGGAAGCGACGTCACCGTGTCGGACACGGTAACGGCGGCCAGGAGCACGGTTTCTCCGTACTGGAGAAGGGCGCTCCCTGCGGCCTGCTTGGCCAGGCGCCCGGACTCCAGGCGCAGCGAGCGGCCCGCGAGCGGGCGTTCAAGATGAAGGGCAGTCATACCGTTGGGTGGAGCACGTCGATGTGTGCCGAGACGCCCGGGGTGCTCATCCCGGGCGTGTGGCGGAGCGGCTGGCGTTTAGTGACGCAGGCCGAGCTCGTCAATGAGCCGCCGGTACCCTTCAAGGTCCCTGCGCTTCAGATACTCCAGAAGGCGCCGGCGCTTGCTCACCATCATCAGCAGGCCGCGCCGGCCATGATGGTCCTTGGGGTGTGTCCGAAAGTGATCTGTGAGCGAGTTGATGCGCTCGGTGAGGAGCGCCACCTGCAAACGCGTGGAACCCGTGTCCGTTGGTTGGACCCGGTAGCGTTCCACGACGGCGTGCTTGTCAAAGCCCATGAATGGTGTATCCTCCAAGCAGCGCGCCGGGTCGGCTGTGCTGCGCGCATGTTAGTACAGCACGCTAATTTAGCCCGCACCTTCCACCCTGTAAAGCCTGACGGGATGGTCCTGGAACCGGAGCAGCTCATCGGTCGGACCGCGGGTCCGTACACCATTGACCGGCTGATCGGGCAAGGTGGCTTTGCGTGGGTATTTGCGGCGCGCCATGGTACGACCGGAACGACCGCGGCCATCAAGGTCCTCCGACCCCGGTACGCCGGGGATGACCAGTTCGCCACCCGCTTCCGCAACGAGGCGAAGGTCGCCTCCGAGCTCCGCCATCCCAACATCGTGCGGCTGCTGGATGTCGGCGAGACCGGCGATCTCACCTACTTCGCCATGGACTTCTATCCGGACACCCTGGCGGCCCGTCTGGGCCGCGACGGCCCGCTGGCTGAGGCCGACCTCGTCAGGATTGCGGTAGACGTGGTCAATGGCCTGGCCTTCGCCCACCAGGCCGGCATCGTTCATCGAGACATCAAGGTGGACAACATCATGTTCACCCTGGAGGGCGCCGCCGTGATCGCCGATTTCGGGATCGCGCGGGCAGTATCCGGCTACGTGACGGCGACCGGCGTGAACATGACGATCGGCACCGCTGCATACGTGTCCCCTGAGCAGGCGCAGGGTCGTCCGCTGGATGGGCGCAGCGACCTCTATGCCCTGGGCGTCACCCTGTACAAGGCCGCGACCGGGGAGGTGCCCTTTCGTTCCACCGATTGGTTTGAGCTGGCCCGGATGCACGTGGAGGTCCCCCCTGAATCTCCTCGAGCCAAGAACCCGGCCGTCTCGCGGCGCATGGAGCGGATCATCCTCAAGTGCCTTGCCAAGCATCCCGACGATCGCTACGCCTCGGCCGGCCACTTACTGACTGACCTCGAAGCGATCCGCCAGGAGGCGCGGCGCACCGAGAGCTTCGGGGTGGGACCCAGTACCATCATGCGGGCCATGAAAACCCCCGCCCGCCCGTGGCGGCCGGCCTGGCTGCTGGCCCTGGTCGCGGTGCTGATCGTGGTGTTGGCGGCCCTGCTGGTGATCGTCTTCGGAAGCCGCTGACCCGCGCGAGCGGCGGGTCAGCGTCCCACCAGCCGAAGCACGTCGTTCGCTAGGGCCAACAGCATGATGGCCATGAGTACCGCCACGCCCACCTGACTGAGGCGGATGCGCAACGTCCGCGGGAGCGGGCGACGCAACGCCACTTCGGCAAGGAGAAACACCAGCCGCCCGCCGTCCAGCACCGGGATGGGAAGCAGGTTGAGCACGGCCAGGTTCACCGAGAACAGGGCCACGAACGCCAGGAAGGGCTCAAGCCCCACTCGGACCAGCTGGCCCGACAGTTGGCCCACGAAGATGGGGCCGCCCAGCTCCCGGGGGGAAACATCCCCCAGAATCAGCCCCTTGATGGCGAACAGGACCAGCCCCGCATCTGCCCCGGCACGCCGCGCCCCCTCCGCCAGCGCCCCCGCCATGCCGAACCGCACGTAGCGCACCGGCTGGTCCACTCCCACGCCGATTCTCCCAACCACCCGAAGCTCGCCCGCCCCCCGCCCGCCTTGCTCCTCCGGCTCGGGCACGACTGGCACGACCTGTACCTCGCCGTTTCTCAGAACACTCAATCGCACGGTATCGCCGGGATGGCCTTCGATCACGCGCACCAGCTGATGCCAGTACCGGACCGTGTCGCCGTCGGCGCCCACCACTACGTCGCCAGGCTGCAACCCGGCACGCGCCCCGGGCCTCCCCGCCTGCACGTCTCCCAGTCGAGGCTGCCGCACCGGAATCAAGGCTCTCAGGAACGCCACCCGTGCCGGACTGTCCGCTCCCGCGAACCCCACCGAGACGGGCTCGGCCCGGCCCTCCACCTCGAACCGGAGCGTGCTCACGGTCAGGTCCAGCACCCGGTCCTGCACCTGGGTCCAGGACGACACCGAGTCACCGTTCAGGCGCAGCAGGCGGGCCGGCAGCGGCACTCCGGCCCAGCCGCTCGCGGCGCTCGGCAGCGCCACGGTATCCACCTCGGCAACCGTCGTCGTTGGATCCTCCACCCGCCCGTAGGTGGCTGCCAGCACGGCGTAGACCACCCAGGCGAACAGCGCGTTCATTCCCACACCGGCCGCCAGAACGACGAATCGGGCCCACGCGGGCTTGCGCTCGAACAGCTTGTCCGGAGGGAAGGTGCGGCCCGCTCCGCCCCCCTCCAGCGCCCCGGCCCCGCTGGCCTCATCCACCTCGGCTTCCTCTTCACTCGCCATCATCACATAGCCGCCTAGGGGGACCCAGGAGAGCACATACTCGGTCTCGCCGCGCTGCACCCGTAGCGGCGTGGCCGGGCCAAAGCCGATGGAGAACCGCACGACACCCACGCCGGCGGCCTTGGCGGCCAGAAAGTGACCCAGCTCGTGGACGAAAATGACCACGCCCAGCACCACGATGGCCGCGCCAATGGTCAACAGCATGCGGCCTCCGCCTCTGCGCGCGCCCGACCATCAGCCTCGAGCACCGTCGCAAGATCAAGCGCCGGCCGACCGTCGTCCTGGTGGCGGTCCAACGCTCGCTGGATGGCATCGGCGATGCGTCCGAATGCGATGCGCCCCTCAAGAAAGGCGTCCACCGCCACCTCGTTGGCGGCATTGAACACCGCCGGCGCCAGCCCGCCGCGTGCCCCCGCCATCACGCCCAGGCGAAAGGCCGGGAACACGTCATCCCGCACCGGCTCGAAGGTGAGCGGACCAGCGGTCAGGGGATCGAACCGGGTCACGCCCTGGTCCGGTAGGCGACGAGGATGGGTGAGCGCGTACAGAATCGGCAGCTCCATGGTGGGAAACCCCATCTGCGCCAGGATTGAGCCGTCGGCAAACTCCGTCATGGCGTGCACAATGGACTGGGGGTGAACCACCACGTCAATAGCGTCGTAGCTCAGGCCGAACAGGAAATGTGCCTCGATGACCTCCAGCGCCTTGTTGACCAGGGTCGCGCTGTCGACGGTGACTTTCCGGCCCATGCGCCACGTCGGATGGTTCAGGGCCTGTTCGACCGTTGCGCGGGACACCCGCTCGGCCGGCCAATCCCGAAACGGGCCGCCGGACGCCGTGAGGATGAGGCGCCGGAGGGTCGCCGCCCCCGCGCCGGCCAGGCATTGGAGCACGGCACTATGCTCCGAGTCCACGGGCACGATCTCGCCGCCACCACGACGGGCCCGCTCTTGCACCAGGTCCCCGGCCATGACCAGCGTTTCCTTGTTGGCCAGGGCGACCCGGCGGCCGGCGTCGAGCGCCGCCAGGGTCGCTGGGAGGCCGGCGGCACCCACCACCGCGTTGATGACGATGTGGACCCCCGGATGCGTTGCGGCCTCCACCAGGCACGCCTCGCCCCGCGCCCGCACCAACCCCACAAACTCCGCGCAGGTTTCCCGGGCCTGCCGCTCCAGCAAGTCGGCCGAATCGTTCGCGGTGAGGGCCAGCACGCGGAACTGGTCTCGATGACGGGCCAGCACGCGCAGGGCGCTGGTTCCGATGGAGCCAGTCGAGCCGAGGATGGCCACGCCGATGGTCATAGCACGCGTCCCAGAGCCAGGATCGCGGCGGTTCCCGGAACGCTCCAATAGAGCGAATCGAGCCGATCCAGCACGCCTCCGTGTCCCGGGAACAGTCCACCCGAGTCTTTCACGGACGCTTCGCGCTTGAGCAGGGATTCCGCCAGGTCCCCGAGCTGGCCCGCGGTACCCACGAAGGCGCCGCACGCCAGCAACTGTCCGAGGGGAACGGCCAGCCCCGCCGGCCGGAGCACCAGGAGCCCCCATAGCGGCGCCGCGGCCACCGCGCCGAGCACTCCCGCGACCGCTCCCGACCAGGTCTTCCCCGGACTCAGCGTTGGGGCGAGCCTGGGACCACCGAAGGCCGCGCCACCTGCCATGGCGCAGGTGTCGCAGATCCACGTGGTGACCAACGGGAGCAGGGCCAGCGCCGTGGCGGCTCCGGCTCCGGGCGCCGCCGCCGGATGACGCAGGAAGAGCAACGCCGCCGGCAGCCCGCCACAGTACACCGCACCAAGAACGGTCACCGCCACTCCCGCCAAGGGGCCGCTCTCGGGCGTCCGGCGGACCGTCGCGACACCGAGGAGCGTGAGCAGCCACAGCATTGGGGAAAGGAGAATCCAGGGGTCCACGGCCACCGGGGAAAGACCGAAATACAGATTGGTCAGAAGGGGGAATCCCGCCGCGCCGGCGCACCCCACGCCGACGAACGCCTGGGTTCCCCGATGCGCCGCCAACCCGTACAACTCGCGCGCCCCCAGCACGCCGAGCAGCGCCAGGGTGGCCGCGAGGATCCATCCGCCGGCATACACCACCCCCACTGCAAGCGGGATGGCGACCGCCGCGACGGCCACGCGTCGCGCCAAGGAGCCAGCCATCGACGCCGCTGGCTAGACCTCCATGATCTCGTGCTCCTTGGCCTTCACGATGCCGTCAATCTGATGGATGGCGTCGTCATGGAGCTTCTGAACGTCTTTCTCGGTCCGGCGCTTCTCGTCGTCGGACACGTGGTCAACTTTCTTGACCTTCGCCAGGGCGTCGGTCCGCGCGTGCCGGATCGCGACGCGTCCTTCCTCGGCGAGCTTGTGCACCACCTTCACCAACTCTCGCCGGCGCTCTTCGGTGAGCAGCGGCAGGGGGATCCGGATCAACGCTCCGTCGTTGGAGGGGTTGAGCCCCAGGTCCGACGCCTGAAGGGCGCGCTCGATGGCGCTGAGCAAGGACCGATCCCACGGCTGGACCGTCAGCAGACGCGGCTCGGGCGCGGCCACACTCCCGACCTGGTTGAGCGGAAGGTGCTGGCCATAGGCCTCGACCCGGACCGTATCGAGCAGGCTGGTGGTGGCCTTGCCGCTCCGGATGGATGCCAGCTCGCGCTTGGTGTTCTCGATCGCCTTGAGCATCAGCTCTTTGGCGTGCTTCACCAGATCCGGCAACACAGTCATCGGACGAGGGTGCCGACGCGCTCACCCTTGAGCACACGGGCGATGGCGCCGGGCTGGTTGACGTTCATGACGACGATGGGCAGGCCATTCTCCTTGCACAACCCAAAGGCGTTGGCATCCATGACGGCGAGGCCGCGCACCAGAGCGTCCTGAAACGACAGTTCCGGAATGAACTGGGCTTGGGGATCTCGCTTGGGGTCCGCCGTGAAGACGCCATCCACGCCGGTCGCCTTCACGATAACATCCGCTTCGATCTCCAGCGCGCGCAATACCGCCGCCGTGTCCGTCGAGAAGTACGGGTTTCCGGTGCCCCCGGCGAAGATCACCACGCGACCCTTTTCCAAATGGCGCTGCGCGCGCCGCCGGATATAGGGTTCGGCCAACTCCTCCATCCGGATGGCCGTCATCACCCGCGTCTCAATCCGCTTGCGCTCCAGGATATCCTGGAGTGCCAGCGCGTTGATCACGGTGGCCAGCATTCCCATGTAGTCAGCCGAGACCCGGTCCATCCCTTGTTGGCTGGCCACGGTACCCCGCACGATGTTCCCCCCGCCAACCACCAACCCCAGGCTGGCCCCCGCGGCATGTACTTCAGTGATCTCCTTGGCAAGCCGGTCAATCACGGCGAAATCCAGGCCGAACCCGCGGGCGCCGGCGAGCGACTCGCCGGACACTTTGACCAGGGCCCGCCGGTAGGCCAGCTCCGCCATCAGCCCTCTCCGAGACCGAACCGGGCGAACCGGCGCACCACGACGTTCTCGCCCACCTTGCCGGACACGGCCTTGACCAGTTGCCCCACCGTCTGTTTGTCGTCCTTCACGAAGGGCTGCTCCAACAGCACGCGTTCCTGGTAGAATTTCTTGACCTTGCCGTCAATCATCTTGTCCCAGATCGCTTCCGGCTTGCCGGATTCCTGTGCCTGAGCGCGGAAGATGCCGCGCTCCCGCTCCAGCACATCGGCGGGGACGTCCTCGGTATTGACCGCAATCGGCGCCGGATCGGCGGAAGCAACGTGCATGGCCAGATCGCGCGCCAGATTCTGAAAATCTTCGGTGCGGGCCACGAAGTCGGTTTCGCAGTTCACCTCCACCAGCACGCCCACCTTGCCGTTGAAGTGCACGTAGTGGCCGATCCAACCTTCCGAAGCGCTACGGCCTGCGCGTTTATCCGCGCGCGCCATGCCCTTCTTGCGCAGCAGGTCCACGGCTTTTTCCATGTCCCCGCCGGCTTCCTCCAGCGCGCGCTTGCAATCCATCATGCCGGCGCCGGTACGCTGCCGAAGCGTCGCCACATCCTTAGCTGCTATGGTCGTACTCATGCCCGCCACTATCTCCTTCGTTTGCCTGCCATATGTGAAAACCGCCGCCTCGCGGCCTGAAGCAACGCGGCCCGAAGAGCGGCGGTCGTGGACGGCTCCCGCGGCCGACTCTCGGGACTAGCCCTCCGACGCCTCCGCCGCACCAAGGTCCGCCGGATCCGCCTCACCCCCCTCGGCAGCTTCGGCACCCTCGGCACCCTCAGCACCCTCGGCACCCTCAGCACCCTCAGCACCCTCGCCCTTGAGCCGGGCCACAATAGCCTCCGGCTTGGGGCGACGACGACGGCGCACCCGGCGCCGGCGGGGCCGGTCCTCGGGCTCGCCTTCCGTGCCCGCGTCCGTGCTGTAGGTGTAGCCCTCAGACTCGTCGGCCACTTCCCGGAGGGGAACCTGCGCGCGCGCCTCCGCAATGACGTCCACCAACGCGTGGGTGATCAGCGACACCGACCGAATGGCGTCGTCGTTGCCCGGTACCGGAACGGTGATGAGGTCCGGATCCGCATTGGTGTCCACGATCGCTACCACCGGGATCCCCAGCTTGTTCGCCTCAGCAATCGCGATGCGCTCCTTCTTGGCGTCCACCACGAACAGCGCTCCTGGCGGGCGTCCCATGTTCTTGATGCCCTCGAGGTAGCGGTTCAGCTTCTGCCGCTCCCGCTCAAAGAGCAACTGCTCCTTCTTGGTGAAGAACTCGAAGGCCCCGTCCTCCAGGCCCTGTTCGATCTCCTTCAACCGGCGGACCTGTTTCTTGATGGTCTGGAAGTTGGTAAGGAGGCCACCCAGCCAGCGTTCCGTGACCCAGAAGCCCCCGCACCGCTCCGCTTCGAGACGGAGAATCGCCTTGAGCTGCTTCTTGGTGCACACAAACAGGACCCCTTCGCCCCGAAGCACCACGCCGCGCAACAACTCCTGGGCCACCAGGAGCTGGCGCAGCGTCTTTTGCAGATCGATGAGATAAATCCCAGAGCGCTCGGCAAAGATGAACCGGCGCATCTTCGGGTTCCACCGCCGCGTCTGGTGGCCGAAATGGACGCCCGCTTCCAGCAGCTCTTGCAACTGCGGCTGACTCATGAACCTCCACCCTTGGGTTGGTCGTCCACCGCGTTCAACTCTCGCTCTGATTCACCGAATCGGCGAACACCCAAGCGGGATCCGGCGGTGTGTGTTTATCCGTTACCGCTTCGAGAACTGGAAGCGCTTCCGGGCACCCGGTTGGCCCGACTTCTTGCGCTCCACCGCCCGCGGATCGCGGGTGAGGAGCTTCTGCTCCCGAAGCTTCCGCCGGTGCGTGTCGTCCGCCCCGACCAATGCCCGGGCGATGCCGAGCCGGATGGCCCCCGCCTGCCCGGTACAACCGCCCCCGGAAACGCGGGCTCGCACATCAAACGCCCCGAGCGTGTCAGTCGCGGCAAAGGGTTCCTGAATATGCTGCACCAGGGACCGGCGGGGGAAATAGTCACCCAGCGTCCGTCCGTTCACGTCCCATTTTCCAGAGCCGGGCGTCAGGTAGACCCGCGCAACCGACGTCTTCCGCCGTCCGATGGCGTGCCAGCGCAGCTCGGGTTGCTGCACCGCGGTCACGACGCCACCTTCGCTTTCCGCAGGTTCAGGGACACAGGCTGCTGCGCGGCGTGCGGGTGGTCCGCCCCAGCGTAGACCCGCAGTTTTTGGCGCAGCCGCTGTCGGCTGAGCGTTGTCTTCGGCAGCATGCCGAACACCGCATGCTCGATAACGCGCTCGGGACGGGTCCGGGCCACCGTGGTGAAGCGCTCGTGCCCCATGTAGCCGGAATGACGGAAGTAGCGTTTTTGCTCGCGCTTGCGGCCCGTCAACCGGACCTTGGCCGCGTTGACCACGACCACAAAATCGCCACCATCCATGTGGGGCGAGAACGTGGGCTTGTGCTTGCCCCGAATGAGCTGCGCGACGGCGCTGGCCAGCCGCCCGAGCACGACGCCGTCGGCGTCGACCACGTACCAACTGTGGTCCAGCTCAGCGGCTCGCGGTGAGTACGTTTGGGTCCGAACCAAAGGCGTTATCTCGTTGCCGTAACAAGTGGTCTAAAGCTACGTAGCCGTTGAAGCTAGCGGCCCTCCGGAGGAGGGTCAACCCTACCGGTCACCTCCACCAACGCGGTGCCCTTTTCCACCACCTGGCCCGGGTGGACCAGCACCGCTTTCACCACGCCAGCGACGGGCGCCCGAATCTCATTCTCCATCTTCATAGCTTCCAGGACCAGCAGACCAGACCCCGCCCGGACCGAATCACCCGGGGCCACCTCCAGCCGTAGCACCAAGCCGGGCATCGGGGCGCGCACCACGCCCGCCACCGACGTGATGGGCCGACCTCCGCCCAACGCTCCCGCATTGCGGACATGCTCATCGAGCACTTGCACCACGACCCGCTCGCCGGACAACTCAACCATCCAGACGTCGCCCTGGCGGCGGACCACCACACTTCGTGCCGAGCCCCCCAGGCGAAGGAGCGCGACGGGCGTGCCCGGAACACGATGAAGGACCGCGTCGCCCAGCTGGCCGTCAAGACGGAACTTGGGGCCGTCAATCTCGATCTCGAAGGAGCGGGATCCCATCACCACGACGTACTTCAGACAGCCTCCAGCACCGCGAGCGTCTCGGCATGAGCGGTTTGCGGGAACAGATCGTACACCCGCAGGTCGCGCAAGCGAAACGCCGGCATCCGCGCCACGTCGCGGGCCAGGGTGGCAGGATCACAGGACACATAGCTGACCCGGGTGGCGCCGGCGTGTTGCGTACCCCACCGCTGGAGGTGCGCCGCGACCCTCTGATGGAGTCCAATTCTGGGCGGATTCACCACGATCGCCACGGGGTCAGGAAGGCGGTGGAGTACCTCTTCGACCCGACTCGCGATGAACTGGACTGACCCCTCACCCGCCCCGGGCCGGCCCTCAGCCCATGCCACGGCGGTCCGGTCCTGATCAACGCTCCAGACCGTCGCTCCCCTGGCCGCCAGCAAACGGGCGGTGTCGCCCACCCCTCCGTAGAGGTCCCAGGCCACCGCGCCGCGGACCGAGCCCAGTGCCTCCACGGCATCCGCCCGGATTCGCCCCGCCACGACCGGGTTGGATTGCTCGAACGCGAGGGCGGGAAAACCGGTCCGCGGGCCCGCCACCACGCGGGCCGCTCCCCCGCGCGGGCGCCACCACCAGGATACGGGAGGGTCGAGGTTCGCCGTGGCGCCGAGGTCCGGTCGCCAGGGCTCCTCGCCTCCTTCGACGACCACGTGCATGCCGCCCTCCCGATCCTCTCGCAGCACAATCCCCGTTGTTGCGGAGGGCAGTCGGGTTGCCCTCACCCGGCCCCAGAGCGCCATCAGGGACTCGCGCGCGATGCGACAGTCGTGCAGACCGAACACCTCCTGGGGCGCATCGTATCGATGAAAGCCGGCGCGTCCCTCACGGACGGCCAGCGTGACCTTGGTGCGATACCGCCACGCAACGCCGGACGGGACCAGCTCGGGCGCCGCATCAGGCCGTTTGGCGATCCGGTGAAGCGCGTCTCTCACAAAGGTCCGTTTGGCCTCCTGCTGCGCCGGAAGTGCCAGATGCTGGAGCTGGCACCCGCCGCACCCGTCGTCGAGATAATGCGGGCACGCTGGAGCGACCCGCCCGGGACCCTCGCTCACCAGGCGGCGGATTCTCCCACGCGCGAACCGCCGGTGCCGCTCCGTGATGTCCACCTCGATCATGTCCCCGGGCGCACCACGCGGAATGAAGACCACCATCCCGTCAGGCAGCCGACCCACGCCATCTCCACCCGCCATCAAGCGATCAATGGTCACCGTGGCCATCGGAGCGCTCCCAGGCGCACACTTCGCATCCAGGACGTGGCGGCGTCGGCGCGGGACGGTGCCTCTATCGGGGCCGGTGCCCGCCGCCACTCATGCTCGGCCAGCGTTGCCGCGATGGCCATGATCTCCAGGTCCGTTTCCGCGGGACTGGCCTGGAGTAGCGCCGCGCCGATCTCGTCCAGGTACCGGATGTCGTACCGGCCGGCGCCGAACGCCGGGTCCGCCATGACTCTGCGGTGAAACGGCTGCGACGTCGCCACCCCAACCACGAGTAGCTCGTCCAGCGCCCCCGCCATGCGCCGAATGGCGTGCTCGCGCGTTTCGCCCCACACGATGACCTTCGCCAGCAGGGGATCGTAGTGCAGTCCCACGTCGGTGCCGGTCTCGATTCCGGAGTCCCACCGGACGCCGGGGCCCGCCGGAACACGCAGGTACTCCACGCGCCCGGTGGCGGGCAGGAACCCGTTGAACGGATCTTCGCTGGTGATGCGGCACTCCAGCGCGTGCCCCCACGGGAGCGGGGGCTCCGGCGGCAGAGACAGCGGCTGGCCGCCCGCAATCCTCAGTTGTTCTCGCACCAGGTCCACGCCGTACACCATTTCGGTGACGGGATGCTCCACCTGGACGCGGGTGTTCATTTCCAGGAAAAAGAACTGGCCATCGGGCTGCAGCAGGAACTCCACCGTGCCCGCTCCGAGGTAGTCCACCGATTGAGCGGCCCGCACCGCGGCGTCGCCCATCCGCGCCCGCAGCGCGGGATCCACCGCCGCCGACGGCGCCTCCTCGATCAGTTTTTGGTGACGGCGCTGCACCGAGCACTCCCGCTCGCCCAGGTGCACCACCCTCCCGTGTCCATCCGCGAGCACCTGGATCTCCACGTGTCGCGGCCGCTCGAGCCACCGCTCCAGATAGAGGGTGTCGTCGCCGAAAGCCGCCCGCGCCTCTGATGCCGCGGCCCGAAACCCCTTTCGCACAGCCGCCGGATCGTCGGCGCGCCGCATACCCTTGCCGCCCCCGCCCGCGGCGGCCTTGAGCATCACGGGATATCCGATCAGGGCGGCCGCCGCGATGGCCTGGTCCGCGTCGCGCAACGGCTCCGTGGTGCCGGGCACCACCGGAACGCCGGCGGCCGCCATGCGGCGCCGCGCCTCGGTCTTTTCCCCCATGGCACGGATGGCGGCGGGCGGAGGTCCCACGAATACCAGGCCGGCCTCAGCCACGGCTGCGGCGAACGCGGCCCGCTCCGAGAGAAACCCGTAGCCGGGATGGACCGCATCGGCGCCGACGTGCCGCGCCGCGGCGATCAGTCGCTCGCTATGGAGGTAGGATTCGCTGGCCGGAGCGGGACCGATTTCCACCGCCCGATCCGCCGCACGAACATGGGGGCTGAGCCGATCTGCCTCCGAGTACACCGCCACCGCTTCCAGCCCTTCTTCGTGGCAGGCGCGGATGATACGAAGAGCGATTTCGCCCCGGTTGGCGATGAGGACGCGGCGCACGAGTCAGCCAGTCCACCACAGCACAGCGGCACAGCGGCACAGCGGCACAGCGCTCGGGGTCGCGCACGCCGCGCTGCCGCTCTGCCGCTCTGCCGGTGTCTTACAGCGGAATACTCCCATGCTTCTTCGGCGGATTGGTGTCGCGCTTGGTCGCGAGGGCGCGGAGCGCCGAGATGAGCCGGGGTCGGGTGTCCCGCGGATCAATAACATCGTCCAGATACCCGCGCGCGGCCGCCAGATACGGATGGGCGAACTTTTCGCGGTAGTCGGCCACTAGCTGATCCAGCCGGGCCTCCGGATCGGCGGCGGCCGCAATCTCGCGGCGGAACAGGATCTCGGCCGCCCCCTTGGGACCCATCACCGCGATCTCGGCCGTGGGCCAGGCCACGTTAAAGTCGCCCCGCACGTGTTTGGAACTCATCACGTCGTAGGCGCCGCCGTAGGCTTTTCGCGTGATCACCGTCAGTTTGGGAACCGTGGCTTCGGCGTAGGCGTACAGCAGCTTGGCGCCGTGCTTGATGATGCCGCCGTGCTCCTGATCCACGCCGGGGAGGAAGCCGGGAACGTCCTCGAAGGTGACCAGCGGGATATTGAACGCGTCACAGAACCGGATGAACCGCGCGCCTTTGACGGACGCCTTGATGTCCAGCACGCCGGCCAACACGGCCGGCTGGTTGGCGATGACCCCAACGGTGTGCCCACCGAGACGGGCGAAGCCGACAATCAGGTTGGCGCCGTAGTCGCGGTGGACCTCGAGCAGGTCCCCACCGTCTACCACCCGACGGATCACGTCGTGCATGTCGTAGGGCTTGTTGGGATTGTCCGGCACGAGCGTGAGCAGTTCTTCGTCGCGGCGCTCGGGTGGATCCGACGGATCCGCAGTTGGGCGGATCGGCGGACCGTCCAGGTTGTTAGATGGCAAGAAACTGAGCAGCCGCCGGACCTCGGCCAGGCATTCGGCCTCCGAGTCGTGTACGAAATGCGCGACGCCGGAGACGGCTCCGTGGACATCCGCACCGCCCAGCTGCTCGGCCGTCACGTCCTCGTGCGTCACGGTCTTCACGACATTGGGGCCGGTGACGAACATATAGGAGATGCCCCGTACCATGAACACAAAGTCGGTGATGGCGGGACTGTAGACCGCGCCGCCGGCACAAGGCCCGAGAATGACGCTGATCTGGGGCACCACTCCGGACACCAGGGTGTTTCGGAGAAAGATGTCCGCGTACCCGCCGAGCGAGACGACGCCCTCCTGAATCCGCGCGCCGCCCGAGTCGTTCAGACCAATGATCGGGGCGCCGACTCGGACCGCCGTGTCCATGATCTTGCAGATCTTCTCGGCGTGGGCCTCGGCCAGCGAACCGCCGAACACCGTAAAGTCTTGCGCAAAAACGTACACCAGCCGGCCTTCCACCGTGCCATAGCCGGTCACCACGCCGTCGCCCAAGGTCCTTTGCTCCGCTAGGCCAAAATCGGTGCTGCGGTGGGTGACAAAGCGATCCTGCTCCACGAAGGACCCGGCGTCAAGCAGGAGACCAATCCGTTCCCGCGCGGTGAGCTTGCCTTTGGCGTGCTGGGTCCGCACCCGCTCCTTGCCGCCGCCCTGCTCCGCCTCGGCACGGAGTCGCTCCAGGTCCTCCAACCGATCGCGCGCGCTCACGGGAGGGTACCGCGGGGGGACAAACAAACCGCCGGCGACCACGTTCCGGTGGCCGCCGGCGTGCCGGCTCGGGCCCGCCAGGTCACACCTCGCCCGGCTCGGTGGTCGACTCCGGGGCCGGGATGGGCTCGCCCATGGCGGCGGTGTCAGGCGACGGGCTGGGTGGGAAGCCCGTCACGGCCAGCAGAATACGATGATGGATAGGATCCACCTCGAGCACGCGTAGGTCCACCGCCTGTCCCTCCGCCACGGCCGTCTTGGGATCCTGCTCGGGCGCCAGACCAATCTGGCTCTGCGGTATGAATCCTTCGATGTCGTTGCCGATGTCCACCACGAGTCCGTTGTCCATAAACCGCACCACCCGGCCGGACAGGTCCATACCGACCGGATAGGTCTCGCCGATCCGGAGCCAGGGGTCTTCCGTGGCCTGCTTGAGACCGAGTGAAATGCGCTTGTTTTCACCGTCAATGTTGAGCACCAGGACCTCTACCGAATCGCCCTTCTTCACCACCTCCGACGGATGCTGGACCCGCTTGGTCCACGACATGTCGGAGATGTGCACCAACCCGTCTATACCCGGCTCGATTTCGACAAAGGCGCCGAATGAGGTGAGGTTGCGCACCTTGCCGCTCACGCGCGTGCCCACCGGGTACTTCATGGGAAGCACCATCCAGGGATCCTGCTCCGTCTGTTTCATGCCGAGCGAGATTTTTTCCTCGGCGGGATCCACCTTCAGCACCACGGCTTCGATGGTTTCGCCGATGGAGACGACCTTGGACGGGTGACGAACGTTCCGGGTCCAGCTCATCTCGGAGATGTGGACCAACCCTTCGATGCCGGGTTCCAGCTCCACGAAGGCGCCGTAGTTGGTGATGCTCACCACTTTGCCCTGGACCCGGGCGCCCACGGGGTACTTCTCGACAACATTGTCCCAGGGATAGGCGTGGAGCTGCTTCAGGCCGAGGGAAATCCGTTCGCGTTCCCAATCAATATCCAGCACCTTGACGTCCAGTTCCTGGCCCAGCTGCACCGCCTCGGAGGGATGCGAGACCCGGCCGTAGCTCATGTCGGTGATGTGCAATAGGCCGTCCACGCCACCCAAGTCAATGAACGCGCCGAAGTCGGTGATGTTCTTCACCACGCCTTTGCGCACCTGCGCCACCGCCAACTCCTTCATCAGGTGCTCGCGCTTGTGCGCGCGCTCGGCCTCGAGAATGACGCGGCGGGACACCACGATGTTCCGCCGGCGCTTGTTGAGCTTGATGATCTTGAAGTGGTAGGTCTGGCCCAGCAGCTCGTCAATGTTGGGCACCCGGCGCAGGGCAATCTGACTGCCCGGCAGAAACGCATCCACGCCCATCAGGTCCACCACCACGCCACCCTTGATCTTCTTGGCGAGGGTGCCCTCCACCGGCTCGTCGCTCTCGTAGGCCTGTCGGATGCGCTCCCAGACCCGCATGAAGTCGGCCTTCTTCTTCGAAAGCACGACCGCCCCGTCCTGATTCTCCAAATCTTCCAGGAAGACTTCGACTTCATCGCCCGGTTTCACGGAACGGGGGTCTTTGAACTCCTCTACCGGCACAGCGCCTTCGGATTTGAACCCCACGTCGAGGATGACGTGGGTGTCCGTGACCCGCAGGACCTTGGACCGCACGATCTCCCCTTCGACGATGCTCTGGAGGGTCCCTTCGTACAGCTTGAGCATCTCTTCGTATTGCTCGTCCGAGTATCCCTCGTCGTAGAGGTCGGGACGAACGCGGAGCGTGGGGGCGGAGGAACCGGGGCCCGCAGGGACCACCGGATCGTGGGGCTGGTCGGTCATGATGGAGTCACATTCCGCCGCTTGCGCGGGCTGAGGGTGAAGCCGCCGCCCATACGGACAGTGGCAAGCCTTGTAGCATAGACGGCCCGGGAGAACGCGTCAAGCAAGCGCTTGGCGTGCCAGCGTCACGACGCGATCCACCTGCTCCTCGAAGGACAGGTCCGTGGTGTCCATGGTCACTGCGTCCGGGGCGGCGCGGAGCGGCGCCACGTCGCGCCCCGCATCGGCGTCGTCGCGGCGCACCAGCTCTCGGGAGCGCCTGCGGACGCTCCCCATATCCTCGGCCTTGCCTTCCTGCGCCAGCCGCCGCGCCGCGCGGGTTTCTGGCCGGGCGGTGAGGAAGACTTTCACCCCCGCGTCCGGGAACACCACCGTGCCGATGTCCCGGCCCTCGATTACCACGCCGGACGGCGCGCGCTCGGCGGCGTGGCGCAGCTCCTGATTGACCCAATCCCGCACCTGGGGGAGGGACGCGTACGCCGACACTTGCGCCGTCACGCGGAGAGAACGGATAGCCTGGGTCACATCCGTCCCGGCTACTTCGGGCTTGAAGGCGTCCACGGCGAACACCCAGCGGATGGGGAGCTGACCGGTGAGGGCCACGACGCGCAGGGGATCGTCCGGCGGAACGTCGGCATCCAGCGCGGCCAGGGTGACGGCGCGGTACAGTGCTCCACTGTCGAGGTGGACCCACCCGAGGCGCCGGGCCACCTCTCGCGCCGTGGTTGTCTTGCCCGACCCGGCGGGTCCGTCAATGGCGACCACTCGGTTACCGGCCACGGCGCACCAAACGACGGAGGTCCGAAAAGAACGTGGGGTAGCTGACCGCGGCGGAGGCGGTCTCCGACAACCGGACCCGCGCCCGCGGGACGGCGCCGAGCACCGCGAACGCCATGGTGAGCCGGTGATCGCCCGCCGTGACAACCGACCCGCGGGCCGGACGATCGGTTCCTACCACGGTGAGCGTCGCTTCAGACGCCTCCGCCTCCACTCCCAGGGCCCGCAGGTTGGACGCGAGCAGGGCCAGCCGATTGCTCTCCTTCACGCGCAGCTCCTGCACGCCGCGGAAGACCGACGCGCCCGCGGCGCGACTGGCCAGAACGGCGAGGATAGGAACCTCGTCAATCAGCGAGGGCACTTCGGACGCGGAGACTTCGGCGGCGGTGAGAGAGGATGGCATGACCGTGAGGTTGGCCACCGGCTCGCCCAATTGTTCCCCCACGGGCTCGAGGCGGATCCGCGCACCCATGCGCTCCAGCACGCGAAGAACACCGGTCCGGGTCGGATTCACGCCGACGCCCGTGAGCGTGACCCCCCGCCCCACGCCGAGGACTGCCGCAGCGACGAGAAAGGCCGCCGAGGAAACGTCGCCGGGAACATCCAGCTCAAAGGCCGGCACTCGGTCCGCCGGCGCCAGCGAGAGGCCCCCGCTCGGCGTGACCTGAAGGGGCAGTCCCAACGCCCGGAACATCCGCTCGGTGTGGTCCCGCGACTGCGCCGGCTCCCGCAGCGTAACGGCCACGCGGCCGGTCAGGCCGGCCAGCAGGAGGGCGGTCTTTACCTGAGCGGCGGCGACCGGCAGATCGTAGATCAGCGGCTGGAGCCGGCCTCCATGCATGACCAGCGGCAGGCCGTCCCCACGGCGCTCCTCAAAGCGCGCGCCCATGGCCGCCAGCGGCTGTGTAACCCGCCGCATGGGCCGTTTCCGGAGCGACGCATCACCCGTGATAACGGCGGAGAAGCGGAAGGAGGCGAGCGCTCCCAGGAGAAACCGCGCCGTGGTTCCGGAGTTCCCGCAATGCAGCGCCTCACCAGGCTGGCGCAGTCCACGCAGACCGTGGCCCTGAACCGTCACGTCGCGCCCGGGACGGAGCGGCGAGACGTCGGCTCCGATCCGGCGGAGCACGCGCGCCATGGAGCGGGCGTCGAGCGCAGTGAGCGCGCCCCTGATGCAAGATCGTCCGTGGCCGAGCGCCGCGAGGACGAGCGCACGATGGGTGATGCTCTTATCCCCTGGTGGGCCGATCCGAACGAGTTCTCCGCTTCCGTCGTGGTCCGTCATCCGGGCCGCCACACTCAGTACGCCAGCAGCATGCCGACGCCGATCACCAGGATCGCCCCGATGGCGTAGCCGGCCAGCCGGTCGCCGGCTCGCAGGGTGCCCAGGGCGACACTGGCCAGCGCGGTCAGCGGGGCGAGCATCATGAGGACGGCGCCGGCGGTGATCAGCCGGGGAATCCCCGTCATGCCGCTCGCGACGCACACCACGGCCAGCCCGCCCATGCCCACCAGGACTCTGGCGGCCCGACGTTCGTGCACGTGCACCGGCGTAGCCTCAGAAGTCGGCCAGGCCACGGCGGAGCATCAGCAGGGACACCACCACCATGAGACCGGCGAAGGCCATACGCAGTCCGCGGGCCCCGATGCGGTGACCGCCCAGGGCCGCCGGCACGGCCCCGGTAAGCGTGCCGAGCATGGCGGCCGTGGTCGCGGCGGTCATCATGTCGCCCCGCGCGAAATACACCAGCGCTCCCGCCGCCGACGTCATCCCGATCATGTAGGCGCTGGTGGCGACGGCGGTCGCGAACGGCAGCCCGATCACGAGGTGCAGGACTGGCGTGTTGAGGATCCCTCCCCCGACGCCCAGAAGTCCCGAGACTATCCCGCCGCCCACGGCGGCCACGCGGGCAATGTTGGGTCGGGACCACTGGGACCGGTCGAGCAGGCGCTCAATGATGCTTCGACCGCCGGAGGGCCACATTTGGCCGGCGGTGAACAGCAGGAGCGTCGCGAATACCACGAAGAGAGGGCCCCCGGGTATCCACCCGGCGCCCAGTCCCGCGGTGACCGCGCCGAGGACGGAAAAGAATTGCAGCTCCACCGCCGCCGGGAGCCGCACACGGCCCCGGCGCAGGTAGATGACGGAGCTGGCAACGGACATGGCGCACACACAGACCAGGCTGGCGGCAATGGCTGCCCGGATCGGCAACCCGGCCAGGAGCGACAGCGCGGGCACAATGAGCAGCCCGCCCCCGACACCCAGCAGGGCGCCGAGCACGCCGGCCGCGACACCAACGGCGAAGAGGGGAAGGGTTTCCGGAGGCACGCGCTGTGAATCGTAATCCCGGGCCTTCCTTGCGCCAGGCCGGCGGCGGCGACTTCTTCCGGACTACCCATGAACCCAGCAGTCCGCCGGTTCGCGGAGGCATTCCGCCACCCGGTCCTTCAGGCATCGCTGATGGGCGTGGCAGTCGCCGCTCTCCACGCGGTGGTGCGGCTGTCGGACGCCGTGGCGGTGGGTGCCTTCAACGACGACGGCGTGTACGTCGCCCTCGGCAGAGCTTTGGCCGACGGCGAGGGGTACCGGTCACTCTACGCGCCGGGCGCCCCGGTGCACGTGAAGTACCCACCGGGATTGCCCCTGGTCCTGGCGGCCTTATGGAAAATCGGCGGCAGCCTGGAGGTCGTTGCCCGCGCGCACGGCGGGCTGATGCTGCTGGTGAACGGCATCGCTGCCGCCCTGGTATGGTGGCTGGCCCGCCGAGAGCTGGACCTCACGCTCGCGTTCGCGGCGATATTCGCTCTCGGACCGTTCTTCACGGAAATGGCGGTGGAGTACTTCCACCTGCCCCTGAGCGATCCCTACTTCGTGGGCATTTGGGCGGCCGCGCTGGTCACGTATGCGACGCTCCGCCGTCGGCGGGAGCGGCTGGGGACGGACCATGAGCCCTGGGTCGCCGCCCTCGTCCTGGGCCTCCTGGTCGCCCTGGCCACCCTGTTCCGGACCCAGGGGGTCGTCCTCGTCCTTGCCTTGGGGATCGCGTTGCTCATGGACCGGTTTCGGCGGCGGACGGTGACGGCCTACGCGGTCTCGGCGCTCGGCCCCCTGGTGATCTGGAGCGTGGTTCACCAGGCGATGGTGGCGGTGGGTCCGCTTTCCACCCAGCCCGACGAGGCTCCGTACACCAGCTGGATCACGGTGGGAACGCCGTGGGAGATGGCCGCGTTTGTGTGGCGGGCGGTGGTGCTCAACTGGACCTGGTACTGGCGCGGCATGCCCGGCAACTTCGCGGACCAGTGGCTGAGCGGTGTGCTCATTCTGGTTGTCCTGGCCCTTGCCCTGGCCGGCGGGCTGGTGCGCGAGTTCCCGCGCCGGCCGGCTCTGGCGCTGTCCCTGGCGGGAACCATCGCGCTCCTGGCCGTGTGGCCGTGGCCGCAGGATCGGTTCGTGGCGGCGTGCCTGCCGTTGGCCGGACTCCTGGCCGGACGGGGAACGCAGTTGGCGCTGGCGCGGTGCCGCCGCGCCCTGCAGGCCGCCGGGTACGCTACCCTCGTGGTCCTGGTGGGGTCGATCGCCGCCCGGCAGGTCGAGATCCGGCGGTCAGCCTATTGGCCGACGAACCCGCAGGAGGTGCTGGGCGTAACGTCGCCCGGGTTCACTCTGCTCAGCAATACCAGGTTCCTCGTGTCGGTGGCGCGCTGGACCCTGGCAAACACCCGACGCGACGACCGGATCATGGTCTTCTCTCCCGCCGCGCTGTTCCTGTACACCCGGCGCCAGGCGGTGGCCGGCTCGCCTGCCGAGAGCCGCATCGGCCCATCGGTGTTCGACACGCCGGGCCGGTACCTAGCCCGACGGACGCTGGAGGATGGGGTCACGGTCGTGGTGGGCGGATCGCCGCAGATCGAGGGCGAGCTCACAGCGGTGCGCCACCGTTGCCCGGCCAGCGTCACCTTCGCGGGGACATCCGAGGGTTGGGCCGAGGTGCGGATGTTTCGGATCGGGCGGGACGAAGTCTGCTTGCGGAGCGTGCTGGACGGCTCCTAGCCGTCTCCTTGCCGACCATCACTGACTCATCGCCGCGGCGCGGAACAGGGGATCCGCCGCCTGAAGGATCTTGGCGCGCAGGCGCGGCGGGTACCCGGCACGATTCTCCAGGAACGAGTTCACCACCGCGGCCACATGCGGCGAGTTGTGGCCTCCCAGCACCGCGTCGAGCCAGCCGCTGGGGAAGAAGATGTCGCCCGTGCGTTGCACCTCCTCTAACAGTTCGAGTGCCGGGAGGACGTATCGTCGCGCGTGCTCGGCGCGGAGCGGGTGATTCAGCAGGTCCAGCGCCTCCAGCACCCACGGCTCACGCTCCCGGTTCTCCGCTTGTTTCAGGCTCTCGAACACCGAGTCGCGAACGCCGGCGCTGGCGGACACCGCCGGCCGGACAAACGCGAACTGGGCCCGTCGGTCGGGATTCCGGATGCGCGCCGCCTGGCGCTCCAGGATGCGCTCCCACCCTGGGGCCTCCCGCACCGCCAACGCCAACGCGAGCCGAGTGAGGTCCGGCTCACCCAGATTCAGGCCGGGGACCCGCAGGCGCCCGTCGAAGATGTCGCTCAGTCGGCGCACCGCCTCCGGCGTGAGCGACACCGATTCATAGGCCCGGAACAGGGCCGACTTGATCCGCGCATGCTCGGCGACCCCCAGGGTGCTCCACAGGGTGGTCTCCAGGCGGACGGCCCAATGAGCCCGACGATCGGCGGGTAGATAGCGCCAGAACGCTTCCGGGACGTAGCTCAGGACCCGCTGCAGATTGAGCTCATCCTCTTCCAAGGGAACGGCCCGGGTGACCAGGTCGAGCAGGGCTTCGACCGCCGCTTCCCGCTCGAGCATGGCGTCCCACAGAGTTACCCAGGCCACCCCCCGGGCGACCGGGTCCTTCACGGCGGGAAGGTCTCGCAGGAGATACGCCCTGCTCGCCGAATCGAGCACGAAGCGACCGTACCCCAGTCCGTCGCCGCCCGGGAGCACGAACCGGGGCGCCGGGAGCCCCGCGACCCGGGGCACTACCGTCACGGAACCGCGGGTTTCGATGGGGATCGTGACGGTCGAGTCAGCAAACCCGAGCATCACGCCAAACTGCTGGCCCCACACCCGGCCAACATCAGCGGGATCTCGCTGCCGGATTTCCAGGCGCTGGATGCGCCCGTTGGGGTCAAGTCGAACGGCCGAGGAGAGCACCGGCCGGCCGGGCTCCTCGACCCAGGTCCTACTCCAGGCCAGCAAGTCGCGCTCGGCGCGCCGGTCTAAGATGGCGATCAGGTCGTCCCAGGTGGCGTTGCCGAAGCGGTACCGCTCCAGATACTCGCGCAGGCCATCACGGAACGCGGTCTCCCCGACGGCCAGCTCGAGTTGTCGCATCACGATTGGAGCCTTCTGGTAGATGATGGGCCCGTACAATGTGCCGGCGTTGCGCAAGTTCTCCAGCGGCTGGCGAATGGGGTTCGCGCCTGCCGTGCGGTCCACACCGTACGCCGGCGGATGATGGGCCAGGAAGAAGCGGAGCTGGTGATTGACCCCCGGAAACGACGGGTTGACGATCTTCGCCGCCATGAAGTTCGCGAAGACCTCTTTCATCCACACGTCGTTGAACCAATCCATGGTAACCAAGTCGCCGAACCACATGTGGGCCGTCTCGTGCGCGATCACGCTGGCCCGCCCCAAGATCTGGTTCTGGGTGGCGGACTCCTCCAGCATGAGACCGCCCGCCCGGTAGAAAATGGCTCCGGGATGCTCCATGCCCCCGAACTGGAACGCCGGCAGCAGCACGAAGGCGAACTTGCCGAACGGGTAGGGAATGCCCGTGTAGTCTTCGAGCCAGGCGATAGCCCGGGCATGCAGATCGAAAATGGCGTCCCGGTTTCGAGCGACCTTGGCCCGATCGGTCTCGCGGTGATACAGGTGCATGGTGCGGCTGTCGCGCACCGCGGAATCCACCTGGAACTGGCCCGCCGCGAACGAGATCAGGTAGGTGCTGATGGGCTCGGTTTCGGCGAAACGGTGGATGGTGGCGGTTGTGGAGTCGGGAGCAGGCGTGAGCCATGCGCCGTTTGCGACGGCCACCCAGCCTGGCGGGAGCTCGAGGCTCAGCGAGACCCGCGCCTTGAGGTTGGGCTGATCCAGCGAGGGAAACGCCACCGACGCCCGGTCCGGAACGAACAGGGCGTAGAGATAGTCGTCGTTGCGGTTCAGCGCGCCGTCACCGGCCGTGAAGGCCAGGTCCACCACATTGGGGCCGCGGCGCAAGGATCTGGCGGGAACGACGATGTGACCGTCCCGCACGTCGGCACTGACCTCGTCACCACCCACCGAAACAGACGACACGGTCGCCGCGGCGCCGGTGAAATCAAGGACCAGGGGCGCCCGGGTGTTCTTCAGGGAGAACCGAAGGGTGACCCGACCGGTGACGGGAGTGGCGCGGGCCCGCGGCACCGTGAGGTGCAGCTGATAGCGCAGATTGGAGATGGTGGCGCGCCGGTGCCGTGCCAGCGATTCTGAGACCCCGGGCTCAATGACAGGACCCGGATCACGGCAGGCCAGCGCCGTGGAAGCCAGCAGCGCCGCCCACTTGAGGCCGAGACGGCGGGGCGGCACGGTGGCGGGCATCGCGACCGCCTCTACGGCGTTAACGCGACCCCCGCCTCAGCCAGCGTCATGAGGAGTGCGCTCTTGATGGCCAGCGCACCATCGCGGTTGATCCACCATTCGCCGGGAGAATGGCCGCCCTGCCCAACGCCGCCGCGGCCGATGGTGATGGCCGGCACGCCCTTCGCAATCGGGATGTTCGAATCCGTGGAGCTGACCTCCAGCCGGGGCGTCAGTCCGAACTGGCGCACCACGGCCTGGGCCCGTTGCACCATGGGTGACGTGGCCGGGTTTTCGCCTGACGGCCGGTCGCCCAG
Source organism: Gemmatimonadales bacterium (assembly GCA_036393515.1). GTDB lineage: Bacteria > Gemmatimonadota > Gemmatimonadetes > Gemmatimonadales > GWC2-71-9 > JACQHC01. Next base: position 56,532 of record DASWGV010000101.1, on the reverse strand, counting down.
CAGCGTGACCTCGGCGGTCAGCTCGGGGCCCCGGCGCCGCATCCCATTCAGCTCGGCCAGGGCCCGCGCCACCGCGCGGTGGAGCAGCGAGTCCACGCCGGCGAGGCGCGCCGGGCTCTCCGAGCGCATGTCCACTTCCATGGAGGACTCGAACGGGATGGCATTGACCGAGGTGCCCCCGCTCACCGTGCCGACGTTGTAACTGGTGCGGGCGCCCTCGCGAGTGTAGACGTCCGCCGCGTCGACGAAGTAGTGAATGGCGCGTCCCAAGGCGTGGTGCGGATTGCCCATCCCGAACGCCCCCCACGAATGGCCGCCTGGTCCCCTGAACGCGACCCGGTAGCGATGCGAGCCCAGACCGCGGTTCACAATGCGATCAGCGCTGCCGCCGTCCACCGCGATCCAGGAATCAATCCGTGGCCCGGATGGCCCGAACAGATGCTTGACGCCCCGCAGGTCGCCCAGGCCCTCCTCGCCCACCGTGCCGATGAACAGCACGTCGGCGTCGGTGGCGATCCTGGCCTGGTTCAGGGCACGGAGCATGGTGAGGACCAGCACCAGCCCGCGGGTGTCGTCGCCGATCCCCGGCGCGAACAACGTGTCACCGCGGACCTTCACCGTGACGTCCGTCCCCTCGGGGAAGACGGTATCCAGATGCGCTCCCACTGCCACGGTCCGTTGCCCGGAGCGGCCCCGCCGCCGCGCAATAACGTTCCCCTCGGCATCAATCCATACCGAGTCCGCTCCGGCCAGGCCAAGCATCTCCGCGTACTTGCGGGCGCGCTCCTGTTCCTTGAACGGCGGAGCGGGAATCTGGGTAAGCGCGATAAGATCGGCCTGAGTCTGCGGCTCCAACCGGTCAATCACACCGAACGCCGCTCGTACGTCCGGGCGCTCGAACAGGCGGCGGATTTCCCCGGTGTAGTCTTGGGCGGCTGCGGGAACGGAGATGCCCATCAAGACCAGGGACGTGAGGAACCCGAGACGCATACGCGGGACTCCGTGAAGAATGGGCCAAAGGCGCGCCCGGAGGGACTTGAACCCCCAACCCCCAGATCCGAAGTCTGGTGCTCTATCCAGTTGAGCTACGGGCGCATTGGATACGGCTCGGTCCCGGCGTGACGGCGCCGCTACGACTTCAGCACCACTTCCACGGCCGCCAGCAGTTCGTCGGGCGTGAACGGTTTCTCCAGCGTTCGCGCCGCGCCGATCTTCCGTGCCACGTCCAGGACGTCCTCCCGCTTCATGTACCCTCCGCCGGACATCGCGATCACTTTGAGCGGCCGGCCCTCCCGCCGGGCCCGAATGGTAAGCTCGACACCATCCATGCCGGGCATGTACATGTCGGTGATCAGCAGATCCACCGGGGGGTGCGCCCCGAGCGCCTGCAGGGCCGCTTCGCCACCCCCGGCTTCCGTCACCTCGTAGCCGGCGGCCACGAGCGCGCGCCGCACGGTGGCGCGCAGCGGCGCGTCGTCATCCACCACCAGGACTCGCGCCGCCGTCCCGGCCCGCCGTCCGGAGGCGGGACCCTCGACCACCCGTTTGACCGCGGTCACTAGGTCGTCGAACTCTACGGGCTTGATGAGCACCGGCCGTCCCACGTCGCGGAGGAAGGTGCGGACGTTGGGGTCCTCCGCGAACCCAGTCACGAACACGACCCGGTTGGTGAGGTCGGGGTAGGTCTTGGCCAACTCCTGGTAGAACCCGGTGCCCTCCAGGAAGGGCATGCGGACGTCGAGCAGGATAACCTGGAAGACGTGCTGCTGCAGTTCGCCCAAGGCCGCGAGGCCGTTGTCGGCGGTCGTCACCGCGAAGCCGGCACGCTCCAGGAGTTTCTGGTGCGTGCGGGCCACCGCGGCATCATCATCCACGATCAGAACGTCGGGCACGGTGCCTCCCGCCGCGCCGGACCTAGTTACCGCCGCGGCTCCAGGGGGGAACGACGCCGTTCGATCGGGCGTAGGCGATGGACTGACCAAGGTGCTCGTGCAAGTGAGTCGTCGTGGCAACCCACACTTTTTGGACGCTAGCTTGGGACCCAAAAAAGGCGACCGAGTCAGCCATGCGGCCGTGGGTCACCCCCGTCAGCGCAGACTTCAGGTGCGCAAAGGAGCGTTCCAGCTCGGCGATGACCGAATCCCGGGGCAGCGTACGCTGCTCAAAGGCGACGGCGGTCTGGTAGTCCGCCGTGACACCGGTCCCGGCCGGGGCCGCCGTGCCCAGCATGGCGGGGAGCACATAGTTATCGGCCGCCACGTGCAGAAAGACCTCGCCCACGGAGCGGACGCCGGTGCCGGGCCGCCAGGCGTACTGGCGCTGGTTCATCTCTCGGGCCAGCCCCACAAGCTTGCCCTCGACATCGGTCACGTCACTCAACAGGTCGATGGCGACGGAACTGGGTTGCTGATCGGCTGTGGTGGACGGCTGCTCCATGGCGCAGCCGGCGCACAGGATGAAGAGAGGTATGATAGAGCGGGCCACGATGCGCATCCGACAACTCCTGATTGCGGGGGGCGACAGATAGTCGAGCGTGGTTGGTATGGTCGCATGGAGGGGCAGGAATGTCCACTCCGACCGTCGAGCCACCTCTCGTCCGGCACAAGTGAATGACGGCGTTCCGTGCATGCCCGGGGCAGGATTCGAACCTGCACTGGAGTCGCCTCCAAAGGGATTTTAAGTCCCTTGCGTCTACCGGTTTCGCCACCCGGGCGGAGCACGGCGCCCCTGGCGCCGGCCGGACCTACCAGTTACACGCCGCGCGTAACGGCTTGACCACGACCTCCAGACCGTACAGCCGGAACACCGCGACGATGGGATCTTCCCCGACTGGCACCACCTGGGCGACCAGGCGATCTACCGCGACCAGCTGCCTGATGAAAGCGGTGTCGTCCGCCGGATAGAACGTCTCGCGGGCATCGGTGGAGAGGCCCCAGCGTCGAGTGATGGCAGGCTCGCTCCCCACCCGTGTGGTGACGGCCGCCCCATCCCGCCCGAGGGACGCATTCCAGTTGAGGTACACCTCCGTCTTGGTGCTGAGGCAGCGGAGCACGAGCTCGGTCACCTCGCCGGACCGGGCGGCCCCGCTGGTGGCTTTGAGCGACACAACCACCATGGGCGTGTCGTCCAACGGATTGACGGACTCGTCCACCACCCAGTCCCCCGATCCCCCCGCCCGCCAATCACCGGTCACGCCATTCGAGTCCGACCCCACGGAGTCAGCGGTGAGCCGGCCCGCGATATCGTCGAAACAGCGGAGCCGGTCCAGGCGAACGCTGACCCTGGTGCACTCGCGCAAGCGCTGGCGCAACGACGGGTCCTGCGCCCGGACCGCGGAGGCAGCCAGGCCAGCCAGCACCAGGGGAACCCAACTCTTGAGCATGACCGCAGGAGAATACGCGGCGCCGGCGCGCACGGCCAGCCTTGCGCCGGGCAACCTACCCTTGCGCCCGCACCGGCCTGGCCGGCCCCCGTAACACCCGCCCCGGTTTGGCGCCGGTGAGGGCCCCGTTCCTGACCACCACGGACCCGTTCACCATGACGTGCGGGACGCCAAACGGATACTGGTGCGGATCGGAATAGGTTGCCCGATCCTGTACCGTCGCGGGATCGAACACCACGATGTCGGCAAAGTAGCCCTCCCGCAGCTGACCTCGCTCAAGTTGCCCGAACTGCTCGGCCGGCATGGCGGCCATCTTGCGCACCGCCTCCTCCAGGGTCAGCACCTTCAGGTCGCGGACGTAGCGCGCCAAGACTCTGGGGAACGAGCCGTAGCTCCGCGGATGGGGAAACCCCTCGCCGTAGCCCACGGGGTCGCCGTCGGTCTCGAACATGGCCAGCGGATGCCGCATGATCCGGATGGCGTCCGCCTCGTCAATGCTGTGATAGATCGCGGTGAACCCTCCCTGCATTTGCAGCTCGATTACCAGCCGGATACCGCTGGCGGTGTTATTGGGCAGTTGCCGGTCGCGAGCCAGATCCGCCAGGTTCTTTCCATCATAACGCCGATCCGAGAGAACCACGCGGAACTGGATGCGCGCCAGGTCTCCCCCGCCCCGCTCTTCCTCCATGAGCGGGACCATCTCCTGCTCGATCCGGCGGCGGAGACCGGGGTCCCTGAGCCGCGCCACCAATGAGTCCTGCCCGCCGGCCAGCGCCCAGGCGGGAAACAAGATGCTGGAGCCAGTGCTGGAGGCCGTGTAGGGATAGAGGTCATGCGTGATATCCAGGCCGGCCGCGCGCGCCGAGTCAATCATGGCGAGCGTGCGGACACTCCAGCCCCACTGGGTGGCGCCCACGGCCTTGTGATGGTTGATCTGCGCCGGAATGCCCGCCTCCGCGGCAATGCGGATGGTTTCCACCACCGACCGGATCAGTCCCCGGCCCTCGTCCCGCATGTGGGTGACGTACACGCCGCCGTACCGTGCCGCGACCCTTGCGAGCTCAATGATCTCCTCGGTCTTGGCATAGTTCGCCGGCACGTACAGGAGACCGGTGGAGAGTCCCAGCGCGCCCTGCCGCATGGTTTGCTCCACCAGGTCGCGCATCCGGTCCAGCTCCGCCGGGCTGGGATCCCGATTAGCCATGCCCAGCACCTCGCGCCGCACCCAGCTGTGCCCGGCAAAGAACCCCACGTTGGGGGCGACGTCGAGTCGCGCGGCGTAGGTGTCGAGCGGGAACGGCTGATCCCCGCTATGGAGGCTGGCCATGATGGTGGTGATACCCTGGCGAACGAAGTTCTCGGCCAGCGGATACTGGTGAATATTGGTCGCGATGTGCGCGTGATTGTCGATGAACCCGGGGCTCACCACCAAACCGGTCGCGTCAATGACGTCCGCCGCACTATCCGGGGCAATGCCCTCCCGCGCGATCCGCGCGATGCGCTCACCGGTGACCGCGACATCCGCACGAAAACGCGGCCCGCCGGAGCCATCCACCACCGTCCCGCCTACGATCACAAGGTCGTATCGCTGCGTGGGTGGGTACGTCTCGATGCACGCCGCGAGGACGACGCACAGCGTCGTCGCCCTCCAAGGTTGCCGGGACACTCTGGTCACCACGACATCCGGTTCAACACCACTTTCCCATTGTTCACTACCAGCAGCACGTCCTGCATCACGCGAATGTCCTCCAGCGGATTCCGCTCCACCAGAATGAGGTCCGCGTCCAGCCCCTGGGCAATCCGCCCCGCGTGATCACTCACGCCCAGCATCTCGGCGGCCACGGTGGTGGCGGCCTGGATGGCCTGAAGCGGGGTCATCCCGATCCCCACCAGCTCTTCCAGCTCGTGGCTCATCCGCACCACGCTCTCCGGGCCGTACCCGGTGTCTGTGGCCGCGACCATCTTGACTCCGGCGCGCAAGGCGCGGCCCGCGGTTTCGCGGATCCGGGGCAGCATGAACCGGCCGCGAATCTGGAGGCCGGCGTTGTCATAGTCCCCGCCCGGCAATGTGAGATCGGCGACCACGGCCAATGTGGGAGCGAAGAACGTCCCGCGCTGCGCCATGAGCCGGATGGTTGCGTCACTGAGAAAGGTGCCGTGTTCGATGCTGCGCACACCCGCCGAGACCGCCGCTCGCGCTCCCTCGTCGCCGTGCGCATGCGCCATCACCGGGATCCCGGCGGCGGTGGCTTCCTCGACGATGGCCCGGAGCTCCACCTCGGTGTAGAGCTGCTTTCGGGGATCGGTCTGGGGGGTGCCGGCCCGCTCGGTGGCGTTGACCTTGATCTGGTTCACACCACGCTTCACCATGGACCTGACCACACGACGCAACGCCTCGACTCCCTTCACCTCGGTGGCGCGGAGGTCCCCCAGCGACGGATCGTCCAGGAACAGCGCCTCGGCGGGGTCTGGCCGCACGTGATACCCCGCCGCGAGCACCTCGGGGAGGTCCGCATACCCCAACCGACCCAGCTCCCTCAGGCCCACATCCGCATAGAAAGCGCCGCCCGCGCTGCGGGCGGTGGTGACACCCGACTGCAGCGCACGCCGGGCCTGATCCAAACTGCCCAGGTGCACGTGGCCGTCAATCAGTCCGGGCAGGAGATAACGGCCGCCCAGGTCGAGCACCTGCGCGCCTGCGGGGACGGGCACGTTCCCCGTCGCCATCCGTTCGATCTTCCCGCCCGACACAATGACCGTAACGCCGGCGGCCGGAGTGAGCGAGGTGCCATCAATGACGGTGGCCCCGCGCAGGACCAGCGGCGGCGCCGTCTGGGCCGCGGCGGCGGTGGGCACCAGGGCGGAAGCGAGAACCAGAATACGCGTGACCATCGGTGGGGGCTCCTCGCAGGGCGGAGAGGACGGGCCGGTCGATCCGTTCCTTGCATTCTCCCGCCCAAGTCGCATTCGGTCAAGGCGAGGGGGTTATCTTGGCCTCCTGATGCCGGACGTCCAGCGGTGGTTGGCGTGGGCCCGCGCGGTTGGGGCACAGCTGTCGGCGTGGGGTCAAGCCGTTGTCCGGCGGGTGGCCAGCGCCGGCGCGGACGAAAACACCGTGTTGCTGGGGTTCGGCCTGGCCATTGGCGCCGCGGTCGGCGCGTCCGTCCTCCTGATCTACTGGCTCATCGACCTGATTCAGGCCCTGGCGCTCACCACGACGGGGCGGCTGACCGGCGTGGGCAGTGTGTCTATTCTGATCGTGGTGGTCGCGGGGCTGGCGGGGGCCCGCGCCCTGGTGCGGTTCGGCACCGGCGACTCCGACGGTGAGAACGTGGCGGACGTCATGCGCGCCGTCGCCAAGCGAGGCGGCGTGATCCACGCGCTGCCGGTCGGCATCAAGACCGCCGGTGCCGCCCTGGTCATCGGCACCGGCGGCTCGGTCGGCGCCGAGGGTCCCATTGCGGTGGCGGGCTCCGCGCTGGGCTCGCGGATTGGCCGGTTCTTCCGGTCCGGTCCCGCGCGGCTGAAGGTGCTGGTGGCCTGTGGCGCGGCCTCCGGCATCTCCGCGGCCTTCAACGCCCCGATCGCCGGCGTGTTCTTCTCGCTGGAAAAAGTGATGGGCCAGTTCGGGATCAATGCTTTTCCTCCGGTGCTGGTGGCCTCCGTTGTGGCAGCCACCATCTCTCGGGCGGCGTTCGGTGACTCACCGGTCATCGCCATCCCGGCGCTCTACAGCGTGGGCTCTGCGTCCGAGCTGGTGTTCTACGCCTTGCTGGGCGTCGCGACGGGCCTGGTCGGCGTTCTCTACACCCGCGGGGTGTTCCGGGCGATTGACCTGCTGGCGCGGTTTCCCCGCGCGGCGACCCAGGTGGTGGTGGCCGGCCTGGTGGTCGCCGGCCTCGGGATGGTGTTTCGCACCGATCTCTGGGGGCGTGGCCACGAGACGCTGACCCTGGGCCTAGTGGGCGAACGTGCCGGTTGGTTCTTGATCGTTCTCTCGCTGGCCAAGCTGGTGGTCACCGCGTTCACGCTGGCCGCCACCCGGGTGGGAGGCGTATTCACGCCCGCGCTGTTCATCGGCGCCACGCTGGGTGGCGGCCTGGGCGTGACCGCGCGGCAACTGTTTCCGGGGTTCACCATCGTTCCCGAGGCCTTCGCACTGGTGGGCATGGCCGGCCTGGTGGCGGCGAGCGCTCACGCGCCGCTCACCGCGGTCATGGTCGTCTTCGAAATGACCAGCGACTACGAGTTGATCCTTCCGTTGATGCTGTGCGGGGCGATCGCCTACATCACGGCCCGGCGGCTGCACCCCAATTCGATCTATTCGGAGTGGCTGGTGCGCCGGGGCGAACACATAGCCGCCGGACAAGACGCGGCGACCCTGGAGCGGTTGAAGGTGCGGGACTGCTTCAACCGCACGCCCCACGTTATTGCGGACACCGCCACCGTCCGACAGATCGTCCAGGCGATCGGGGCCTCCCGCCAGACCGAGTTCCCGGTGCTGGATGGCAACCAGGACCTGGCGGGGATGATCAACTACGACGATCTGCGCGCCGTCATCGCCCAGCAGGATACGCTGGCCCCGGTGGTGGTGGCCGCCGACCTGGCCAGCTCCGAGTTCGAACGGGTGACGCCTGGGGACTCGCTCCGGACCGCCCTCCAGCGGATCGCCGTGCGTGGCAGCCACTCCCTCCCCGTGGTGGACGCCGCCAACCCGAGCCGGCTACTGGGATTGATCACGCGACAGGACATCCACACGACGTATGAGCGGGCCCTGCTTCAGCAATGACGGGCGAAGGCGGCCTGGTCCGCCTCCGTCCGCCTCCGAGTAGATTCCGCCACCCATGCCCCTCCCCACCCCCCGGTCGTCCGGCCCAACCCGCCGGGTCCTGTTGGTCGCGGCCGGCCTCATGGGCGGGGCCACGTCGGCCACCGCCCAGTTCTCTCCCTGGGCGACGTTCCCGCTCCAGTATGTGGATGCCCGGGTGCTGCCGGCCGGCGCGTTGCGGATTGGATTCCTGCCGTCGTACGCCAACTACGATGAGCGTTTCCTGTCCGACGGCACGGTGGAAGCCCTGGGAGCCGGTCTGACCACGGATACGGCAGGCGCGAACCTGCTCCCCACGCTCACCGGTGCCGAGCAGGCCGTGCGGGACGTGACGGGCGATTCCACCTACCGCATGACGCTCGGCGGCATGCAAACGCTGCTCGATGCCGACGTGCGGCGTATTCCACTCGACCTTGCCCTGGGCCTCACCAGCTGGCTCACCGTGACCGCCCGCGTGTCCCTGGTAAAGACCCGGATGCAGGCCTTTGTAGCGCTGGACAGCACTCAGGGGAACGTGGGATGGAATCAGCTCACCTCTCAGGCTGACAATGCCACCGGAGCCGCCCAGATCACGACACTCATGACCCAGCTCGCGGCGGCCGTTCAGACCTTGCAAGACCAGATCAACAGCGGCGCTCACGGCTGCCCCGGGACTCCCAGCTGCACCGCGGCGAGCGATGCGCTAAGTCGGGCAAGCGCGTTGCTCGCGAGGCTGAGCGCGCTGACCGGCGCCACGTCGCCGGTGGCGCCGCTCAGCACGTCTCCGGCCGGGCTCGCCCTGACCCCGGCGGTCAGTTCGGTGCTGGCCGAACTGGCGGGCCTATGCCTTTGTACCATCGGGGGCGCGCTGGTCCTCCCTACCAAGACGCTCACCGGGAGCGACTTTCAGACCCTTATCAGCGCCGCCGAGTTGGGCCATGGCCTCAGTCCGATCGCCACCACCGACATTTCCCGCATTGGTGATACGGAGGTTGGGGTGCGCATCGGGGTGGTCCAGCGGCCCACGCTCCGCCTGGCGCTCCATGGAACGGCCCGACTGCCGACGGCCTCACGGGATTCCCTGACGCACGCCCTGGACCTCGGGACCGGAGATCGACAACTGGACGCGGCGCTTGGCGTGGAGGCTGCCTTCGAAGCACGCGGTGGGTTGGGCCTGTCCGTGGGTGCCACGCTCACCCGTCAGTTTGCCGACAACGTCACCCTCCGCTTGCCGCGCGGCTGGGTGCTGCCGCTCTCGGCGGAAGGACCCTTCAGGCGCGACCTGGGCGACGTCATTCAGGCGTCCGCCTACCCCTCGCTCCGCCTCAGCTCCGCGTTCCAGGTTTTTGGATCGCTCTACTACTATCGGAAGTCGGGCGACACCTACGACTATCTTGGCCCCAGCATCCCGGAGCAGCCCGCGTTGACGACGGAGTCGCCCGAGCGGTCACTGCACTTGGGGGCGGGTATCCATTACCGGGCGGATCGAACCGGCACCGGAACAGTGAAGCTCCCGGTAGAGGCGGGCTTGAGTTATCAGGCGGCGTTCAGGGGATCGGGGCGGATGACTCCGAAGACCACCATCTTGAATCTGTATCTCCGCTTGTACTATCGCGTGTTCGGCCCCAGTCCACCGGCCGACTAGCGGTGGCAACGTCGGCCTAGCCGCCGACCACTGTTTAGCTACGCCAAACGGAGTCCCGCTTTTCGCAACAGCTCCGAGGCGTGCTTCCGCGCCGTGAGCGCCTCGGCGTCCCCCAGCATTCTGGCCACCTCGCCCACCCGTTCCTCCCCTTCAATGACGTGCGCCTCGGCGGTGGCAATACCGCTCCGCGGCTGTTTGGACACGACCACATGATGTCGGGCCCGGGCGGCAATCTGGGGCACATGCGTGATGACCAGGACTTGTCGGGTCTCCGCGACGCGGGCAAGGGCGTCACCCACCTGACCCGCCACTTCGCCGCCCACTCCCTGATCCACCTCATCGAACACCAGTGTAGGCACATCGTCCTCCCGCATCAGCACCACCTTGAGCGCGAGCATGAGGCGTGACAATTCACCTCCGCTCGCCACCGCTGCAAGCGGTCGGGCCTCGAGTCCAACATTGAGCTGAACCAGAAACGTCACGTCGTCCGCGCCCGCGGGCCCCACCGGACCGGCCACGGGAGTCACACTCACCACAAACTTCCCCCCCGGCATGCCCAGGCGGGGCAGCAGCTCCTCCACCGCACGCGCCAGCCGCGTGGCCGCTCGCCGCCGCTTGGTGGTGAGTCTCCGCGCCGCCTCGGCCCGTACCTCGTCCGCGGCGCGGCGCTCTCGGGTAATGGCCCCCAGCTCTTCGTCGCCGGTGTCCACCAGATGCAGCGCGGCTGAAGCCTCCTCACCGCGGCGGACCACGTCTTCCAGCGTGGGCCCGTACTTCTGCTTCAGCCGGAACAGGAGGTCGCGGCGCCGCTCCACTGCCTCAAGCCGCTCGGGGTCCTGCTCCACGGCGCCCTCATGATCCCGCACCGCTCGAGCAACCTCGTCCAGGCTGGCCGCCGCCTGATCCAGCAACCCTCGCCACTCCGCCACTGCGGGATCCAGTCGCTCCAGCTGTTCCACCGCCCGCAGCGCCTGTCCCACCCGATCCACCGCCGCCCCTTCGTCGCCGTCTACCAGACCGGCGATCTGCGCCACCAGCCGGTTCCACTCCTCGACATTGGCCAGCCGGCGGGACTCAACCGCAAGCTCCTCGTCCTCCCCGGAGCGGATCTCCGTCCCGGCGATCTCCCGGGCTACGTGGCCCAGATAGTCCGCCTGTTTGCGCGCCTCTGCCAACTGCGCCTCTAGGCCCCGCTCGCGCTCGGCCAGGCTCACCACCCGCCAGTGCGCCTCACGGACGGCCTCCCGCTCCGACTCCGCCGACGCGTAGGCATCCAGCAAGTCCCGTTGCCGGGCCGGCTTAAGCAGCGACTGGGCGTCATGTTGTCCGTGCAGGTCAACCACCAGCCGGGCGAGCCCGGCCAGAGCCCCCACGGTGGTGGGACTCCCGTTCACCCAGGCGCGGCTCCGGCTCTCAGCGCTGATTTCGCGGCGTACGATGAGGCGGCCGTCATCAAGCTCCACACCCGTTTCCGCCGCCGCCGCCGCCAGAGACTGGAGGACGGTGGAGGCTTGGGGCGTGGTCAAGTCAAATACGGCTTCCACGATGGCGCGGGAAGCCCCAGGACGCACGATGTCCGCCGACGCCCGCTCGCCGAGGATCAGAGCCAGGGCATCCACCAGCAGGGACTTCCCCGCGCCGGTCTCCCCCGTGAGCACGGTAAGCCCCGCCGGCAGTTGGAGCGCCACATCCGCGATCACTGCCAAATCGCGGACCCGGATCTCTGTCAGCATGTCACCTACGCTCGCGGTCGGTCAGGTCACCCCATTGTAGTTTGCGCCGCATCCGGGTGAAGAACCCTTCCTTTCCGATCCGTATCAAACGGACGCAGGTCTCCGCCCGCCGTACCCGCACCCGGTCGTCGTGCTGCAGCGTCGTGGCCACCTGCCCGTCGGAAGACACCAGGGCCTCATCGGTGAAGGGGGGAACCAGTTCTAGGGTGACGGTCGCGGAACCCGGCACGACAATGGGGCGCACCGCCAGGGTGTGGGGACAGATGGCGGTGACGACGAGGGCGTCCACGCCGGGCACCACCACCGGCCCGCCGGCGCTGAGGGAATACGCGGTGGACCCCGTGGGCGTGGCGACGATGATCCCGTCGGCGCTGTAGCGGCCGATCTCGTCCTCATCCAGCAACACCCGGAGGCCGATCACCCGCGCCACACCCGCCTTGTGCACCACGACGTCGTTCAAGGCGATTGAGGCCGGACGCGCATCGCCGGTCCGGCCCACGATGACGGATTCCAGCGCCCGCCGCTCCTCCAACTCGTAGGTCCCGCCCGCCACGGCGGTCAAGGCCGCGGCCAGGGTTTCCGGCGTAGCCGTGGTGAGGAAGCCGACCCGGCCGAGGTTCACGCCCAGGATGGGCACGTCACGCGCTACGGGCAGCCGCGCGCCGCGCAGCAGCGTGCCGTCACCGCCGAACGTGATGAGGAGATCGAGGGGCACCGCGCCGTCGAGCGGAGGAACCGGGGAGGGCCACTGCCCGTCCAGCGCGGCCTCACCGTACAGCGCCAGGCCTTTCGCCGGCGCGGCGGCCGCAAGCTGCGCCAGGAGCCCGCGGAGATCGCGGTACCGCGGGTTCCCCACCACCCCCACCTTCATGGAACGGACAGACTCTCCTCGGAGGCCCACGCGCGGACTCTTTGGACGATGCCTTGGGCGGTGAGGCCGGCGTCCGCCAGTTGTTGGTCGCGGGAGGCGTGCTCGAACGTCCGGTCTGGCGCTCCCATGATCACCACCCTGACCTCCGGCGCCAGGCCTTCCACCCTGGCGGCAACGAACGCGCCGAAGCCGTTGACCGCGGTACCGTCTTCCACCGTGACCAGCAACCGGTGGGCGGTCACGAGCCCCTGGAGCAGCACGTCATCCAACGGCTTGATGAAGCGGCAATTGACCACCGCGAGGTCGAAGCCGTCCGCCGCGAGCAGCTCCGCCGCCTGGAGCGCCGGGCCACACATCACGCCCACCGCGAGGATGGCGCCCTCACGACCAGGTCGCAGGATTTCCCAGGTGCCGTAGGGAACGGCCGCCACCTCCGCGGAGGGGGGCAGTTGCTGCGGCACGCTGTCGCGCGGGTACCGGATGCTAAAGGGACCGTCCCGGTGCGCCAGCGCGCAGCGCAAGAGCCCGATCAGTTCCGCGCCGTCCCGCGGCTGCGTGATGGTCAGGTGCGGGACCGGCAGCATGTAGGCCAGGTCGTAGAGCCCCATATGGGTCTGGCCGTCCGCGCCCACCATGCCGGCCCGGTCCAGGCAGAAGATCACCGGGAGCTTCTGGATAGCGACGTCGTGGATGAGGCTGTCGTACGCCCGCTGGAGAAACGTCGAGTAGATGGCCACCACCGGCCGCAGTCCACCCGCCGCCAGCCCAGCGGCGAACGTGGTCGCGTGCCCTTCCGCGATCCCCACGTCAAAGAACCGATCGGGCCAGCGTTTCTGGAAGATGTTGGTCCCGGTACCCGACGGCATGGCCGCCGTGATGGCCACCAGCTCGGGATGCTCAGCGGCCAACTCGGTCAGGGCCTGCCCAAACACCCTGGTCCAGGTAGGGCGGTCATCCCGCGCGGGCTTGAGCACCCCGGTCACGGGATCGTACGGATTCCGCGCGTGGAACTTCTCGACGTCCGGCTCCTTGAGGGGGAACCCCCGACCCTTCTCGGTAATCACGTGCACCACACGCGGCCCACCCAGCGTCTTCACCAGGTCGAACGTGCGGAGCATGGCGTCAAGGTTGTGTCCATCAATCGGGCCGAAATAGCGGAATCCCAGCTCCTCGAACAGCATGCCTGGCGACCACAAGTTCTTGACGCTCTCTTCCAGCGTCCGGGCAAAGTCCACCATGGGCCGGCCACCCACGACCTGCGACGCCCGCTCGATCAGGTGCTTGACGCGCTCGCGCACCCGGTTGGTCACGGGACTTGCGATGATGGATCCCAGGTACTTGTTGATGGCCCCCACGTTGGGCGCGATGGACATCCCATTGTCGTTCAGCACCAGGATGATGTCGCGCTCGGAGTGCCCGGCGTTGTTCATGCCTTCATAGGGCAACCCGCAGGTCAGCGCCCCGTCGCCCACCACGGCCACCACGTGGAAGTGCTCGCCGCGCAGATCGCGAGCGGTGGCCATGCCGAAGGCAGCGGAGACGGCGGTGCCCGCGTGCCCGGCGCCGAAGTGATCGTGCGGACTCTCGTCACGCCGCAAGAAACCTGAGGGACCGCCCGGCTGGCGCAGCAGGGGAAGGCGCTCGTTGCGGCCCGTGAGGATCTTCCAGGGATACCCCTGGTGGCCCACGTCCCAGAGGATCTTGTCCTTCGGCGAGTCGAACGCGTGGAGCAGCGCCACGGTCAGCTCGACCACCCCAAGCCCCGCACCGATGTGTCCCCCGGTCCGCGACACGACGTCAATGAGACGCTGGCGGACTTCGGCGGCCAGCGTGGGCAGGTCGGAGCGCGGCAGCCGGCGGACGTCAGCCGGGCCGCGCATGCTCTCCAGCAGGCTCATGGGGCGTCAGGAACGCCGGTTGATAATGAAGTGGGCGAGATCATCCAGCAGACTGGAATCTACGTGGGCCTGCCGCAGACGGTCTACGGCCCGTTCCACGCAACGCTCCGCTTCCGCCCGGGCGTCTTGGGGATTCATCAGGGTGGCAAACGTCGGTTTGCGCCGCCGCGCATCTTTGCCCGCGGTCTTGCCCAATTCCGCCGACGTTCCGGTCTGGTCCAACAGATCATCGGCAATCTGGAACGCCAGCCCGATCTCGTCACCATAGGCGCGCACCGCTCCCGCCCGGTCCAGGTCCGCGCCGGCCGCCAGGGCGCCGATGACGGCGCTCGCCGCGATCAGCGCGCCCGTCTTGCGCCGGTGCATGGCGACCATTTCTTCCAGCGTCAGGGCCCGGCCCTCGGCCTGGAGGTCGAGGAACTGGCCCCCCACCATGCCCACGGCGCCCGCGGCCCGATACAGCTCCGCGGCTAACCGGCCCAGCATAGCGGGCGGCAGACCCAGAGCCGTCACTCCCTCGGCGAGCAAGCGGCCGGCAAGGGGGATCATACGCTGGCCCGCCTCGGTCGCGGCCCGGACCCCGAACCGGCGATGCACCGTGGGGCGCCCGCGTCTCAGGTCATCGTCGTCCATGCAGGGAAGATCGTCGTGGACCAGGGAGTAGCAGTGGACCACCTCAACGGCGGCGGCCACGCGCTCGATGGGTCCCACCCCGCCCAGCGCGCGGTAGACGGCCATGACCAGGGCCGGCCTGAGCCGCTTGCCGGGGGACTGGAGCGCGTAGGCGATGGCGGCGCCGAGCGACCGGGGCGATTGGCGGGCGACCCGATCCGCCCACTCCAGCAACACGGCGTCCACCAGGCCCCGCGCTTCGCCCAGGAACGCACCCAGCTCAGCGGTCGACGGGTTCGGACGTGAGGGTTCCGTCGGCAGCCTCCAGGACCCGGCGCACCGTCAGCTCGGAACGCTCCAGCAGCGCCCGGGCCGAGCGCAGGCGTTCCACGCCCTCTTGAAACAAGGCCAGCGCCCGGTCCAGGTCGAGATCGTCGCGCTCCAGCGATCGCACGATCACCTCCAGGCGCTCCAACTCGTCACGAAACGACGGCGCGGTCACGGGCCCTCCCCGGCACGGGCCCCCACGTCGCCGTCTGACACGGTGAGGCGAAACGCCAGCCCCGGGGCGAACTGCGCGCGGCGTTTCAGCACGCGCCCGTCGCCGTCGCGCGCGACCGCGTAGCCGCGCTCCAGCACGCGCAGCGGGCTCAGGGCGTCCAGGGCCGCCGCCAGTTCGCCCAGACGCGCCGACCGTCGCCGGGCGTGCTCGCGGATGGCGGCCTCCAGGCGATCCCCCGTGCGGGCCAGTCGTTCCCGGCCCAGCGCGGTTCGGCGCTCCAGGCCCTGCGCCAGCCGGCGGGCCAACGCGGCGACCATGGGAGTGAGGGCCGCCCGATCCGGCACGGCGGCCGCGGCGGCCGCCGAGGGTGTGGGCGCGCGCAGGTCCGCCACCAGATCGGTCAGGGTGATATCGGTTTCGTGACCCACGGCCGAAATCACGGGCACCCGCAAGGCCGCCACCGCGCGCGCCACGCGCTCGCTGTTGAACACCCAGAGATCTTCCCGGGCGCCTCCCCCCCGCCCCACAATCGCCAGTTCGACCGGCAGCCGGTTGGCCAGGGCCAACGCTGCGAGCACTTCCCGCTCGGCGCCGTCCCCCTGCACGCGGGCAGGCAGCAGTAAGACCTCCGTCAGGGGCCAGCGGCGGCCCAGCACCGACAGCACATCATGCAGCGCGGCGCCATCGGCGCTGGTGATCAGGGCCAGCGACAGCGGGTATGGCGGGAGGCTCCGCTTGCGAGCGGGATCCAGCAGGCCGTCCCGCTCCAACGCCGCGCGGGCGCGCTCCAGCCGCAGTTGCCACGCGCCGCTGGCATCGGTGGGCAAGAGCTGCCGCACGGTGAGCCGGAACTCCCCGCGCTCCTCCCACACGGTCGGGGCGGCCTCCACGAACACCTGCGCGCCCTCCGCCGGCGGCCGGACGCGCTGATTGTCGGAGCGCCACATGACACAGCGCACCTGCGCCTGGGTGTCACGGAGGGCGAAGTACCAATGCCCGCTCTGATAGGCTTTGAAGCCGGAGACTTCGCCGCGCACCCACACCCGGTCGAACCCCATCTCGACCAGCGAGCGGGCCCGCCGCGTCACATCCGTCACGCTCCAGGCCCCGTCCGACGGGGCCACGCGGGGCCCGGCGGGCCGGTCGGCCCGGATCACTGTCGGGCGGCCTGTACCGTGTTGAAGAGGAGCATAGTGATGGTCATGGGACCAACGCCGCCCGGCACCGGTGTGATGGCCGCCGCGACGTCGCGCACGGGCGCAAAGGCCACGTCTCCCACCAGCCGGTATCCCTTGGGAGTGGCCGGGTCGTCCACCCGGTTGACGCCCACGTCAATCACCACGGCGCCGGGACGGACCATGTCGCCGGTCACGAACTCTGGCTTGCCGATCGCCACGATCAGGATGTCGGCCAGGCGGGTCACGCTCTGCAGATCACGGGTGCGAGAATGACACACGGTCACGGTGGCGTTCCCACCAGGTCCGTCGTGCAGCAGCAGGGCCGCCATGGGCCGGCCCACAATGTTGGAGCGCCCCACAATGACGGCGTGCGCGCCCCGGGTTTCAAAACCGCCGCGTACCAGCAGCTGCTGTACGCCGTAAGGCGTGGCGGGCCGAAAACCGGAGGGATCCCCGATGGACACCTTGCCCACGTTCTCCGGGTGGAATCCGTCCACGTCCTTGTCCGGCCTGATGCGTCGCAGGACGCGGTTGGCGTCCATGTGTTTAGGCAGCGGGAGCTGCACCAGAATGCCGTGGACGGTGGGGTCCGCGTTGAGCCGATCAATCAGGGCGAGCAGCTCCGCTTCCGGCGTCTCGGCCGGCAGACGCAGCGTCTCGCTCTTCATACCTGCTTCCTCGCACGCGCGCCCCTTCATCCGCACGTAGACCTGGCTGGCCGCGTTCTCTCCCACCAGCACCACCGTGAGGCCCGGCACCACACCGCGCCGGCGCAGCACGTCGATCTCCCCGGCCAGCTCGGCCCGCATCTCACGGGCCACGACGTTCCCGTCAATGATGTCAGCGGGCAATATTCACCGCCCTGGTTTCACGAATCACCACCACCCGAATCTGGCCGGGATACTGGAGCTCGGTCTCGATCCGGCGCGCCACCTGGTCGGCCAACTCCTCCGCCCGCCGGTCATCCACTGCGTCCGGCACCACGGCGATGCGCACCTCCCGGCCCGCCTGAATGGCGAACGCTTTTTCCACGCCGTCGAACCCGGTGGCGATCTCCTCGAGCCTGGTCAACCGCTTCACGTAGCTCTCGAACGCCTCGCGCCGGGCGCCCGGCCGCGAACCACTGACGGCGTCGGCCGCCTGTACGATCATGGACACCGGCGATTCGTGCGGCACGTCGTCATGGTGGGCCGCAATGCAGTTGATCACCACGGGGTGCTCGCCGTGCTTCTTGGCCACCTCGACGCCCAGCTCCACGTGCGTGCCGTCGTGCTCATGGGTGAGCACCTTGCCGATATCGTGCAGCAGGCCGCCCCGCTTGGCCAGGTGCACATCCAGTTTCAGCTCCGCTGCCATGATGCCGGCGAGCCAGGCCACCTCGCGCGAGTGGTGGTACATGTTCTGGCCGTAGGAAGTGCGGTACTTCATGCAGCCCACCAGCCGGATGAGCTCTTGATGCATACCGTGGATGCCCAGGTCGTAGACCGCCTGTTCCCCGGACTCCATAATGCCGGCCTGCACTTCGCGGCTCACTTTGCCGACCAGTTCCTCGATCCGGCCGGGATGGATCCGGCCATCCTGGATCAGCTGGGCAAGGGCCTGGCGCGCAATCTCCCGCCGCACCGGGTCAAAGCAGGAAACGACGACCGTATCGGGCGTGTCGTCAATGATGACGTCCACGCCGGTGGCGGTTTCGAACGCCCGGATGTTGCGGCCCTCCCGCCCAATGATGCGTCCCTTCATCTCGTCGTTGGGCAGCACCACCGCCGCCACGGTGGTCTCGGCGGCCGTCTCCGAGGCCAGCCGCTGGATGGCCATGGTCACGATCTTCTTAGCCTCGCGGTCCGCCGTGCGCTTGGCCTCCTCGCGCACGTCGCGCACCAGGGCGGCCGCCTCGCTCTTGGCCTCGTCTTCCAGCCTTCGCACTAGTTCCGCCTTGGCCTCGGCGGCGGAGAGGGAGGCCACTTGCTCCAGGCGGCGGCGCTGCTCGGCAAGCACCCGTGCCAACTCGTCTTCACCCTGTTTCACGTTGCGTTCCCGGTCCGCCAGGCCGCTGTTCTGCCGCTGCACCGCGCGCTCCCGGTCTTCCAGCGCGCTCGCCTTGCGATCCAGTACGGCTTCCCGTTCCTCCACCCGGCGCTCGTGCCGGACCATGTCCTCCCGGCGGCGTTGCGTCTCCCGCTCGGCCTCCTCGCGCACCCGCAGCGCCTCTTCTTTGGCCGCGACCGTGGCCTGGGCCCGCGCCGCTTCCGCCTCCCGCTTGGCCTGGTCCAGAACCTGTCCCGCGCCTCGCCCCGCCGCTTCCGACGCGCGCCGCTCCACCCACCGGCCGACCAAGTAAAAAGCCGTCCCGGCGACTCCCGCACCGCCGGCGACGGCCACGAACACAGCCCAGGTCCCTTCAGGCATCATCTATCTCCAACGACGTCACCCGGGCGCCGTGGCGTCCCGGCGGCATCGCACTTGTCATGAAATGGACCGGCCAAGGCGCCGGCCGACGACTGTGATGCGAATCTACCCGCCGCCGTCAGCGGCGGCAATCGACCCGGACGCGCGGGACGCGCGCTTGGCCGGCGGCAGCAGGCGGGCGAGTTCGGCGGCCAGCGCGCGCAAGCGCGTGGCCATGTCCTGCTCCGACGCCCGCGCTTGAAACAGATCGTCGGTGATCGCCAACGCCGCCAGGATGGCTGCCTTGTGCGATTCGACGATGGCCCCCGACGCCTGCACCTCGCGCAGAGTCCGGTCTACGTGGTCCGCCACCGCCTGCGTGTAGTCGCCGGGCCGGTCCGAGCGCAGGGTATACTCCTCTCCCCCGATGCGGACTTTGACGACCGTGCGGCCTACGGTCACCGGCCCGTGCTTTCCACTGCCACCTGCTCCTCGAGGAACTGGAGGCGTTTCACCAGCTCGTCCAGCCGCACCCGCGCCGCGCCCAGCCGCTCGTTCAACCAGCGGTTCTCGGCTTCCAATTCGGTCAGTCGCTCCCTGGATCCCACGACGTCGCGGTCGCCCCCCAGGGCCGACTCGGCGCGCTGCGCGCGCCGCCGCCAGGCCGCCAGTTCCCCGGTGACCTGCCGCAGCACGTCCTCCAGTTCGGCCAGCGCCAGGAACTCAGGCTTCTCGCCGCTCGACACCTAGCCGCTCACGGAGCCGGATCAGAATGCGCGCCACCATGGCCTCCACTTCCTCGTCCCTCAACGTGCGGTCCGGCGCGCGGAACACCAGGCGCCAGGCGACGCTGCGGCCCGTCAGGTCCCGAGCCCGGTACTCGTCGAAAACGCTCACCCGCTCCAGTAAAGGCCCGGCTGCTTCCCGGACCACGTCCTCAACCTGTTGCGCAACCGTGCCTTCCGGCAAGAGGAGAGCCAGATCCCGCTCCGCCGGCGGAGTCGCCGGGATCGGCGAGTAGCGCGCGGCCACCCCGCCCTCACGCACCTCGAGATCCATCTCCAATCCCAGCACGGGCGCTGCCCACACGGGACGGTCCGCCGCCAACGGACCAGCCCGCCCACGCTGCGCTCCGGCCTGGTCCACCAGGATCCACCCGTTGTCCTCCGGCAAGATCCGGCCCGCGGGCCCCCCCAGCCGAACCGCAGTCTCGAACATGGCCTTCACATCCCAGACGTCCCAATCCGCCGGCGTGGACGACCAGTGCGCCGGCGTCCGCGCCCCGCTTACCACCGCCGCCACGCCCAGTCGTTCTTCCGGTCCGCCGGACCGATTCGAGAACCGCGCGCCGATCTCGAACAGGCGGATGTCGCGCTCGCGCACCGCCCAGTTGCGCGTCGCCCCGGCCAACAAGCCCGGCAGCAAGGATCGCCGCAGCGCCGCGTGGTCCACCGAGATGGGGTTGGCCAGCGCGACCTGCTCGCTGTCGCCGGCTTCCGCCGGCACCAAGGGGAGGGTGCGGGCCTCATGCAGTCCCCAGGCCATGAGCGCCTCCCGCATTCGGGCCTTCAACCGCTCGACGGGGTCGTCGGGCACACTGCTGGGGCGGAACGGTCGCAGTTCCACGGGAAACGTGTCGTACCCTCGCAGCCGCGCCACCTCCTCGATCAAGTCCACTTCGCGCGTGACGTCGGGGCGCCACCCGGGGACCTGGACGTGCAACCGATCGTCCTTGGGCGCCGGCACGAACCCGGCGGCCACCAGGTGCCGCTCGATTTCCGCCCGAGGGATCGCCACGCCCAGCAGGTGCTCCACTCGCGCGGGCCGTAACACCACCGAGCGGGGGCGCAGCTGCTCGGGCCACAGGTCGACGGGGGCCTCCGGCTCCTCCCCGCCCGCCACGGTGCGGATGAGCCGTACGGCGCGACGCACGGCATCCGCCATGGCGTGCAGGTCCGTCCCGCGTTCGAAGCGGTAAGACGCTTCCGTGGTCATGCGCAGCGCCTTGCGCGTGGCGCGAACCCGACCGGGGTCAAAGAACGCGCACTCCAGCAACACGTCCGTGGTCCGCGCCGTCACCTCCGACTCGCTGCCACCCATCACGCCGGCCACGGCCTGGGCGGTTTCGGCATCGCAGATGGCCGTCATCTCCGGTGACAAGGCGCGGTCCTGGCCGTCCAGGGTCCGCACGCGTTCGCCGGCCCGCGCGCGCCGAACGACGATGGCCCCACCCCGGAGGCGCGCCAGGTCAAAGGCATGCATCGGCTGGTTCAGCTCGTAGAGCACGTAGTTGGTGGCGTCCACCACGTTGTTGATGGGCCGCGCGCCGATAGAGCGGAGCCGTGCCTCCAGCCACGGCGGCGAGGGCCGGATGATGACGCCCCGAATCAGCGCGGCGATGTACCGCGGACAGCCGGCGGCATCCTCCAGCGCGACCGGAACCCCGCCTACGGTGCCCCGCCGCTCGACCCGCCGCGGCGCCTGGCCGTCTGGGGCGGCCCCAGGGAGCGCCTCCAGGCGCACCGGCACGCCGTACCCCGCGGCCAGCTCGCGCGCCACGCCGCGGTGTCCCAGCAGATCCGGCCGGTTGGCGGTCACGTCCAGCACCAGTCGGGTGTCCGCCACCGGCATGACGTCCAGAAACCGGGTTCCGGCGGGCGCGTCGGTGTGCAGGTCCAGAATCCCCTCCTGATCGGCGCCCATTCCCAGCTCACGCGCCGAGCAGAGCATCCCGTTGGAGGTCACGCCCCGGATTTTGCGAGCGGATAGGGTGAGACCACCGGGCAGCGTGGCGCCGACGGGCGCATAGGGATAGCGGTGTCCCGCCTGTACGTTGGGGGCGCCACAGACCACTTCTCGGACCTGCGTGCCGTCGTTCACGCGACACAGGCTGAGCCGGTCCGCGTTGGGGTGGCGCTCCACCTGCTCTACCAACCCGACGATGATGTCGCCCAGGTCCTGGTGAAGGGGCTCGACCGCCTCGACCGCGGCACACCCCATGGTGAGCCGGTGGGCCACGTCGGCGGCGTCGAGAGGCCGCCCCAACATCGCAGCAAGCCAATTCAGCGAGACGTTCATGGCGAGAACTGATGCAGGAACCGCATGTCAGGCTCGACCAGCATGCGTATGTCCGGGATACCGTGGCGCAGCATGGCGATGCGCTCCGGGCCCATCCCGAAGGCGTAGCCGGTATATCGCTCAGCATCCACGCCGCACGCCTCGAACACCGCAGGGTGCACCATGCCGGCACCCATGATCTCCAGGTATCCGGAGCGCTTGCAGGTGGAGCAGCCCGAGCCGCGGCACACCTGGCACTGAACGTCGACCTCGGCCCCGGGCTCCACGAACGGAAAGAACGACGGCCGGAATCGCACCGTGGTGCCGGGTGCAAAGAACCGCCGGACGAAGAAATCGATCGCGGCCTTGAAGTCCACGAAGCTGACCCCTTGGTCCACCACCAGGCCCTCGATCTGCTCGAAGACCGGCAAGTGGGAGGCGTCCACATTGTCTCGCCGATACGCCAGGCCGGGTACGACGATGCGTATGGGAGGTGGGAACCGCTCCATGGTGCGGGCCTGCATGGGCGACGTATGGGTGCGCAGGAGAAGGCCTGACGGCAGATAGAAGGTGTCCTGGGCGTCCGCCGCCGGATGGTCCAGCGAGATGTTCAGCTTGGTGAAGTTGTACGCTTCCGTCTCGATTTCCGGCCCGACCACGCGGGTGAATCCGAGTTCCCGGAAGATGTCGCAGATTTCATCGACCA
This sequence comes from Gemmatimonadales bacterium, assembly GCA_036393515.1. Taxonomy (GTDB): domain Bacteria; phylum Gemmatimonadota; class Gemmatimonadetes; order Gemmatimonadales; family GWC2-71-9; genus JACQHC01. The sequence continues at coordinate 33,753 of DASWGV010000101.1, read as the reverse complement.
CCGCAGAAACGGGGTGCCGCACCCCCTGCCAGCGCGCGCGGGCCGGCATGGTGGGGTCCACGGGCGGGCCCGCGGCGCCTTGCCCCGCCAGCTCGGTCTCACGCGCCGCGATGGCGGTTTCGAGGTCACCTTTGAGTCGATTAGCGCGGCCCCCGATTTCCCGCCGCTGGTCGGGTGGAAGGGCGGCCAGCCCCTTGAGGATGTGGGTGAGCCGACCGGCCTTGCGGCCAAGCAACTCGGTGCGCAGCGCCACCAGCGCGGCGGCGTCGGCCGCCGCGACGCGCGATAGTGCGCCCTCCAGCGCCTCCAGCTCGGCGGTGAGCGAGCCCGACGTCATCCCAGGTCGCTCCTCTAGGCGCTCTGCTTGGCGACCTCCGCCAGCTCGCCGAACGCAACCGGATCCCGGACGGCGAGATCGGCCAGCATCTTGCGATCAATCTCCACGCCGGCGCGGCGCAGCCCGGCCATGAAACGACTATACGACAGGTCGTGAAGCCGAGCGGCCGCGTTGATCCGCACAATCCACAGCCGCCGGAACTCCCGCTTCTTCTGGCGGCGATCCCGATAGGCGTAGCGCCAGCCGCGCTCCACCGTCTCTTTGGCAGCAGTGTGCAGCTTGCTCCGGCCGCCGCGGGCGCCCTTGGCGAGGCGCATGATCTTCTTCTTGCGCTTCAGCCGCGCGACGTTGCTCTTCACTCGGGGCATGGGACTCTCCTAAGCCTCCAGCAAACGCTTGATGCGTCGCTCGTCCGCGGGGGAGACCAGTGCCCGCTTCCGCAGGTGGCGCTTCCGCTTGGGATGCTTCTTGGTCAGGATGTGGCTCTTGAACGCGTGGCTGCGCCGCACCCGGCCTGTGCCGGTGAGCCGGAAGCGTTTGCGCGCGGCTCGCTTGGATTTCTGCTTTGGCATGGTTACCGGTTCGTCCTCGTTCGATGTTCTTGGGCGGCAGTTACCCCTGCCGCTGTGCCGCTCTGCCGCTGTCCTACTTGGGCGCCAACACCATGGTCATGTTCCGGCCGTCCAACCGGGCCTCCGCCTCGAGCTTGGCCACGTCCTTCAGCGCGTCCCACACGCGGTTCAGCACCGCCTGCCCGAGGTCCGGACGGAGCACCTGCCGGCCGCGGAACATCATGGTCACCTTCACCTTGTTGCCGTCTGTCAGGAACTCACGGGCGTGCCGCGTCTTGAAATCAAAGTCGTGGTCGTCAATCCCGGGACGGTATTTCACTTCCTTGATGTGAATCACGTGCTGCTTTTTCCGCGCGGCCCGGGCCGCTTTGGCCTCTTCAAAGCGGTAGCGGCCGTAGTCCATGATCTTGACCACCGGCGGCCGAGCCAGCGGCGCCACCTCGACCAGGTCGAGGCCTTTCTCTTGCGCGGCCCGTAACGCTTCGTCCACCGCAACTACGCCCAGCTGGGCGCCGTCCGCGCCGATCAGCCGGACCGGGCTGATGCGGATCTGGTGGTTCACGCGAATGCGGGGCGCCCCTTTGTCTTCAGGAATGCCGGCCAGTGAGACGTCCTCCTCTCTTGATGGAACAAAAAAGCGGATCCGGCCCTCCGGAATCCGCTGCGCGCCGGTGCCCTCCACCGGTCACTCTCTCGGAACCCTGAACGCGCCATTCCGGCCAGGCGCCGGCGGCAGGAGGGTGAAGCGCTGCGCGCGCTTGCTTACGTGTTGTCGCGCAGCAACCTAGCCCGCGTCTGAAAGGGTGTCAAGCGGAACGCAACCGTAGGACTTTCCCTCCTTCACCACCCGCCCTGCCCGGATGACGGGGTCGTGCTCAAAGATCAGGATCCAGCCCTCGGACTGGGCCCGGGCCAGGACCTGCCGCTTGGTTTCCAGCGTCACCATAGGCTCCAGGTCATACCCCATGATCCAGGGAAGGGGCAGATGGGCCGCCGTGGGAACCAGGTCGCCAATGAACACCGCGCACTCCGCACCGTCGCTGACCCAGACCGATTGATGATGCGGCACGTGGCCGGGCGTGAGCTCCACCCGGATCCCCGGGACAATCACCGCCGCTCCGGACACCAGCCGCCATTTGTCGGCGGCGGTCACCGGCGCGAAGTTGCGGGCCAGATAGCTCGCCGCGGCCCGCTCGTGGGGGTGCATGGCGAACTCCAGCTCGCCGCGCTGGACGACATACGTCGCGTTGGGAAAAGACAGGCGGACCGGCGGACCGGCGGTCTGGGGGGCTGACGGGTGAGTTGGGTGCTGCGCCGGGACGTGACTGTCCGTCTCGTTGACCGCATAGGTATTCCCGCCGGCGTGATCAAAGTGGAGGTGCGTATTGATCACCCACCGGACGTCCTCCGGCAGAACGCCCGCCTCCGCCAACGCGTCCTCCAACTGGGAACGGCCATTCCGCCCCGCGTTCTCCACGCCGTAGATGTCCCGGAACTTCTGATCCTCCTTGTTGCCCAGCGCGGTGTCCACCAGAACCAATCCGTCCGGATGTTCAATCAGGAGACAGCGCATCGCGAGAGGGATGCGGTTGCGCTCGTCGGCCGCGATGCGACGCTCCCACAGGGGCTTGGGCACCACGCCGAACATGGCACCGCCGTCCAGGCGCTGGCGGCCGCCCTCCAGCAGCCAGCATCGGAGCCGGCCTACCCGCAGCGACGCCGTGAGCGTCACAGATCGGTGTCCGCCAGGTCGCTGAGCGGCGTGGGGAGTGCGGTGCGCCGGCGCCGCCCCCCGCCGCGCCGCCAGGCGAGGGCTTCGAGCTCGGCGACGGTGGTGGCGCCGCGCTCCAGTGCGAGGCCCAAGAGGCGCTGCAACACCTCCGCGGTGGCGTTGGCGTCTCCCGCGGCGCGGTGGCGGCCCACCACCTCCACGCCGAAGAAGCGTGTAACGCTGTCCAGCCCACGGGACTTGAGCGCGGGAACCAACCGGCGCGTGAGCCGCACCGTACACAACCGGGGCCCGTCCAGCACCAGGTCACGCGCGCGCCGGAGCTCGTGCGACACGAACGCCCAATCGAACTGGGCATTGTGCGCCACAAAGACCCGGCCCGCCAACGCGGCTATCACCTCGTCGGCCACCTCGGGAAAGGAAGGACGATCCCGCAGCATCTCATCGGTGATGCCGGTCAGGCCCTGCACCCACCGCGGCACCGGCCGACCAGGATTGATCAGCGAGTGACACAGCAGGCGGGCTCCCGCGCGGTCCAGGCCTACCACCGCGATCTCGATCACGCGACCGCCCCGGGCGGGACTGGTCCCCGTGGTCTCCACATCCACCACCGCGAAACTCGCCTGGTCCAGCAGGTCGGTCGACGGTGAACCGGGGGTCCACCGCACCGCGCTCCACCGCCCGTCACCCAGCCGCCGGACCCGGGGATCCGCGCCGAGCAGCGCCACGGCGACGCGTTCGGCCACGGCCTCCGGCGCCACGGCAAGCCCCAGCACCTCGCGCGCCAGCGTCACGCTGTCGCAGGGGCCGGCGGCGAGCCGCGCCAGGGACCGGTCCACCAGCGTGCCCGCGGGTACCGCGGCAACGCCGAACCCGCTCATGGGTCGTCCCGGCGGAGTGGCAGCGTCATGCAGCGGGGGCCGCCGCCGCCCCGCACCAGCTCGCTGCCGGGGAGCGCGACGATGGCGCGCCCCGTTTCGGGAACCGTGGCGGCGCCCGCCAGGACGGCGTCGGCCGCCAGGATGGCGAAGCCTGCCCGGGCCAACTCACCCAACGTGACCTCGTTCCGCTCGTAGGCCACCGCCACACCCGGGCGCAGGGTGAACAGGTTGCAGCCGGAGGCCCATTGCTCGCGTTCCTGGTGCGTGCGGTGGGAGCCCCCGCACCAGATCGGCTCGAGCGGGAAGCGGACCGCGCGGAGCGCCGCGAACAGGTCCGGCATTTCGCGTACGGTCTGCTCACCGCGCCGCCGGTGCAGCACCGCCAGGCGCTCGGGACCCACGAAATGCGGCGGATACACCACGCACAGCTCGCGGTCAATCTGGGTGAAGATCATGTCCAGGTGAATGGCCGACCGGTCTCCCGGCATCACGACCACGATCACGTCCGTCACGGACCCGCGGGCGAACACCAGCTCGCAGAGCTGGTCCAGCGCCGCGGGGCTGGAGCGGTCGCTGAAGCCCAGCACCAGCAGGTCCGGTCGGAGCGGGTGCACGTCACCGCCCTCCAGGTTGAAGCCCGCGCGCCGCTCCTCCGATCCGTCATACAGGATGCCCGCGTTGGCCAGGTCCGGGTGAAACGAGAACAGGGCCTTGACGAGCAGCTCCTCGGTCCAGCGCACGCCGTGGCGCATGGAGCCAATCACCACGTGCTCGCCAATGACGATGCCCACGTCGCGGGTGAAGAACAGATTGGGCAGGGGCGGCAGCGCGAACCCGACCTCGTTCAGCGCGCGCCCAATGGGGCCGGCTTCCTGCTCGCGCCCTTCGATCAGCAGGGTGACCAGCTGGTCGGTGGGCAGCTCCGCCAGGTGGCGGGCGAGATCGTGCGAGGGCACCACGTCCGTGGTGCGCGACACCACGAAGTCCCGCACGTCCGGCCGGGCCAGCACCTCGCTGAGGAGCGTGCGCACCTCTCGAACGGCGGCGAAGCGCTCCAGCAAACCGAACAACCGCCGGTGCTCGGTGCGGGCCGTGTCCAGACTGATGATGTCGTCGTACAGGTAGTCTTCGCGGGTCCCCGGCGTCACCGCCAGCAGCTCCGCTCCCGGCGTGTGCACCAGGACGGATTGCAGGACGCCGATATCCGAGGTGACGTGAACGCCGCGCGTCGGCGTCACGGTCAGCGGTGGCGCAAGGCGTAGCTCAACGTTTCCAGTTCCAGCGCCATGTTCACGTTTTTCACCGCTACATCGCGCGGCAGTACCAGCTGCACCGGCGCGAAGTTCAGGATGGCACGGATCCCGGAACGCACCAGGCGATCCGTCACCTCCTGTGCCGCGTTCGGTGGGGTGGATACGATGGCGATATCCATGTGGTCCCTGGCCAGATCCTGCTCCAGTTGCCGCACATCCCGAACCACCAGCCCGTTCCAGCGGAGGCCCACCTTGCCGGGATCGGCGTCATACACCGCCGTCACCCGGAACCCGCGCTCCGCGAATCCACGGTACTGGGCCAGAGCGCTGCCGATCTTGCCCGCGCCCACCACCAGGACCTGGTAGGACCGCTTGAGGCCCAAGATATCCCGGAGCCGAACGGTGAGCTCCGGCACCGAGTACCCCAGGCCGCGCTTGCCAAACGAGCCAAAGAACGAAAGATCCTTGCGCACCTGCGCCGAGGTCGTGCCGGCGCGCGTCGCCAACACCTCGGAGCTCACCGTCTCCTTTCCCTGCCCACCGAACTCCTCGAGAAGACGGAGGTAGAGCGATAATCGCCGGACGGTGGACTCCGCAATCTTGCGCATGCGGTATTGTGAATTTTTTCACAATTTATGGGTCCCCGGTTCGCCCGTCAACGCACCGAAGGGCCATGAACAGGCGCACAAGTTCTTGTGGGGTGAGCATTTCGGGACGCTGGGCCGGCCGGACACCGGCGCTCAGGAGCACGGCATCCGCGCCCACACGATCGAGCCCAAAGAGGTTGCGCAGCGAGCGGCTCAACTGCTTGCGCCGTTGCCCAAAGACGGCCGCCAGGAACGAGCGATAGGCGGGCAAGCCCGTGAGCGCCACCATGGGCTCGCGCCGCGGTGTGATCCGGACCACCGCGGACCCCACGCGGGGAGGCGGTCGAAACGCCCCCGGGGGCACGGTCAGCAGGCGCTCGGTGACGGCCACCGCGGCCACGCCGGCCGTGAGCGCGCCAAACGTTCGGGACCCCGGCGGGGACGCCAGCCGCTGGGCCACCTCGCGCTGGACCAAGTAGACCACCACGTCCGGCAGCGGAACCGTCAGCGCCTTGTCAATCAGGGGCGACGTCAGGTAGTAGGGGATATTGCCGGCCACCTTGAAAGGGGAATGCCGCACCAGCGCGTGCCAGTCCAGCGTGAGGGCATCGCCCTGTACCACGTCGACGTTGGGCGGAAGCGGGCCGGTGTCGGCGTCCGCGACGGTTGCCCGAAGTCTGGCTACCAGCCGACGGTCCTTCTCGATCGCGATCACCCGACCGACACGCAAGGCGAGCCGCCGGGTCAGCGTGCCGGTTCCCGCACCGACCTCCAGAACGACGTCCGCAGGAGTGGGGGCGAGGGCAGCGACGATGGAATCGAGGATGCCCCGATCGGCCAGGAAATGTTGGCCGAGGGACCTGCCCACTCAGGCCTTCAGGACCAGGATGGTCCGGTCGTCGGACGCTGTTGCGGAACTCTCCGCCGCCATCGCCAGCACCTGATCCACGATTTCCCGGGCGGGACGCTGCCGCGCCTCCCGCACCTGGTCCAGCACGCGCTGTTCACCCACCGGCCGCTCGTGCGGTCCGCGGGTGTCGGGAATGCCGTCGGAGAACAAGAGGACCAGGTCACCGGCACCCCAGGTCACGTCGTGGGAGCGGATGGGCGCCTCCGGCGCCAGGCCGAGGGGCGGCGTGGTCGCGCTGAGGCGCTCCCACGCGCCGTCGGCGGACAAGCGAAAGGCATGGGGGTGACCCGCGTTGGCGAACCGGAGCCGCCGGTTGCCCGGCTCGACCACGCCGTAGAACAGCGTGAGGAACATCTCCGTCTGCGCCAGCTCGGCCGCGACGGAGGTGCGCAGCCGGCGGAGCACTTCCTCCGGCCCGGCGGCGCTGGCGGCGTGGATGCCGGCGGCCGACAGGACCAGCGCCATCATCATGGCTGCCCCGAACCCGTGCGAGGACACGTCGCCCAGCATGACCCCGATGGCGCCATCCCGAAGCGTGAGCACGTGGTAAAAATCGCCGCCCACGGTCGCCACCGACACGCAGCGCGCCGCCACGTCCACGCCCGGCGCGGCGGGGTCCGGAAGGAGCTTCTGCTGGAGCGTGCGCGCCAGCTCCAGCTCGCGCTCCAAGCGTTGCCGCGCGCCGTCGCGTTCGGCCAGGCGGGCGTTCTCCAATGCCGCGCCGATTTGACTGGCGGTCATGGCCACCAGCCGGCGGTCGCTCTCCGAGAACACATCCGCGCCCAGACGATCCGTGAGGTTGACCACGCCGATGGGACGCGGGGGACCGTCGGGCTGGGGATACACGATCGGCACCACGAGGTAGGCGGCGCCCTTGTAGTCCTGCGGACGGGTGGACACCACGCCCGCCGTGGCGGGGTCGTCCGGATCGTGATGCAGGGCGCGTTGCTCCCGGAACACCCGGGCCGCAATGGACCGTGGGTCGTCCACCGGCACGGGCCGAAACGACCGGACGTCCCTGCCCCATCCGGCCACGGGACGCAGCACCCGGGCCTCGTCGTCGTACACCAGGATCGAGGCGCGCCCGGCGCCCACCACCTTGCTGATCTCTCGTACGATGGTCGCCGCCGCGGCCTCCAGGCCGATGGCGCCCCCCAGCGTTTCGCTGATGGTGTAGAGCAGCTCGATCTCCTCCAGCCGGACCTTCAGCTCCGCGGCCAGGCGAAGCGCATCCCGCTCCCCGTCCAGCAGCTGGCCCAGTAACCCGCCCAACTCCGTCAGGGGCGGTGTGGGGCCACCGGACCCGTTGGGTTCGACCGAGAACCAGTAATCCTGAAGCCGGGGTAGCGGGGTGAAGGCGGCCGCGCCAGCGCCGGCCGTGGTCTCCAGCGGTCGCTCGGCGTCGGGGTCCCGCACTCCGGCTGGTGGGAGCACCCGCACCAGCCGGCCGCGCGCGGATCGCCACACGGTGATCCGGCACCCGAACAGGGCGCCGAGCGAATCGAGGATCGCGTCGAGCCGGTCTAGGCGCGGCGCAGAATCATGCAGATGGCGTTCCCCCGGTCGTTGAAGCGGACCTCGTCCACGAGCTGCCGAATCAGGAACAGCCCGCGACCATCCTCTTCTTCCAGACGTTCCGGAAGGGTGGGATCGGGCACCAGGGCCGGGTCAAAGCCGTCTCCTTCGTCGGCGACGTGCACGGTCAGGCGCGACGGGGTGACCACGACTCGCACCTCGACGATCTTCCCGGGGTCCAGGCGGTTGCCGTAGATGATGGCATTGGCCAGCGCCTCGGCCAGCGCGACGCGGAGATTGAACCGGGCGGTGTGAGGAGTCAGCCCGCCGGCCAGGCAGTGGCGTGCCAACAGGTCCACGGCCTCTTCGACCACGTCCAACGCCGTCGGCACCCGGAGCGTGATCTCGATACCGCGCTCCACCGCTTCCGCCGGCGTGGCGTGACGCCGGACGCAGAGGCGCAGCGGCGACAGCTCGGCGTCAGAAAGCGGCGACGGCTTGCTCAGGGGTGTCGCCAATGGTGAACAGCGAATCAAGTTTGGTCAGCTCGAACAGCGTGCGGAGATCCTCGTTGAGGCCGGCCAGCCGCAGCTCGCCGCCGCTGTCGCGCATCTTCTTGGACAGCGACACCAGGGCGCCGAGACCGGAGGAGTCGATGTATCCGGTATTGGTGAAGTCCACCAGGATCTTGCGCTCGCCCCCGTCCAGCGCCTCGATGACCTTTTGCTTCAACTCGTGCCGGTTCCCGACGATCAGCTGCCCATCCACCCCGATCACCGTGATCCCACGGGAATCCTTCCGCACCGTGAAGCTCATGAACCCTCCTCTAGGGATTGCAGAAGCGCCGTCGCCGCGACGTCCACGATGTCATCCACTACCGCGCCGCGCGACAGGTCGGCCATGGGGCGCGCGAGCCCCTGGAGGATCGGGCCCACCGCGTTCGCCCCGGCGAGGCGTTGTATCAGTTTGTAGGCCACGTTCCCGCTGTCAAGGTCGGGGAACACCAGCACGTTGGCGCGGCCGCCCACGGGCGACCCGGGAGCCTTGCGCGCCGCCACCTCCGGCACCAGCGCCGCGTCTCCCTGTAATTCCCCGTCGGAGGCCACCCCCGGGGCCCGTTCGGCGAACCGCCGCGCAGCCTGCCTCACCCGCTCTACTCGCGGACCGGCGGCGCTGCCGGCGGTGGAATACGACAGAAACGCCACGATCGGTTCATCTCCCACGATGCGGCGCCGATCCCCTGCCGCCGCCAGCCCGATCTCCACCAGCTGCTCCGAGGTGGGCTCAGGGACGACGGCGCAATCCGTGAAGGTGAGCACGTCCGGCCCATCCGGCCTCGCCGGAGCGGTGAGCCCCATGTAGAACGCACTGCTCACCGTGCTGATCCCGGGCGCGGGCCCAATGGCCCACAGCGCCGCCCGCAGCACGTCCGCAGTGGTGGTCACGGCGCCGGCCACCGCCGCGGTGGCCTCGCCCAAGGCCACCAGGCCCGCGGCAAAGCGCACCGGGTCCCGCGCCAACTCCAGGGCGGCCCCGTCGGTGGGTGCTCGATCGGGGGCGCGCTCCCCCAGCAGTGCGGCCACGCGAGCCAACCGCGCATCGTCGCGGACCGGGCCATCCAGCAGAATCACCCGGCCCAGCCCACCCGCCACGCGGATGGCCGCTTCCCGCACCCGCGGGTCCCACCCCTCAGCCAGGACCACCGTGCCGCCGAGCGCCGCGGCCCGGCGGTGAAGGCTGGCGCGGAAGGTCACCGGCCGAACTTGGCGCGAAGCGCCCGATTCACCTCGGGATGCACGAACGGAGTGACGTCGCCGCCCAGCCGCGCCACCTCGCGCACCAGGCTGGAGCTCAAGAACGTGAGATGCAGCGCGGGCACCAGGAACACGGTCTCGAGCGCGTTCCAGAGCTCGCGGTTCATGTATGCCATCTGGAATTCGTACTCGAAGTCGCTCACGGCCCGTACACCACGCACCACCATGGTGGCGCCGACCTGGCGCGCAAAGTCGACCAGCAACCCGTCAAAACTCTCCACCGCGACACCGGGATCATCCCCCAGCGCGGTGCGGATCATGCCGATCCGCTCGTCAGCAGAAAAGAGAGGCGTCTTGCCGGCGTTGCGGGCCACGGCGACCACCACACGATCGGCGAACCGGCGGCACCGGCGGACCAGGTCGGTGTGACCATGCGTGACCGGGTCGAAGGAGCCGGGATACACCGCGACGCGGCTCATGGGGCCCGAAGGAAGGTCAGGGCGGTTTCGCCGTAGACCCGGGTGTCGTCGCCCGGGATCGGCACCCGGGCCTGATGCTCCAGGCCCAGCACCCTGGCAAACGGACGCCGCCGGAACGCCTCGGCCAGCTGGGACGCGGCATCGGTGCGATAGGGCGGGTCGGCCAGGGCCACGTCGTACGCCTGGAGGGGAAGCCGGCTGGCGAACCGCAGGGCGTCCTCCCGGTGGATGGTCACGTGTTCCTCCACGTCGAACGCGGCGACGTTGGCGCGGAGGGCGGCCAGGGCCGCTTTCGACACCTCCACAAAATCCACGTGACCGGCGCCCCGCGAAAGGGCTTCCAGTCCCAGCGCGCCCGACCCGGCAAAGAGATCAAGCACGCGGGCGTCTGGCAGCTCCGGCGCGAGGATGCTGAACCAGGCCTCGCGCACCCGATCGGCGGTGGGCCGCGTTCGCCGGTCGCCGGGAGCCTGGAGCGACCGGCCACGAAACGCTCCCGAGATAATCCGCACTCAGGCCGCCGGCCCAATGTGCACCACCCGCGCCTGAAGACTCTCCAGTCCCTGCCAGTCGTCCCGTTCCAGCCGGAAGGCGATGTCCACCGGGGCGGCGTTCCAGTCGCCGCTCACCCGTTCGGCCCAATCAAACCCGATGCCCGTCAGCCGCGCCGCGCCGTCGTCCAGAACAAACCGCAGGTGCCGGCCTCCCACCACGCGGGCGTCACGGGCGCGTACCCCGGCGGCGCCGAACACCGGCGCGGGGTTCCCTGATCCGCATGGCTCCAGCGCCCGCAACATGCGCTCCAGGCGGAGGTCGAGCTGGTCCAGACGGACCACCAGGTCCACGCGCTGTCGGGGGATCAGGTCGTCCGGCTCCAGCCGCTGGTGGGCGACCTCATTGAACGCGTCGCGGAACGCGGGTAACGCCTCCCGCGACACGCTAAGTCCCGCCGCCATGGGATGGCCGCCGAACCGGCTCAAGTGGGGCGCGCAGGCCATCAGGGCGGCGTGCAAATCGAAGCGCGGGATGCTGCGACCTGATCCGCGACCCTCGGCGCCGTCCAGGGCCACGAGAATCGTGGGCCGCCCGAACCGTTCCACCACACGGGACGCCACGATGCCGATCACGCCGGGATGCCATCCATCGCGCGCCAGCACCAGGCCCCACTGACGGTCCAGGTCCACCTCGCGCTCGACGTCTTCCAACGCCTCTTCCAGGATGGCCTGGTCCATCCGCTGGCGCTCGGCGTTGACGCTTTCGAGTCGGGTCGCCAGGCCACGCGCCGTTTCCGCGTCGTCGGCCAGCAGGAGCCGCAGCCCGTCCATGGCGTCGCCGATGCGGCCGATCGCGTTCAGCCTGGGCGCCAGAATGAAGCCGACCTGCCCGGCCCGAATGGATCGTTGGGCCAGGCCGCTCGCCTCCACCAGGGCCCGCACGCCGGGCCACCGGGAATCCGCCAGGGTCCGCAGGCCGTAGCGCACCAGCGCGCGGTTTTCCCCCACCAGCGGGACAATGTCCGCCACCGTGGCGAGGGCCACCAGATCCAGCAGGTGATACGGCAGGTTGGCCGGCAAGCCCAGGGCGGGCACCAGCGCCTGTACCAGCTTGAAGGCGACGCCGGCCCCGCAGTATTCTTTGAACGTGGACGGGCAATCCGCACGATGCGGGTTCAGCACGGCATCCGCCGGAGGCAGGGGACCCGGCGTGTGGTGATCGGTAACGATGACGGCGAGGCCCCGGGCCTTGGCCGCACCCACGGCCTCCAGCGCTGTCGCGCCGCAGTCCACGGTCACAATGACGCCCGCCTGATGCTCCGCGGCCGCGGCGAGACCCGCGGCGCCAAAGTCGTATCCGTCGCGCACGCGATGGGGCACGAACGGCACCACCCGAGCGTGAGCGGCGCGCAGCGCCCGGGTGAGCAACGCGGCGCCGCACTGGCCGTCGACGTCGTAGTCGCCATGCACCAGGATGGCACGCCCGTCCCGTACCGCCCCCTGCAGCACGGCGACGGCCCGGTCCATGTCGCGCAACCGGTACGGATCGCTGAGATCGGCTAGCGCCGGCCGCAGGAACCCGCCCGCGCCCTCCGGTGTGGCATGGCCGCGGGAAACCAGCAGCGTGGCGAGTGGGGTGGGAATGCCCAGGGCCTGCACCAGCGCGTCCACCCGTCCCGGGTCCGGCGCCGGGGCCACGGCCCAGCGCGCGGGCGGGCGCATCATTTGGGGACGGCGAAGATCATGACGCCGCAGGCCTCGCAGGTCACGATGGACTGCCCCTCCTGGATACTGCGGCGACGATGCATGGGCACCGCGGTATAGCATTGGCCGCACGCGTCGCCGTGCAGCGCGTAAAGCGCCAGCCGGGCGCGTCCCCGCCGGATACGATCGTACTGACCCAGGAGGGCCGGACGTACCTCTTGGGCCGCGACCTCGCGCTCGCGACGCGCGGCGGCCAGCTGGTCCCCGCCCGCGGCTTGCAGCGCAGCCAACTCCTCGCGGCGCGGCGCCTGGGCCGCCTGCACGGCCCCGACCTGCTGCTCGACTTCCGTGACGCGGCGTTCGGCCTCCTGCACCTTGTCGGCCGAGCGTATCCACTCTGATTCCTCCTTGGCCAGCACGCTGCGGGCCAGATCCAGCTCCGCCATGAGGGTCGAGGCTTCCTTGGCTCCGCGCACCCATTCCAGGCGCTGGCGCCGCCGCTCCTGCATGACCCGGTAGCTCTCGATCTTCCCCTCCAGCTCGGATCGGCGGTTGCCCGCCTCCTCCACGCCCCGGCGCGCAGCCTCCAACTCCGCAGTGGCCGTGCCCAGCTCGGCATCCAGCCGCTCGATCTCCGGTTCCAGCGCCCGCAATGCCGCTTCGGCCGCCATGACGGCTTGGTCCCGCGCCTGCAGGTTCAACAACGCATCCAGATCAGCGTGCACCGCTCCTCCCTTTGCGAATCACGTTCCACCCCGCTTTGGTGTCCAGTTTCTGTTTCTGCTGTTTCAAATCACCGAGTTGCCGCATGAGCTCCGATTTTTCGCTCTCCGGCGCGAAGGGCATGGCGCGGGTAATGGCGCCGCTCCTGGCGTCCAGGCCCACTTCGTCGAGCCGCCTCAGCCATCCATCCACCACGGCGTCCACGTCCAGGCCCCGGGTCGGCTGATTGAGTAGCTCAGTCAGCAGCGCCCGCGCTTCGCCGTCCAGCGCCTCCAGCGCCCCCGCGGCCGGCTCCGCTCCGCGGGCCGCCAAGGCGTCGACCAGCAGGCGCGCCGAGGTGGACAACGGAGTCTCCCCACCCAGGTGCTCGGCGATACGGCCGCGCATGGCGGGCTCGTGCACCATCACCCGCAACAGGCCGCGCTCTTCCGCCGTGACCCGCACTGCCACGGCGGGCGCGCCGGGGCGAGCCGCCGGCTCCGGGACGGGCACCACCCTCACGGCGGCCTCCCGCTCCACTGACTGCCGTGAGATTCCCAGGGCTTCCGCCGCCCGGCCCAGGTAGAGATCCCGTGTCACGGGATCAGCGGCCGCGCGTACGGTGGGCACCAATCGGTCAAGCGCGCGACGCCGGCCGGCGAGTGACCCCAGCCAACCCTTGCGCTCCAGCAGCTGGAGCTTCCGCTCCAAGACGTCCACCGCGTCACGGAGGACCGCCTCCACGGCAGCGGCTCCCCCCTCACGCACCAGGAGGTCGGGGTCCCGGCCCGCGGGGAGCGTCGCCACCGACACCAGACAGCCGGCGCGGAGCAGCTCATCGGCCGCGCGGAACGTGGCACGGAGCCCGGCGGCATCCCCGTCGTACAGCAGCGTCACCCGCTGGGTGAAGCGCCGCAGCAATTGCGCCTGGTCGCCGGTGAATCCGGTGCCGAGCGGCGCCACCACGTGCTCGATCCCCGCCTCCACCAGCCGGAGGACGTCGAAGTAGCCCTCCACCACCACCGCGTGTTCTTCCTTGCGAATGGCCGCCTTGGCGTGGTGCAGGTTGTAGAGAAGCTTGCCCTTGTGAAACAGCTCCGAATCGGGCGAGTTGAGGTATTTGGGCTCGCCTTCCCCGATGACGCGCCCGCCGAACCCCACCACCCGACCGCGAAGGTCGTGAATGGGAAACAGCAACCGACCCCAGAACCGCGGGCGCGGGGAGCCGTCGTCCCGGCGCACCACCAACCCCGCCCTCGATAGCACCTCATCGTCATAGCCCAGTTTCCGCATCCCCACCAAGAAATCCTCCCCCCGGGGCGCGAACCCCAGACCAAGCGGGAGGACCGATTCCAGCGCCAGGCCGCGCTCCACCAGATACGCCCGGGCGGGCGCCGCGTCCTGGCCGTCACGCAGTCGCGTGGCGTACCACTCCGCTGCCACGGCCACGACCTCGAAGAGCGGCTCCCGCGGATCCGGCCCGCCGGTGGAGCGCTCCGGTATGGTCACGCCGACCCGGGCCGCGACCTCCCTCACTGCCCCGGGGTAGTCCAGGCCCAGCTTCCGCATGAAGAAGGTGAAAACGTCGCCCGCCTCGTGACACACGAAGCAGTAGAACATCTGTTTCTTGGGGATGACGGCCAGGTTGCGGTGCGCGCCGCCGTGGAAGGGACAGGGGCCGCGGTAATCCGACCCGGTCCGGCGCAGATCAACGTGCTCACCGATGACGGTGACGATGTCGGCCGCGTCGCGGACTTGTTCGATCACGTCGTCCGGGATGGGGCTCACCGCACCAACTCCAGGACGGAGACGCCGGTCCCACCCTCTGTTGCCAAACCCAACCGGAAGGCCGCCACGCGCGGGTCCTGGCGGGCAGCCTGGTGCACCCGCGCGCGCAGGACGCCGGTCCCCTTCCCGTGGATGACCCTGAGGTGGGGGAGGTCGTCCATCACGGCCCGGTCAATGGCCCGGGCCAGGGCCGCCTCCGCCTCCTCGGCGGTCATGCCGCGCAGGTCCACCTCGAACCCGGAGGGCGCCGTTTCCGTGGTGGCGGGGCGCGGGGCCTCCCGCCGCCGGGCGACCTTCGGCGCCGCCGGCTCCGGGCCGGCCGCTGAGCCAGTCACGCGCCAGCCTTTCGCCCGGGCCATCTCGTCCAGCTGCTTCAGCGCTTCCGCCTCCCGCTGCACGCCTTCTTCCACCAGCCGCCGCGCCTCGCGGGCGGTGGCCTCGCTGACGGCCGCGCGCGCGAGGCCCAAGGCGTCGTCCACCCTGCGCCGCGCCTCCAGCAGGAAGCGCCGGGCCTGTTCGCGGCCGCCGCGCTCCAGCTCACGCTCGCGCCGGTCCAATTCGGCCTGGCGCTCCTCCAGCCCGCCGCGGAGCTCGAGCAGACCTTCCCGCTCGCTGGCGAGCCGGGCCTCCAGCGTATCGAGCGTGAGGCGCTGTTCCGCCAGGTCACGCGCGCGGGTCTCGACCTCCGCCAGCGCGGCATCCAGCGAGCGATGCGCCGCGGGAACCATCGCGTCGGCCCGGTCCAGTACCCGCTCGGGCAACCCCTGCCGTCGCGCCACGACCAGACCATAGGAGCGGCCCGGTGTGCCCTGGATGAGCCGGAAGGTGGGCGAGAGCGCGGCGCCGTCGAACTCCAGCGCACCATTGCCGATGCGCGGTGAGCGTGCCGCCAATTCCTTCAGGTCGCCCAGATGGGTGGTGACCAGCGCCACGGCTCCCAGCTCCGCCAGCTCCAGTACGCACGCACCCGCGAGTGCGGCGCCTTCCGTGGGGTCCGTCCCGGAGCCCAGCTCATCCAGCAGCACCAGACTTCCGGTGTCGGCACGCAGCAGAATGTCCCGCAGCGCGCGCACCCGGGCCGTAAAGGTCGAGAGGCTCTCCGCGATGGACTGGTGATCGCCAATGTCCGCGAAGAACGCGGTGAACACGGGCAGCACCGTCCCGCTCCCCACCGGCGGGACAATCCCGGCCTGCGCCAGCGCTGCCACCAGGCCGACCGCCTTGAGCAACACCGTCTTCCCCCCGGCGTTGGGCCCACTGATAACGAGGATGGGTTGCTCCGGCTCGAGCGTGAGATCGAACGGCACCACCGGCCGGCCTTCGACCAGGAGCAGCGGATGCCGGCCGCCGCGCACCAGCAACGGGCCCGGCGCCGGATGCAGGTCCGGCGGCTCCCCGGCCGTCTCCACCATGAAGCGCGCCCGGGCGTAGAGGTCGTCCACCGCCACGCACATGCTCCAGCCGGCGCCAAGCGCAGCACCGTGCTCCCGCACCTGCTCGGACAGCTCCCGCAGCACGATCAGCGTCTGCCGCACCTCCTCTGCCTCCGCGCCGGCCAGCTCGTTGGCCAATTCCACGGCCACGGCGGGTTCCACGAACACCGTGGCGCCGGAGGCAGACTCACCGTGCAGGATGCCCGAGACGCGGGCGCGGGCGTCCCGCCTGACCGGGATCACATAGCGCCCGTTGCGGAGCGTCACCGCAGCGTCCGGTGCGCGTTCGGTGGCGCTGAGCCGCTGGAGGGTGTCCTCCAGGGCCCGCACCAGCCGACCGCGGAGGTCTCGGACGTTGGCGCGGGCTCGTTTGAGCCCGGCCGAGGCGTCGTCCCGAAGGGTCCCGTCCGGCGCCAGGGCCCGCTCCAGCCCGCGCTCCAGGTCGGGGGGCGGGATCTGGACCAGGAGGGCGGCGGCGCCCGACGCCGCCCGAGCAATCCGGCCCAGCTCGCCCGCCACGACCCGCATGGCGCGCAGCGCCTGGAGCAATTCCACTAGCGCCGCGCCGTCCAACACGCCACCGGGCACCGCCACCAGGTCCAGATGCGGTCCGATGTCCGACACCGGCTCGGCCCGGAACGTGTCGCCCTGCCGAAGGAGATGGGCCAGTTCCGTCACGCTGGCCAGTGCCGCGCGAATGTCCCCGACGTCCGCGGCGGGCCGGCGCGCCCGTACCCGCTCGGCTCCCAGGGGGCCAGCGGCCCAGCGGGCCACGCCCTCCAACGCGGCGTCCCACTCGAGCTGAGACAGCGTTTCCTCAGAGACCACCGCGAGCGTGGACCCCATGCCCTGGGGAACGAAGAAAGGGGTGCCGGCAACCGCAGTCGCCTGCACCCCCTCGCGCCGCCCGTGCGAGCTCGACGTGGTCACGCCGGCTCGCCCTGGCTTTTCTGGTTGGCCGCGACCCTGTCGGTCGCGGCCTCCACGGTGCCGCCGGGACGGTGGTGGGTTAGTCGCGCCACCTGCGAACCTTACGACGGGCCGCGTTCGCCTCGCGCTTGCGCCGTTCGCTCGGCTTCTCGTAGTGTCGGTGTTTACGGATGTCGGAGAGGATTCCGGCCTTCTCACATTTCTTCTTGAAGCGTCTAAGCGCCTTCTCGAAGCTCTCATCCCCGTGGATGATCACTTCAGGCATCCCGCCACGTCCAACCCCATCTCGCCTAAAGTCCATGCGAGCCTCAAGCTTATAACTGCCGATGGGGATCATCAAGTCCGGCTCACCCGGGCGGCCACTGCATGGCGCGACCACCGAGAATATGCGCATGCAAATGGAATACGGTTTGCCCCGCGTCGGCGTTGGTGTTGATGATCAGCCGGTAGCCTCGCTCGGCCAGGCCCAGGGAGCGGGCCGTCTCGCGGGCATACGCCAGCAATGCTCCCAGCAACGCCTCATCCGTTACCTCATTCAGCGTGGCCATGTGTTCGCGGGGGATGACCAGCACGTGCGTGGGGGCCTGCGGGTTGATGTCGCGGAACGCCACGAAAGACGGGTCCTGGCTCACGATATTCGCGGGGATCTCCCCGCGTGCGATCCGGCAGAAGAGGCACGGAGTCACGCGCCGAGGGCTTCTCTCATGCGGTTCCAGAACCGGCGGCCCAAGCTCTCGCCCTGCGGCGGGTCACCTTCCAGCTCGGACAGCCGGCGGAACAAGTCCGCCTGCTCCCCGGTGAGGCGCTCCGGGGTCCATACCTGGACCCGCACGTGGAGATCGCCCCGGCTCTGGCGCCCCAGCACCGGCAGGCCTTTGCCCCGCACCGTGAGGACGGTTCCGCTCTGCGTGCCGGGGGGCACCGGCACCGGCACGGTTCCGCCGGGGATCGGCACCGTCACGTCCGCGCCGAGCGCCGCCTGGCTGAAGGAGAGCGCCAGATCGTAGATCAGGTCGTCGCCGCGCCGCTCAAGGACCGGATCGTCCGTCACCTCAATGCGAACCACCAGGTCACCGGCCGGCCCGCCCCTGGGGCCGGCGGCCCCCGCGCCGCGGACCGTGAGGTAGTTATTCCCCGAGACGCCCGGAGGAACCTCCACGTCCACCGTCCGCTCGGCGCGCACCCGGCCATCGCCCCGACAGTCGGGACAAGGATCCGCGATGGTGGTGCCTTCGCCGCCACAGGTGGGACACGGTGCCACCGAGACCAGCTGTCCAAAGAACGACTCAGCCCGGCGATGCACCTCCCCCACCCCGCCGCAGGTGCGGCACGGGGCCGGCGGTTTCCCGCCCTTGCTGCCCGACCCCTTGCAGCGGGCACACCGCTCCAGGGCCCGGAGCTTCACCGCCCGCCGGGCGCCCGTCACCACTTCTTCCAGGGAGATCCGGATCGAGGCTTCGATGTCCTGACCGCGCCGGCGAGTACGCCGGCTCCGCTCGCCGCCGCCGAAGACGGCCTCGAACCCCCCCAACCCACCGAAATCCCGCATGAACACCGAGAGGGCTTCGGAAATATCGAAGTGATGGAAATCGAACCCGGCCGGCCCGCCCGCTACCCCCGCCTTGCCGTAGCGGTCGAACTGGGCCCGTTTCTGGGGATCGCGGAGGACGTCGTAGGCCTCCGTGATCTCCTTGAACTTTTCCTCCGCGGCTTTGTCTCCGTTGTTCCGATCCGGATGATACTCCATGGCCAGCCGGCGGTAGGCCTTCTTGATGTCGCCCTCGACGGCGTCGCGGGAAACGCCCAGCACGTCGTAGTAGTCGCCGGCCATCAACCGCTCACTGCACCAGGTCGCCCATCAGGCGACTGGTGTACTGCACCAGGGAGAGCACTTTTTCGTAGGGCATGCGGGTGGGGCCGATCACGCCGATGGTTCCCGAGAGCGACCCCGCGCGATACGCCGACGTCACGATGGTGAAGGCCGCGAGCCGGGCGTCGAGGTTCTCGCCGCCAATGGTGACGTTGAGGCCGGGAGCATTCCGAGCCTGTAGCGCGCGGCGCAGCAGGTCACGGCGCTCGGTCAACTCGATCAACGCCCGCATTTGCTCGTTGGAATGAAACTCGGGCTGCTCCGCCAGGAGCTGCGCGCTGCCCAGCACCACGTCCTGCCCGGTCTTGCCGTCCACATCGAACAGCTGGTCCGCCTCTTCCACGAAGATGTTGAGCAGTTCTTTTTCCGACGTGCCGCCACCGGTATCGCGGACCCGCTCCGGCAGCGTGCGGCGGATCTCCTGAAGGGTGAGCCCCACCAGACGTTCGTTGAGCACGGAAGCAACGCTCTGCACCACGTCTGGGGGCAGGTGTGCCGAGGCCTCGACGAAAATGGTCCGCGCCGCGCCCCCGCGGAGCACCAGCACCATGAGCAGGCGCTCGGCCGAGACCTGCACCAGCTCCAAGTGCTCCAGCACCGCGCCCACCAGGGACGGCGCCACCGCTACGCCAAGCTCCTGCGTCAGCACGCCGAGCACCTGTGCCGCCTTGCGCACAATGCCTTCGATAGCGGTTCGATCGCGGGTCAACTCGCGCCGCAGCGTGTCCTGCTCTGACGGCGTAATGTGCTCTTGCCAGATGACCCGATCCACATACGCGCGGTAGGCCAGGTCGGTGGGCACGCGGCCGGCGGAGGTATGGGGGTGGTAGAGGTACCCCCGGTCTTCCAGATCGCTCATGGTGTTGCGGATGGTCGCCGCCGAAACGCCCAGCGGGAACGTCTTGGCGATGGTGCGCGATCCCGCGGGTTCGGCCGTGTCTATGTACGCCTGGACGACCGCGTCCAGGACTTTGCGTTCGCGGTCGGTAAGTTCCTCGCCAGCCATGGGTCACAAGTGAAGGTATGGCACGAATTTAGCCACCTTCAGCGGAAGTGGTCAAGGCCGCCACGAGCTCATCCAGCCTGAGCCAGCCGGCCGGCGTGGCAAAGACCCGTCCATCGCCTTCCTCCAGCCAGCCGGCCGCCACAGCCTGCCGCAGCGTATCGCGCCGAATACCACCCGATACTCCCAGTCCCCCAGATGTACGAAGACTCAGATAGACCCGTTCCAAGCGCTCTTCCTCCGCCGTCAGGGACTCGCGACCGCCCGTCGGATCGTTCCCCGCGCCAAGCAGCCGTTGGTACGCAGTCCACGCCGGAACATTCCAGCTGCGCTGCCCCGGCCGGAATCGGTGGGCCGAGGGACCTAGACCGGCGTACGGCGCGCCGGACCAGTAGACCTGATTGTGATGACTCCACCGGCCCGGTCGCGCGTAGTTAGACACTTCATAGTGCTCATAGCCCGCTGAGGCGAGTCGCCGGTGGGCAGCCAGAAACTCGTCGGCGTAGCGATCGTCGGGCGCCGCACGGGTCGCGTTCCGGTCCAGCAGCCGGGCATACGGTGTCCGCGGCTCCGCGGTGAGTCCGTAGACCGACAGA
Organism: Gemmatimonadales bacterium; assembly: GCA_036393515.1. Classification (GTDB taxonomy): domain Bacteria; phylum Gemmatimonadota; class Gemmatimonadetes; order Gemmatimonadales; family GWC2-71-9; genus JACQHC01. Next base: position 13,216 of record DASWGV010000101.1, on the reverse strand, counting down.
TGATCCGGCTCCAGTGCGATGGCCGCCTCCAGGCTGCTGGCGAAATCCGCCCCTAGCTCCTCCGGAAGCCCGAAGATCAGATCGAGGGAGACGGCACCGATGCCCGCCTGGCGCAGCCCGCGCAGCGCCCGAGCCGCGGCGTCCGGTGGGTGGCTGCGATGCATCCATGCCAACACCCGCGGGTCGAAGGACTGCGCGCCCAGCGACACGCGGTTGACGCCCGCTTGGACCCAGGCGCGGCACGCTTCCGGCGTCACGTCCTCCGGATTCGCCTCGAGGGTTACTTCGGTCCCGCCCTCGCCGATTGCCTTTCCCTCAGCCAGAAACTCCGATACGAGAAGCGCGACCGCGTCCGGGGGAAGGAGCGACGGCGTTCCCCCGCCCAGGTACAAGGTGGCAACCGGCTCGTCATCCCACTCGCCGGCCTCGCGTCGCAGGCGATGCTCGGCCCGAAGGGCCGCAAGGAAGTCCGACGCGGGCACCGCCTTGCGAACGGCAATGGCGAAGTCGCAATACGTGCAGCGGCGGCGGCAGAATGGGACGTGAACGTAGATGTGACGCACGGAACAACCTAAGCGCTTCCCTACCCGACCAGCATCGTGTCTGTCCGGCGGAAGGTCTTCCCCGGCTCCTGAACCGCGAGCCCGCGAATCTCCAACGACGTCAGCACGGCCAGCACGTCGCTTGCGCCCAGCGCCGCGCGGGCTCCCAGGTCGTCCACCGGTTGCGGGTCGGGGGACAGCGCGCTGAGGACCCGGCGCTCGTCCCCGGTGAGGTCCGTCGGGAGCGTGGCGGCTGGAACGTCCGCCGGCGCCAGGCCGTACTCCTCCAGCACGTCGCGCAGTCCCAGCGCGGGCTTGGCGCCCAGCTGGATGAGCCGATTGCAGCCCACCGAAGTGGGACTGGTGATGGGGCCCGGCACCGCCTGCACCTCTCGCCCCTGGGACAACGCGCAATCCGCCGTGATCAGCGCTCCGGACTTGGCCCGGGCCTCCACCACCAACGTCACTCTGGCAAGGCCGCTGATCAGCCGGTTGCGACGGGGGAAACTCCCCGCGTGGGGTCGTTCGCCGGGCGGCTGCTCCGCCAGCAGGCAGCCCTGCGCCGCGACCCGCTGGTACAGCACCGTGTTGGCCGCCGGGTACACCACACCCAAACCGTTGCCCAGCACGCCGACGGTCCCGGCCCCGGCATCCATGGCCGCCAGGTGCGCCACGGCGTCAATGCCACGGGCCATGCCGCTCACCACGACCAGTCCCGCGCGACCCAGCCCCGCGGCAAAATGGCGGCACGCCTCCGCTCCGTAGCGCGTGTGCGCCCGGCTGCCCACGATGGCGACGGCCTGCGACGCCAACAGGTCCACCCGTCCCGAGGCGAACAGCAGCGTGGGCGCCTCGGGAATGAGTTTGAGCTGGCGCGGAAAGCGATCGTCTCCCGGCACCAGCAGGGTCCCCCCCAGCGCATGGGTCCGCTCCGTGACCTTCCGGCCGGCGCGCGGGCTGGTCTCCTTGATGGCGGTGGCGGCGGCACGCGAGATCCCGTGGACCTTGGCCAGGCGGTCCAGCGGGGCGGCCAGCGCGGCCTCCGCCGAGCCGAACTCGCCGATGAGGGTGTCGAGCCGCGCGCGCCCGATCCCCGGCGCCAGGGCCAGGGCGACGTAGGCCGGGTCAATCGTCGCCGACATCTTCAGACTCCCGGCGTTGGCGGATCACCATCCGCCACAGGACTTCCAGCAGATCGTCTACGCCGCGTCTGGTCACGGCCGACACCACCGAGAGGGCGACCGCGTCCGGAGCGGCCAGCGCCGGAGCGGGTTGGTTGGCCGGCAGCACATCCGCCTTGGTGAGCGCCACCATGAACGGTTTGTCCGCCAGCCCACCGCCGTAGGCCCCCACCTCGTGCCGCAGCGCGTCATACGCCGCCTGCGCGTCCGGGACGTCCAGCGGGACCAGGTAGGCCAGCACGCGGGTGCGTTCCACGTGCTGGAGGAAGCGATCGCCCAGGCCCCGTCCCTGGTGGGCCCCTTCAATGATGCCGGGGATGTCCGCCATGACGAAGGACCGGCTGTCGGACAGCGTCACCACGCCGAGCCCCGGGGTCAACGTGGTAAAGGGATAATCCGCGATCTTGGGACGGGCCGCGGACACCACCGAGAGCAGGGTGCTTTTCCCCGCGTTGGGCGGCCCCAGAAGGCCGACGTCCGCGATCAACTTGAGCACCAGCTCGATCTCGCGATCCTCGCCCACGCCACCGGGCTCCCACTCCCTGGGTGTCCGGTGGGTGGGGGTGGCAAACTGCGCGTTGCCCCGCCCGCCGCGCCCACCCCGCGCCACGCACAGCACCTCTCCGGACTTCAGGATCTCTCCCAGCGACTCACCGGTCTTGGCAAGGCGCACCTCCGTGCCGAGCGGCACGGGGAGGGCGATGTCCTCGCCGGAGCGGCCGGTCTTGTCGGACCCCTTCCCATGCTGGCCCCGCTCCGCTTTCCAATGGGTGCGGTAGGTGTAGTCCAGCAGGGTCCCGAGCTGCGGGTCGCCCCGAAGAAACACACTGCCCCCTTTTCCCCCGTCTCCCCCGTTGGGACCGCCCCGGGGCACAAAGGTTTCCCGCCGAAACGAGACGGCGCCCGACCCGCCCGTCCCGGCGGTCACCCGGATTACCACCCGGTCAATGAAAGAGGTCATGCGGCGTCCATGGCGGGAGCTAACAGTACCACACGGAAGTCCTGGACCATCATCAATTCATTGCGGTACGAGGCCAAACCAATTCGCGCCCCAGGCCACCGGCCGCGTGTGACCGGCTGAGATGAATCAACCGGCGGGGACGGGATGATCGGTGAAGGTGACGCCGCCGCACGACCGGAGATGGCCGACCTTCACCCCACGCGTATTCAGGATGGGCGGGCCGGCGAAGGCCGCCAGCGCCCGGGAGGGCGCGGGTTCCAGCTCCAGCGCATCCAGTACGGCGATCAGGGCCACCACCGCCGCCCAGGTGTGACCGTCCTCGACCTTGACGGCGACGCCTATGCCGCGATCCAGCAACGCCGCGCCATAGACCCCCTCGGCGCCGACCTTGGCGAGCAGCTTACCGGGATAGGCCCGCATCAACGCCGTGCAGGGCCGTCCGGTGCCGGCCACCAGATCGGGATGGGCCGTCATGGCGGCTACCACGCGTTGGGGCGCGGGTTCGGTGGAGCCGCCCAGCCGGGCGTAGGCGGTGGCCATGGCCCTGAGCGGCACCGCAAACGACACCACGCCACACCCATCCACCCCCTCGCCCAGGTCGCCCGGGGGAAGGCCGGTCCATCGCGCCACCGATTCGCGGCAGCGGCCCTGCACCGGGTGGTCCGGCCGCTCGTAGCCCGCGGTGGGCCACCCATGGTGACGGGCCAGGGCCAGCATGGCCGTGTGTTTGCCCGAGCAGTTCGACGCCAGCGGCGTCCGCGCCATCTGCTCTCCCTCACCGGCTCCAGCCGCGCGGGCCGGCAGCTCGGTAACCAGGGCCAGATCGAGCGACAAGGGCCGGTGACCGCCGCAGGCCAGGTCGTCCTCGGTGCAGCCAATCCGTTGGAGGAGGGCGCGCACCGCCTCCACCTGCCGCGGCTCCGAACTGTGCGAAGCGCAGGCCAGGGCGATTTCCGCTTCCGAAAAGCCAAAGCCTTCCGCCGCCCCATCCTCGATCACCGGGAGTGCCTGAAACGGTTTGGCGGCCGAGCGCATGAAGGTGCGGTACTCCGGGTCCCCGGCGCGCGCCACCAGTCGCCCGCCGGCCTCGGTCACCGCCACGGAGACGCGGTGGCGCGACTCGGGGATGCCGCCGCGCACGCTCTCGACCGTGAGCTCAGTCATGGGTGGGTGGAAAGATACGCCGCGTTATCTTCGGGCGGCGTCACCCTGGCATCAGGCCCTTGCCCTTCGACGCCGTTGGGAGGACCGCCGTGCACCACACGCCGTTCCGGCAACCCCCGCTCACGGAGCGGCTGCGGCGCAACTTCACCTGGCGCTACTACTACAGCGGCGAGTTCCCTTTCGCCCGTCAGGCCGTCCAGCACGTGCGATGGCGGCGCTTTCACGCAGCCGCCGAGCTGCTGGCACCCTTGCCACCTCCCCGCAGCCTGCTGGACGTGGGCTGCGGACCGGGCGAATCCACCTTGTACCTCAGCCATGCCCTGCGCATCCCGGGCGCCATTGGCTGCGACATCAGCGCGGATTGCACCTGGTTCGCCAACCGGCTCGCGGCGGCCAATGACCTGTCGGCGCGTTTCCTGGCGGCCAGCGCCACCCGGCTGCCGGTGGGCTCCGGCAGCGTCGACCTGGTGGTGACCTTCGAGATGGTGGAACACTTGCCGCACTGGCGGGAGTTCCTCAAGGAGGCGCGCCGGGTGCTCCGCCGCGGCGGTCACCTGTTGATCACCACGCCCAACGCGTTCAGCTTGCATGCCCTGCTGAAATCGGTCTACCGGGCGGCGCGGCGTTTTGACCGGCTCAATCGAGCCTGGTCCCGGGACGGTGACTTCTACGAGGCCTTCCTGCCGGACCGTTTGATCCGGCGGGGAGTGACGGAAGCGGGCTTCGCCGTGCTGGCCGTGCGCCACGTAGCGTTCGTGCTCACCCGCCAGCCCAACTGGAGTGTGCCGCCCACCGTTCGGATGGAGACGTGGCTGGAACGCATCCCCGGGATCCGCCGCCTGGCGGTCACGACCGTGGCGCTGGCCCGGGCAGTCTGAGCGTCAGACCGGCGCCTCGGCCGGCGCGGTCTTCTTGAGGATTTCCTGCCGCTTGGCCTCGGGGAACTTCTCCAAGGCGGATCGCATGGCTGCGCGCGGGACCCGCGGCCCGTGGGCACAGAGGTACGCCTCCAGTCGCCGCGGGTTGGTGCTGCCCGCCTCGCGCAGGAGCCAGCCGGTCGCCTTCTGGACCAGGTCGTCCTTGTCCTCGAACAACGCGGCGGCCATGCTGTAGGCCAACGTGAGCTGCTGGCCGCGGCGTGCCAGCGGGACCAGGCTCACGGCAGCGCTGCGGCGCACCCACAGGTTGGGGGCTTTGCTCCACGGGCGCATTTGCTCGGCCAGCGCGGGGAAGCGCTCCAGCAGCGGCGCGATCACCTTGGTGCCGAGCAAATCCACCAGCGCCCAGTTGTCCACCCGGTTGCCCGTCACCCACCGCCGAATGCGGTCGAGCAGCGCCGCTTCATAGGTCTTGGAGAACCGCGCGAGGATCATCAAGCCCAGGGCCCGGCCCTCCTGGTACTTCTCGGTGAGCAGCTCCTCGGCGAACGCCGCCGCTTCCGCCGCCGTCCAGTCCTTGCCGACCGCGGCGAACAGCTTCTTTTCAATCTGCCGGAGCGCCGGCGCGGTGAGGCCGATGGTCAGCACCTCTTCGTCGGCCTTGAAGAACTGGGTGGCCCGTTTGGGCGGCCAGTGCTTCGCCGCGCTACGCAGCTGCTTGCGGGCTTCCTTGACCAGCGCGGCCGGGGCCGGGAACGCTTTCACTGCCATGAGGTCAACACGTGGGTTGGAATGCCGAAGCCGGGTCCCGCGGTGCGCGGGCTGCGGCGCCGAGCCATAACGAGGCATGGGCGGTACAGGACTCGAACCTGTGACCTCCGGTATGTGAGACCGGCGCTCTAACCAGCTGAGCTAACCACCCGGCGACGCCCAAGTTAACCGCCGGGCGCGGGGCTCGGTAGGCGCCGTCACCGCCGCCTTGACGGCGGCCGGCGGAAGGGAATCGCCATGGGCCCTCCAGGACTCGAACCTGGGACCGACGGATTATGAGTCCGCTGCTCTAACCACCTGAGCTAAGGGCCCGTGTGACGCCGGAGTATCGCCCGCGGGCGGGCGGAGTTCAACCGCGTCCCGTCACTTCCTCGCACAACGCCAGGTGCCGGTCCATCATCTGTGTCAGCGTGAAGTTGGCCAGGACGCGCTCGCGGCCAGCCGTCCCCATCCGGATCCGCAACTCTCCATCGTCGGACAGCCGCTCCATCGCCGCGCGCAGCGCGGCGTCATCCCCGGGGGGCACCTCCAGGCCGGTGAGGCCCGGGGCGTTCACCTCGCTCACCCCGGTGGTGAGCGCGGTCGTGATGATCGGTTTGGCGCAGGCCATGGCCTCCAACAGACAGACGCCGAACATCTCCGCCGGCGTGGTGCTGGGCAACACAACGTAGTCTGCCGCCCGGTAGAACCGCAGGAGGTCGTCGGCTTCTACCTCCCCCGCGAAGAGCACGCGATCGCCGGCACCAAGGGCGGCCACCTGGGCCTCAAGACCCCGGCGCTCCGGACCTCCTCCCACGATGACCACGCGAAGCGCGGAGCCGGCGACGGCGCGCACCAGGACGTCAAGTCCTTTGTAGGACACCAGTCGGCCGACGAACAGCCCCACAGGTCCCGCGTCTGGCGGCGGAAACGTGGCGGGACGGGATGCGGCATCCTTGGGCGTGAAGCGCCGCTCGTCCACGCCGAACGGAATGACGCGCGCCTTGGCGCGACCGGCTTCGCCCAGGTCGTGCGCGTGGCGCAGGTTGGCCTGAGCCGCTACCACCACGGCCGCCGCCCGCGCCGCTACGCGATGGGCCAATGGCAGATAGATCCCCCGCACCGCCCGCTGGCGCTGCACATCCGAGTGGTGCAGCACCACCAGTGAACCGCGCGCCCCAAGCGCGGCGAGGTCCGCCAGCGGGTGCGGTCGGTGCAGGTACACCACGTCGGCGGGCCATCGGGCGGCGATCACGTATCCCGGCGCAAGCGGCTGGGACCACACGATGCCGTGGGTCGGCAGCCGTACGACCACCACCCTTTTGCGGGGCGGCTCAGTCACCCGCCGGCCGGGATCGCGCAGCCACCCGGAACCGGTGGCAGCCACCACGCGGACCTCGTGACCGCGCTCCGCCGCGCCTTCCGCCAACCGGGCGACCACGTGTTCCAGCCCGCCCGGGTCGGGCGGATAAAACTTGCTGAGATGGAGGATTCTCACGGGGTGGGAGACACCGGAGCTTGAATGCCCTGGGCCGCCTGGGTGAGCGCCGGCTGCACCAGATCCAGCAGCAGGTTCACATCCAGCATGAGCGACGGCCGCCCCAGGCGGCGACGCAGCACCAGTTGTCCGTTCCAGCCCACCCCGGCAAACGGGCACACGATCTCCCACTCGTCTTCCCGCCTCCGGGGCCAGCTCTCGACGAACGCGCCGTTTTCTAGAGTCCAGGTCCGTGCCCGCCCCCGGCGATCCTCCTTGGGCGCGACGCGGAGCAGCACGTCGTCGAACTCGGAGTGTTCCAGCAGAATGGCCAGGCCGGCCATGAGGTCCTCCAGGGTTCGCGCGCTCCCCAAGCGCTCGGCGGCGCGGCGCAACTGCACGTTCAGCGCGATGGTCTTGGGCTGCAACAGCCCACGCCGGGCCACCCGGGCCAGCTCGTTGAGCTCGTGCAGGCGGAGGAACCGCACGATCATCGCCACGCCCGCCCCGACCACGACGAACCCGACCGCGAGGGTGCGCACGCCCGGGTTGATGAACATCATGGCGGCCAGCGCGAACGCCGCGCTGGCGGCGTAGAGCACGCCGAGGACCTGGCGCGGCGACAGGCCGGCCCGCGCCAGGCCGTGGTGGACGTGCTCGCGATCCGGCTGGAAGATGGGCCGGCCTCGCACCACGCGCCGGAAGAGTGTTATCGTCGTATCCAGCACGGGGAGGCCGAACGCGATCAACGGCACCGCGATCGCGACCAGCGTGGGCCCCTTGGTGGACCCCTCCACGGCGAGGCCGGCCAGGAGGAACCCGGTGAGGAGGCTGCCTGAGTCGCCCAGAAACGCGCGCGCCGGCGGAAAGTTGAAGGGCAGGAACCCGAGCAGCGCTCCCGCCAGGGCCGCGGCCACCAGGCCGATCCCGGGGTGTCCCAGGGTCACTGACATCATGAACACGGCCGCGGAAGCAAAGAAGGCCGAGCCCGTCGCCACGCCATCGGCGCCGTCGAGCAGATTGAACGCGTTGGTGATGCCGATGAACCAGAGCGCCGTGATGGCCGCGCCCGCCACCGGCCCCAGGTCCGCCGACCCGAACGGCAGCGACAACAACTCGACCCGCACGCCCAGGGCCCACAACAGGGCCACCACCGCGATCTGCACGCCGAGCTTGAGACCGGCCCCGAGCGGCCGGATGTCGTCCGTCACCCCGAGGGCCAGGATGAGTCCCGCCCCAACCAGGACCGGACCCACGGAGGCGGAGGACGCCAGGAGCGTGTTGCCGGTGGGGGTGAAGAGCAGACCCACCAGGAGCAGCGCCAACCCACCGCCCGCCGCAATGGCGACGCCGCCCCCCCTGGGGACGGGCGGCTCCCGGGTGCTGTCCAGCGCGCCGACCCGGCGGGCCAACCCGAACACCATGGGCATGAGCACCGCGGTGGACGCCGCGGCGACCACGAACACCAGGAGGAACGACCCCACCTACGGCATCCCGGGCAGCGACATGGCCACAAGACTGCCCCCACGCGCGAGCTTGTCAACGGTCACGCGGACGGCGTGAGCGGGCTCGCGATCGTGTCGCCCGGGTTTCCGGACCAAGCGGGCGGCGTCACGGACCACACCGCGCGGCTCAGCCGTCACTGGGCTCGGGAGCGGCCGGTCATGACCCACGGGACTGCGGGCGGCGATCCCGACCGCCTGGTGGACGACTGGCACCGGGCCGGCGTGACCGCCGCGCTGCTGCAATATGTCCCGTTTCTGTACGGGCGCCGCGGGCTGTCGCGGTTCCCGCGGCTCCTGGCGCTGGCGGCCCGGCGGCGCGGCATCCGGGTCACCACGTTCGTGCACGAGCCCTGGGTGCCACCCATGCGGATACCCTGGTGGGTCTTGGCGCCCCTGCAGCGGCGTCAGCTGAGGAGGCTGCTGGCCGCCTCGGACGCGGCGGCTACGGCGGTGCCAGCCTGGGTTCCCCTGCTCTGGAACCGGCCCGAGGTCATCCCGGTGGGGAGCACGCTGGGCGAGGCGCCCCCGACACCTCAGGGACCGCCGCTGGCCTCACCTGTCCTGTTCTCTCCGTTCGCCTCCGGCCTCCGGTGGCCCTGGATCGTCGCCGCCGTCCAGGCCATAGGCGCGGACCCCCCGCTCATCGTAATCGGCGCGGATTCCCAGGGGGCGCGCCAACACCACACCGCCGGGCGGCGGCACGACCCGCGGTGGGAGTGGCGCGGCTTCCTCCCCCCCCAGGCGGCCCTGGCGCTCCTGGCCCGGGCGCGGCTGGTTCTCGCCCCGTTCGAGGACGGGCTCACCGGTCGCCGGACGTCCGCCCTGGCCGCCCTCAGTGCCGGCGCGCGCCTGGTGTCGTCCCGCGGACCGCTGTTCGATCCCGCGTACCAAGACGGGCCGGCCCAGCTCGCCGCGACGGAGGCCGAGTTTGCCTCTCTCGCCGCCCGCACCTGGGACGAGCCCGACGATGCCCTGCGGCGGACCGCCCGCCTGGCGTGGTATCGCGAGCATCTGGACCCCGCGGACCTGGACGCGCGTTTGCTGCGGCTGGTCTTGGGAGGTGGGCCGTGAGCCGCACGCGGCGGATGTTGGGCGGCCTGGCATTCGGGTACGCCAACCAGGTGCTGCTCACCCTGGTGGGTCTGTGGCTCACGGCCTTCCTGCTGGCCCGGCTGGGGCGCGACGAGTACGGCCTGTGGCTGGTGGGCACGCGCGTTTTGGGCTACCTGATGCTGCTGGACGTGGGCGTCGTCGCCCTGCTCCCGCGGGACCTGGCCTTTGCCACCGGCAGAGCGGGCGGGGCCGAGCACGCGCCCGACCTGGCCGACATCGTGGCTCGCACGGCGGGTGTGGTGGCCTGGCAAATGCCCCTGGTGGCCCTGGCGGCAGCGGGCGTCTGGCTCGGCCTGCCGGAGGAATGGACGGCGCTCCGGGCCCCGCTGGGCATGGTGATGGCCACGTTCGTGCTCCTCTTCCCGTTCAGGATCTTCCATTCGGCGCTCATCGGACTTCAGGACCTGGCAGCCCTGGGCGCCGCGTCCACCGTCACGTGGGCGGTTGGGACCGCCACCACCGTGGGACTGGTGTTCGCCGGCTGGGGCCTCCAGGCACTGGCGGCCGGGTGGGTGGCGCAGCAAGCGCTGGCCGGAGTGTGGTGGTGTGCGCGGCTGCGCCGGCGGTTTCCCCGGGCCACACCGCGGACCTTCAAGGCGGTCAATGCGCGCGGGGCGCGGGATTACCTGGGGCGAGGGATATGGATCAGCATCTCCCAGGTCGCACAGACCTTTCTCACCGGAACGGATGTCCTGGTGATCGGCACCCTGCTGGGTCCCAGCGCGGTCGTGCCGTACTTCTGTACCGGCAAGGTGCTGACGGTGCTCGCCAACCAGCCGCAGCTGTTCGCCCAGACGGCACAGCCCGCGCTGAGCGAGCTCCGCACCGGCGCCACGCGCGCGCGGCTGGAGCAGGTGGTCACGGCCCTGACCCAGGCCATCCTGATCGCGAGCGGCGGGATCGTGTGCGTCGTGCTGCTGACCAATGAGGGGTTCGTTCGCTGGTGGGTGGGACCGGCGCAGTATGGGGGGGCCGGGCTCACCGCGCTGCTGCTGGCCGGCATGCTGCTCCGCCATTGGAACATGACGGCGGTGTACTCGCTCTTCGCGTTCGGCTTCGACCGGCGCATTGCGCTGACCAACCTGGCCGACGGCATCATCACGGTGGTGGCCTCGGTGACGCTGGTGCGGAGCCTGGGACTTCCCGGCGCGGCCCTGGGATCCCTGGTGGGCGTGGTACTGGTGGCTCTGCCGGCCAACCTGGTGGGCTTGCGACGTGCCACCGGCGTCCCGCTGCCCCAACTGCTGGCTCCGCTCCTGCCCTGGCTCTGGCGCTTTGCGCTGGTCGCGGCCGTCGCCGCAGCGCTGGCTGAAGTCTGGACCCCGGGCGGCGTGTTGCCGCTGGTGGTCGCAGGCTCCGGGACGCTGGTGGCGTACCTGGCCCTGGTGGCGCCGCTGGCCCTGCGCGACCCGTTAGGGATATACCTGCGCCCGCGCCTGGGCCGATTCTCCCGTCTGGTTCCTGGATGGATCACCGAAGCGCCGCGAGATGCGTGAGGCCCACGTGGTCCACCTGGTCCCGTCCCGGTTCGGACCCGGTGGCGTGGTCGGCGGCGCCGAGCGCTATGCCGAAGAGCTGGCGCGCGCCATGTCGGCCCGCGTCCGCACCACCCTGGTAGCCTTTGCCGCCCTGGAGCGACGGGAATGGAACGGCGCGCTCGAGATCTGGACGCTGGGCCGGACGCGTTACGTACGCGGCCAACCGCACAATCCCATCAGCCTGCGGCTGTTCGCGGCGCTCCGGACCGCGACCATCGTGCATTGCCACCAACAGCACATCGTGGCCAGCAGCGCGGCGGCGGCGTACTGCCGGCTCAGGGGCCGGCGGGTGTTTGTGTCGGACCTCGGCGGCGGCGGCTGGGACATATCGGCGTATCTGCGCACCGATTCGTGGTACCACGGTCACCTGCACATCAGCGCCTACAGTCGCCGCGTGTTTGGCCACGAGCACGCTCCGCGCGCGCACGTGATCCTGGGTGGTGTGGACACCACCCGATTCACGCCTGATCCGGCGGTCCAGCGGCAACCAACCGCGCTGTATGTCGGGCGGATCCTGCCGCACAAGGGCGTGAACTACCTGATCGAGGGACTGCCGCCCGGTCTCTCCCTGGAGATCATCGGCCGCGCCGAGGACGGAGCGTACCTGACGCATCTCAAGACCGTCGCGGCCGGCAAACCGGTGACCTTCCGGCACGACGTGGACGACGCCGGACTGGTGCAGGCGTATCGCCGGGCTCTCTGCGTGGTGCTGCCCAGTGTGTACCGATCCATGTACGGACGGACCACCAACGTGCCGGAGCTGCTGGGCCAGACCCTGCTGGAAGCCATGGCGTGCGGCGCACCGACCATAGGGACCAATGTCGCCAGCCTTCCCGAGGTCATCGCCGAGGGGGAAAGCGGGTTTCTGGTGCCACCCAACGATGCGGGTGCGCTGGGTGAGAAGCTCGCCTGGCTGCGCGACCACGCGGCGGACGCGGCGCGCATGGGCGTGGCGGGACGCCGCCGGGTCGAGAGCACCTTCACCTGGCCCGCCGTGGTCCAGCGATGCCTGACCATCTACGGACTCCCTTCGGGCGGTCCCGGGTGAGCGGGTGAGAATCTTGATCGCCAATGCCAACCGGCAGGTGGTGGGCGGCGCGGAGACGTACCTGCAAGCGTTGGTCCCGGCCCTGGAGGCCGCCGGACATGAGGCAGCCCTGCTGTACGAGCGAGAGGCCCCGAACGGAGCCGCTGCCGTTGACTCCGCGAGCCCGCGGATGCCGCGTTGGTCCGCCGCCGGCACCCGCGAGACCGACGCTCTGGGGGCTGTCGCGCAGTGGCGGCCCACGGTGGCGTATGTCCACGGACTGGCGTCCCCCACGTTGGAGCGGTCCCTGCTGGACCGGATGCCGTGCGTCCTCTTTGCCCACGGCTACTACGGAACGTGCGCCACCGGCACCAAACGCCACGCGTGGCCCACTGCAACGCCCTGTCACCGCCGGATCGGCGTGGCGTGTCTGGCGCTCCATTACCCGCGGCGATGCGGCGGATGGAGCCCGGTGGCCGCCGTGGAATCGTATCGCCGGCAACGGGAGCGTTTCAGGCTGCTCGGGCGGTACCGCTCGATCTGCGTGGCCAGCCGGCATATGCGGGAGGAGTACCTGCGGCACGGCCTGCCGTCCCCCGTGGTGCAGGTCACACCACTCCCGCCCACCGGGGTGATGCGCGACCCCACGCTGGCGCCGGGCGCCGCTGGGTCGGGCCAGGTGGTGTACGTAGGGCGGGTCACGGACCTCAAGATGGCGCCAAACGCCGTGGACGCCGTGGCGCGGGCGGCGCGCCGGCTGGGACGGAAGCTCTCGCTGGAGATCCTGGGGGAAGGACCAGCCCTTCCGGCCGTCGCGGCGCGGGGCAAAGAACTTGGGATGAGCCTGGCGGTGCGGGCCTGGGTGGACGCGACTACGCGGAATGCCGTCCTCCGCTCCTCGGAGCTGCTCCTGGTCCCGTCCACCTGGCCGGAGCCGTGGGGCCTGGTGGGCCTGGAAGCCGCGTGCGTGGGCCTGCCCAGCGTAGGGTACGCCGTGGGCGGGATCCCCGAATGGCTCATTGCGGGAGAGACCGGGGAGCTGGCACCGGGGGACCCACCCACGACCGAGGGACTGGCCCA
>DASWGV010000100.1:0-6505 GCA_036393515.1 Gemmatimonadales bacterium | reverse complement strand
GTCCCAGATCCTCGAATTGGTTGATCCGGATCGCCCCATCGGGGAATCGCGCGACGATCTCCAGCTCTCCGCCCATGGCGTGGATGTACTGCCTCAGGCTGCTCACGTACATGTCGGCGCGGCGTTCGAGCTTGGAGATGGTGGCTTGCTGAGCCCGCAGTTTCTTCGCGAGCGCCACCTGGGACAGGCGGCGCGCCTTGCGAAGCTCTCGGAGCCGCATTTCGGCCGTGAGCTTCCGGACGTCAGCCTCGACTCGCGCAAGGCGTTCGGGTGGCCAGTGTGCCACAAGGTCCTTGAACTTCTTTGTCATCGGCTCACTCCTTTCGACCCAAGTCGGCCAGGTGCTCGTCGTACAGTCGGTCGGCGAACGGGACGAACAGCTCGTACCAGCGATCGTTCCCGGTCTTGTCCCCGCCCATGAGAAGAATGGCCACTCTACGCGGGTCAAAGGCGTACAGCACGCGGTACGGTCGCCCTTTGTGCTGGACGCGTAATTCTCGCACGCGGCCATGCCGGGATTGCACGACGCCTGAGCTGTAGGGGGCCGGCAAGGAAGGACCGTAGCGCTGGAGTAAGCGAACGCGCACATTCACCGATTCCTGTTCTTCCCAGCAGAGGCCCTCCCACCACGCGCCGAACTCGTCGGTGTACTCAACCTCCCATACCACAATATAGCCTCTGAGGCATATGCCGTAAGGGTTGTATCGATTACGACTCGACCCACGGTAACGGCGTACTCGTCGTTCGGCATAGGCAGAAAAACGCGAGAGGGCGCGGGCGGATTCCCCAGGCGTGCGGACCAAAGCCTGGAAGGCCTGAACGGGTGGAACCCCGGCTGAAGCGGCTGGTGGACGCCGGACCCGCACCGGCCGCGGCAGCAGCCGAGGCGCTGCGGTATGAGTAAAGCGGTGTCCCGGCACCCGACACCGCCATTCCAGGGGAGTCTACACCAGCCGCAGCACCTGGTGGATCAGCTCCGCCACCGGCTTGGTGAAATCGTTGTCGGTCCAGTATTGCAAGTGGGACATGGGGTTCCACGACGCAAGCGGCGAGCCCACGTTGATGGCGACGTCCGCGCTCACCGTCCGGTCGTAGGCGGCCGAGAGGGGCTTGAGCGGGTAGGCCAGCACGTCGTCGGGATCGTAGTAGTTCACCCATTGCGCCGCGCGCTTGATCGCCTCCGGCGGCGTGCCTTTCGGGAAATGGCGCGCCAGGGCGCGCGGCGGGAACGCGATCGGCTTCACCTCGTTGTACGCCAGCGTGAACAGCGCGATGTTGCACCCGAACATGACGATCGCGGCCAGCGACTCCATTCTTTCCAGCGGCGTGCGCGGCGCCCCCTTCCGCTTTTTCTTCACGGCGCCCTGCATGTCCCAGACGTAGTTGGACATGATGTGGCAGCCCAGCGAGTGGGCCAGGACGACTATGGGCACGTCCGGGGCGCTAGGCGGCTTTCCTTCCCTGGTGCGGCGCCGGAGCCGTTTGACGCACTCGGCTACTCGGCGGTGGATCTCCCGGTACACGTTCACCTGCTGGCGGGCCTGCGGGACCTGTTGGTAGGCGATGGCGTCACCCAGGGAGTGAACCATGAAATGGCGGAGGTCGCCGTAGTCCAGCTTCCCACCGGCTGACAGCTCTCGCAGCAGGGCGGTCTGGCGGGCCTCCAGCACGTCGGCCCAGAAGACCGGTTCCCAGCAAATGGTGGCCGGGTCGCCGCCCAGCTTGGCAATCCGGTCGGACAGTTCGCGGATCATGGGGTCGGCAAAATCGGCGCGCTGGTCGCCCATGCCGTGGATGGCGAGAACGCCGAGCTTGAATGGCATCCGGTTCCCCGTGCCCTTAGGTCGTCACCGACAACTCGATCGCGTACGCCGCCTCCACATCCTGAAACTTCGCCAGCCCCTCGGCCGGGTGCCGTCCCGCGCCGAACCCCTGCTGCTCCAGATAGAAATCGTGAATGGTGGCCACATGGTCCGAGCCGTTCTGCTTCAACAGCCCCACGGCGAGGTCCGCGAACCGGCCGATCAGGTTGGCTGCGTCCATCAGCCGCGCGGGCTCGAACTTGTCCAGCGCCGCGAGCGTCTGGAGCATGTCGGTCCATCCCGTCTCTCGTTTGGCCCGGTCGAGCGTATCAGCCACGGTCCTCAAGTCCGCGTCCGACTCCATGATCAGCGCGTGCAGATCCACGAACCAGCGCGGGTCATCGAGAAAGCCGAGCAGCATGCCGCCCTCGCCCAGGGGCAGCCGGTCCCCCGCCCGCACGCTGGGGAACCGGTGGCTCCGGAACTCGGCGGCGCGGCCGTTCCCGGAGAGGATCCAGGAAACCAGGTAGATCTCGCCCGCCTTCCCGGCAAGCAGTCCTTCGTGGACATCGAGGACCGTGACCTCAGACAAGGCGACCGTGAGCCCCAAGGTGCCGCGCCGGCGCAAGGCCTGCATCTCGCCGCGGGCGGCCTCCAGCCGGGACCGGAGCCCCGCTCCCGGAGAGCCCTCCTCCGGTGGGGATCCGTGGTCTACGGCCGCAAGCAGGTCCAGGCCGCTGGAGGCGCACAGCTCCAGGGCCCCGGGGGCGTTGCGGGACAGGTCGGCGACGCGAGTGGGCATCTTAAGGACAGCTCCGGGACAAACAGTGTACGGTCGCGGGTCCGTCCGGAGATAGATAGGGCGTTATTGGGACATCGATAGGCAGAATTGGGACATTTGACCGGCGCCGGCCGCCGGATTGTCCCCTTGGCGCTGCTCAGGCTGGTTTTGTCCCTGATGTCCGGGACTGCCGGTGCGGCTAGATCTCCGCCCGTACTGAAGGGTCGCGCCTCCTTAACCCTCGAACGCCACGGTCCGGTGGACCGAGACCCCGCAGACATCGCCGGTCACGCTGACCGAGGCACTCGTGGCACCGCTCGCCGGCTACGGTCTCGGTGAGGTGATCGCCGCTGAAGGTGAAATCGCCGCACGCCGTGAAGCTCAAGGCCGCGGGACCTGAGCTACATGGGCCAGTCCCTGAGTATTGGGACTCGGAGACCGGCCATCACTTCCGATGGAGGCTCGATCTGCGGTGTGGGCTGTGGGACGGAGCCAAATGTCCCAAAAACACCCCCCGAAGTCCCAAAAACGCCCTATCGCCAACCCCGTCCGGCACCCAGCTTGGTAAGGGAACGACCACGCCGGGGGGACGCACGCCTCATTTCCTGACCTTCGAACTCGCTGAGCGCCGATTCGCCCTGCCAGCCCCTCTGGTGCGAGAGGCCACCCGCGCGGTGGCTATCGCGCCCCTTCCCAAGGCGCCTCCTATTGTCGAGGGGGTGATCAATGTGCGCGGCGTCCTCATGCCGGTGCTCGACATCCGCCGGCGTTTTGGCATTCCCACCCGCCCGCTCGCGCCCGAGCAACACCTGATCGTGGCCCAAGCGGGAGACCGCGTCGTGGCCCTCCGGGTGGACCGCGCGCTGGAACTGATATCCCTTGACGAGGGAGCCATTGAAGCCGCTCCGCGGGTGGTCCCGGGCGCGGAGTACGTGGCCGGGATCGCCCGATTGCCCGATGGCCTCGTCATCATCCACGATCTGAAGGCATTCCTCTCGCTGGACGAGGCAGCGCAGATGGACCAGGCGGTTGCCGCAACGGCAGGACCAGCCGGAGCAAGCCGCGCTCCTCGGGGAACGGACCCTTGAGCGCGGTGGCGGCGCATCTCCTCGAAGCGGCGGAACGGCTGGTGCGGCGCCGCACCGGGCTGGTGTTTCGCGAGGCGCGCCGGGCCGCGTTGGAGAATGGGCTGGCCCGGGCCATGGGCGTGGCGAGGCTGACGGACCCGGACGACTATCTCGCCCGCCTGGACGTTGAAGCCGCTCTGCTGGACGACCTGGTGGCGGAGATCACCGTGGGCGAGAGCTACTTCTTCCGCGAGCCCCAGCAGTTCCGGGTCATCCGCGAGGAGATCGTGCCCGCGCTGGTCGCGAGCGCAGGTCCGGACCGGCCGTTGCGGGTCTGGAGCGCGGGCTGCGCCGCCGGCGAAGAACCCTACACCCTGGCAATCGTCCTGGGTGAGGTCGGGGTGGGACGCGCCGCGCACGTCGTGGCCACCGACCTCTCCCGCACCGCGCTGGCCCAGGCCCGCCGCGCGGTCTATACGCGGTGGGCGTTGCGGGGCGTCGCGGACCAGGTGGTGGACACCTACTTCGAGCGCGCGTGCGAACGCTTCTCCCTGCTCCCCGCGGTGCGGGACGCGGTGGAGTTCCGCTACCTCAACCTCGCGGAGGACGCCTATCCGTCCCTCGCATCCGGCGTCTGGGGCATGGATCTCATCCTCTGCCGGAACGTGCTGATCTATTTCGACGCCGACACGGTGACCCGCGTGGCACAGCGGCTGATGGATTCGCTCAGCGACCGCGGCTGGCTGCTACTCGGCGCGTCCGATCCGCCGCTCGGCCAATTGGTGCCGTGCGACGTGGTGCTCACCGACGCCGGGCTGGCCTACCAACGGCCCGGCCGGGCCGTGGTCCGGCCGGACCACGCCCTGGTGGACGCGCCGCGCCAGCCGCCGGCCGTCACCCACGCGTCCCGCCCGACACCCGATGCGTTACGGCAGCCCCCGACGGTGCGCGAGCCGTTCCCCCTCACACCAGCGCCGCCGCCGTCGCCACTCGTGTCCCCGCCTTCCCTGCCGCACGACGCGGAGCGTGGTGACGACGAGGACAACGCAACGGAGGCGACGCGACTCTATGGCGCGGGCGACTTTGAGCGCGCGGCGGAGTTGGCCGGCCGCGCCATCCGGGACGACGGCGGTATTCCGGGGCCATGGATCGTGCTGGTCCGCGCGCTGGCCAATCGCGGCGACCTGAAGGCCGCCGGGCAGATGTGCGCCACCGCGCTCGACCGCCACCGTACCTGTGCCGAGCTGGCGTATCTGCACGCGGTGTTGCTGGCGGAGGCCGGCCGCCATGCCGATGCCGTGGCCGCCGCGCGGCGCGCGCTCTACCTCGACGGTGGCCTAGCGGTGGCGCATCTGGCCCTGGGGGCGGCGCTGGCGCGGACCAATAATGCTGACGCGGCGGGCCGGGCGTTCCGGAATGCGGAGCGCCTCTTGCGCGCCATGCCGCCGGGTGCCCCCGTGCCCGGCGCCGACGGCGAGCCGGCCGGCCGGCTGGCCCAGATGGCTCAGGTACAGCGCGAGCTGGTCACCGGAGCGGCCAACTGATGACGCTCCGGCAGCCGCGAGCGGCCGGCCCGGTGGATTGGGCCGCTCTCCGCCGACGGGTGGAGGCGGCGGGGGCCGCGATCGGCGGCGGCGCGGCACCATCCCCCGAGCAGGCGCGCCAGCTGCTCGAGGACCGGGCCCGCGCGCTGGCGCGGGCGCCGGACCCGGTGCGGACCGGCGACACCATCGAGCTGGTCACGTTCGCCGTGGCCGACGAGGTGTACGGCATCGAGTCGGCCTACGTGCTGGAAGTGTTCCGGCTGGTGGACCTGTCCCCGCTCCCCGGCGCGGAGCCGCCCGTGTCCGGACTCACGACCTGGCGCGGGGAGCTGCTGGCCATTCTCGACCTGCGCCGGGTACTCGGCTTGCCCACCACGCCGCTGCACGATCTCAATCGCGTGGTGGTGCTGGGCGCGGAGCGCGCGGCCTTTGGGCTGCTGGCCGACGAGGTGCGGGGCCTGGTGAGCCGGCCGGCGGCGGAGGTGCGCGCCCTGCCCGAAGGCATCGCCGCCGATCGCGAGTATCTGCGCGGCATCACGGACGACGCCATCCTGGTCCTTCAGGCGAACACGCTGCTGGAACTTCAACGATGAGCGAGCCTCTATGCACTGGACCGTAGGCCGTCGGATCGGGGCCGGCTTCACCATCGGCCTGGGACTGGTGGTGGTGGTGGCGGTCCTGGGCGTGCTGGCGCTGCGGGGAGCCGCGGGTGCTCAGCGAGCCGCCCTGGATCAGGAGCGACAGACCCTGGTACCCGCGCTGACCGCGCTGTCGGACCTGCGGCGTTCCGCCGGGGCCTACTTCGTGTACCTGGCCCTGCGCCAGGATGAGGAGCTCCGCGACCGGGACAGCACCATGGCGGCCAGCCGGGCGGCGCTAGAGCGGCTGCGAGACGCGGCCCTAACCGCGGAGGAGCGGAGCATTTGGACCGATGCGCTGGCGGCGCTGTCGCAGTGGGACGCGGATGCCCGGGCCTCGATCGCCGCCCTACGTGCCGGCCGGGACGCCGAGGCGGTGCGCCTGCGGGACGGCCAGGTCATTCCGGGACGCGAAACGGCAGCCGCGGTGATCCGGCGCGGCATCGCGCTGGCCGAAGCTCGCACCGACAGCGTGGCCCGCGCCGCGGCGCGCACCGAGACGCGGATGCAGTGGGTACTGGTTGTGGGCGGAGTGTTGGCGCTCTTGACCGGTGCCATCTCGGCGGTGGTCCTGAACCGGGCGGTGAGCGGGCCGTTGCAGGAGACCACGGGGGTCCTGGCGTCGAGCGCGGCAGAAATTCTCGCCGCCACGACCCAGCAGGCGTCGGGCGCC
>DASWGV010000099.1:0-7102 GCA_036393515.1 Gemmatimonadales bacterium | reverse complement strand
CCCTCGGCGAGCGCGACGATCAACCGGGCGCGCTGCACGAGGCCCGCAGGGGTGCGCGTGGAGCGGGTGATCGCCTCGAGTTCCGCCCGGACGGCGAGGGGGAGGACGAGCGGTGTGGGGATCGGCATCCCCCAAGATATCGCCCCATGGCCACTAGCACAACTTCAGAGACGGTCCACTAGGGAACGGACCGAGACGGACAAGACGGACAGGCGGACGGTACTCTGAGCCAGCGTCGCCCATCCGTCCTTCCGCCCAGCCTCGCTACCAGACAGATTCAGCGGCCATGGAACCCTCCCCTTCGACCCGCCGCGATTTTGTCACTGCGTCTTCCGGCACGGCGCTTGGTGCATGGATCGCGATCAACCTGCCCGGCATTGAAGCCGCCGCCGCGTACGCGGCCCGCGCGCGTGCCCAGCAGCAACCCTTTCAGGTGTTGACGCCCGATGAGGCGCGAACCTTGGAGGCGATCGCGGAACAGATCATCCCCGCGGACGACACGCCGGGCGCTCGCGACGCTGGCGTGGTGTACTTCATGGACCGCGCCCTCGGCACGTTCGCGGCCGGCCAGCTGGAGGCCACCCGCGCCGGACTGACCGATCTCCTGAACCGGGTCCGCCAAGGGCACGGCGCCGCCGCGACCTTTGCGGCGCTCGATGCCCCCTCCCAGACGGCGATGCTCAAGGAGATCGAGCGGACGGCCTTCTTCGGAGGCGTCCGGTTCCTCACCGTAGCGGGGATGTTCGCCGATCCGTCGCACGGCGGGAATCGCGACTACGCCGGTTGGAAGCTGCTGGGCTTCGATCACCGGGCGGGTTATCAGCCGCCGTTCGGGTACTACGATCGTGAATACGGGGAGACCGGGCGATGACGACCTACCAGACTCGTGCGGAGGTGGACTTCGTCGTCGTGGGCTCCGGGGCGGCCGGCGGAGTGATCGCCAAGGAGTTGTCCACCGCGGGCTTCTCCGTGGTGGTGCTGGAACAAGGCCCGTACCTGAAGGCCGCTGACTTCAAGCACGACGAGCTGGGCTACATCTTCAACCTGGAGCTGACCGGCCCGAGCGACACCCGGGCCCACACCTTCCGGAAAACGGAGGCGGACCGGGCGCAGGTCGCCAGTCCGGGCGGCCTACCGGTGCTACTGTATGCCGCGCTGGTCGGTGGCAGCAGCGTGCATTTCACCGCCAACTTCTGGCGGTTCCACGAGATTGATTTCAATGAGCGCAGCGTGCTGGGCCCCATTGCGGGGACGGGGTTTGCCGACTGGCCCATCAGCTACCAGGAACTGGAGCCGTACTACACCAAGGTCGAATGGGAGGTGGGTGTCTCCGGCGCACCGGGGCCGTTCGATCCCCCGCGGTCGCGGCCCTTCCCCATGCCGCCCATGCCCGTCAAGTCCTCGGGTGTTCTGTTGGAGCGCGGCGCGCGGAAGCTCGGGCTCCACGCGCAGCCCGCGCCGATGGCCATTCTCTCGCAGCCGCACAACGGCCGGTCGGGCTGCGTCCACTGCGGGTTCTGCTGGGGGTTCGGGTGTGAAGTGGGCGCCAAGTCATCGAGCCTGGCGTCCATGATCCCGCTGGCAGAGGCCACCGGGCGATGTGAGATCAGGCCGCACAGCACGGTGTTCCGGTTGAACACTGATGCAGCCGGGCGGGTGCGCGAAGTCATGTACTTCGATCGCGACGGCAGGGAACACGCGCAACGCGCCCGGGCAGTCGTGCTGTCGGCCAACGGGGCGGAGACCTCGCGCCTGCTGCTGATGTCCAGCTCGAGCCAATTCCCTCAAGGGTTGGCGAACTCCAGCGGGAAGGTCGGCAAGTACCTGATGTACAACGGCAATACGGCGACGCAGGGCTTGTTCGAGCACCCGCTGAACGAGTACAAGAGCGCGCAGGTCACTCGGATCATTTGGGATTTCTACCGGACCGATCCGCGGCGCGGGTTCTACGGGGGCGGCGGCCTGGATGGGCGGTGGTTCTGGTATCCCGTGCTCTTCGGCATGGCGGCGTTGCCGCCCGATGCGCCCAAGTGGGGCGCTGGGTACAAGCGGACGCTTCGGGAGTACTACAACCACACCATGGACGTGGCGGGCCACACCACGTCCCTGGCGCTGGAGTCGAACAACATCACGCTGGACCCGGACCTGAAGGACAAGTGGGGCCGGCCCGGGATCCGGGTCACCTACAAGGACCACCCGGATGATCTGAAGGCCATGCAGTTCATGGTCGATCGCTCAACGGAGGTGCTCGAGGCGGCCGGCGCGCGGAAGGTATGGGCCACGCCGGTGGTTGAGTCCGCGATCGGCGTGCACCTGCTCGGCACTTGCCGGATGGGAACCGATCCGCGCGAGTCCGTGGTGGACAAGTTCCACCGTGCCCACGATGTGCGGAACCTCTTCATCTGTGATGGTTCCAGTCTGGTGACGTCGGGCCGGGGCCAGCCCACCATGACCATCATGGCGCTCGCCTTCCGGGCAGCCGAGCATATCGGCGCCTTTGCTCGGCGGGGCGAGATCTGACGGCCCACCCGTGGCCCGGTTCATTCTGATGTTGACCCGGGACGACCGCACCCTCCCGAACGCGGCGTCGGTGTGCGCGGACCTCGGTGATCTGGGATTGCAGCACGTGGGCTTCAAGGACGTGGGACTCACCCAGGAAGCGCTGCCGGACCTGGTGCGCGCCATTCACGACCTGGGCGCGGAAGCGGCGATCGAGTTGGTCGGGCTGGAGCCCGCCGGGGAAGCACGGTGGGCTCGACGTGCCTCGGACGCGGGCGTGGACCGGGTGCTGGGCGGCGCCCATGCCGAGGTGGTGTCTCACGCGCTGGCCGATACGCCGGTGCGGTACTTCCCGTTTGCCGGCGAGGTACAGGGCCATCCGACCCGACTTCGCGGCAGCATGGAGGACGTCGTGGACGGGGCCCGGCGCCTGGCGGAGCTCGGCGTCGAGGGGATTGACTTGCTCGCTTACCGCTTCGACGGCGATGCCCCCATGCTGGCGGCGGCGGTGGCAGGAGTAACCGGGTTGCCGGTGGTGGCCGCCGGCGGGATCTGCTCCGACGAGCAGATCTACGCGCTGACCCGCGCGGGCGTGTGGGGCTTCACCATGGGGACCGCGGTGTTCGACGGGGCCTACCGGCCGGAAGCAAGGTCGGTACGGGAGCGCGTCGCCTTGGCGCTGGAGTCGGCACAACAGGCACGAACCCACGCTTCAACGCGGGAACGAGGCGGAGGATATCTCGCATGATACGTTGTCGCCGAGCCTTGAGTGTCGCCCTGACGGCGGGCGCCGCCTCCTTGTCCGCGCAGGAGCCGGTGGACCTGACGACCATCGCGCGCATTAAGGATGAAGGCCTGAACCGCTCGCAGGTGATGGGGATGTTCAACCATCTCACCAACGTGATCGGACCGCGGCTCACCGGGAGCCCGGCGCACCGGCAAGCCGCCGACTGGTCCGCCGAGCGACTACGCAGTTGGGGGATGGCGAACGTGCGCCTGGAGCCGTTCGAGTTTGGCCGGGGGTGGACGTTGGAGAAGCTGACCCTCGAGATGATGCAGCCGCGGTACTTCCCGCTCATGGGGTACCCCGAAGCCTGGACGCCCTCGACGGCCGGCGAGCTGGTGGCGCGGGCCGTGTACCTGGGCGACCTCACCGCCGATCAGGTGCGGGCGCGGGCAGCCGAGCTCAAGGGGGCGATCGTGTTGCCCACCAAGCCGCAGCCAGGGTCTATCAAGGACGATCGGATCCAGCCCGCGGACCATGCGGAACGGGTGCGGATTGGAGCGCCGCCGTTCATTCCCGCTGAGGGGCCCGTGACGGGGCGGCAGAACATCTCCGTGCTGATGCGGGAGATCGGCGCGGGGGCCGTCCTTTTACCCAACCAGGGAGAGCACGGGACCATCTTCGTCCTCGGCCAGCGCAACACGCCCGATGATGCCCCGCCCGTCATCGTGTTGGCAGCGGAACACTACGGTATGCTGGTGCGCCTGGTGCAGGCCGGCACGGTCCCAACGCTGCGGGTGGAGGTGCGGGCGCGCTACCACGAGGAGGATCGGAACAGTCATAACGTCCTGGCGGAGATCTCCGGCACGGATCCGCGGATCGCGGACGAAGTGGTCATGGTCGGCGCCCACCTGGATTCCTGGCACTCCGCCACCGGCGCCACGGATAACGCGGACGCCTCGGCTTCACTCCTGGAGGCGATGCGGATCCTCCAGGCCTTGAACGTCCAGCCGCGGCGCACCATTCGCGTGGCCCTGTGGAGCGGTGAGGAGCAGGGTCTCCTGGGTGCGCGGGCGTACGTGGAGCAGCACTACGCCGGCGATCCCCATGCCGCCGCGCGCGACAAGTTCTCCGTCTACTTCAACCACGATCCCGGCACCGGTCCCATCTACGGTTGGTACCTGGAAGAGAATTCTGCGGTGCAGCCCATCTTCGATGCCTGGCTTGAGCCGCTGAAGGATATCGGCGCGCGTCGCAACGTCGTGGACAGGATCGGCAGCACGGACCATCTGGCGTTCACCCGGATCGGGTTGCCGGGATTCAATTCGCTGCAGGACTACGTGGACTACGACGTGCGGACCCACCACACCAATACCGACTTCTACGAACGGCTGAAGCCCGAGGATCTAAAGCAAGCCGCCATCGTGCTGGCCACGTTCGCCTACCAGGCGGCACAGCGGGAAGAGAAGATCCCGCGGGTGCCGATGACTCCGTAGGGCCGGTGGACCCAGAGCGGCACAGCGGCGGAGGAGGAACGCGTGAATCTCCATGACATCCTGAAATACGGCCACCAAACCGTCCTTGACTCAGTTGACGGCCTTGCCGACGCCGAGTGGACGAAAGGTGGGGTGTGCGGCGTCTGGTCGGTCAAAGACATCATTGCCCACCTGGCGTCGTTCGAGCACGTGCTGGTGGACGTGTTGAGTTCGCTCCTGGCGGGCGGCCCCACGCCCTACCTCGAAAGGTTCGGGGGTGACACGTTCAATGATGAAGAAGTGGCCAAACGGAAGAAGCAGACACCGGTCCAGGTGCTGGCGGAGTACCAGGACACCCAGGCAGAGACGATGAAGTTGGCGGCGCAGATCCCGGCGGAGAAGAGCCGGGCCAGCGGCACGCTACCCTGGTACGGCGACGAATACTCGCTGGACGATTTTGTGGTCTACACCTACTACGGGCACAAGCGCGAGCACTGCGCCCAGATCAAGCTGTTCCGCAAGCGGCTGAGCTAGCCGCCGGCTAGGTCGACACCACGAACACGATCTTCGCGACCTGCTCGGGGCCGCCATCCCGCTCCGGCGGGGCGGCCACTCCGGCGGCGACGACCGTCCGCCCGGCGGCCAGGGCTTCTGCCACGGCGGCCAGCGACGGCAAGGCCTGGTCGCTCACCACGATCTCACTGGCCTCGGACAGCCCGAGCACTCGGCCGTCGTCCAGTGTCACCGTGCGGGCCTCCAGGTTCACGGAGGCCACGGTTCCCTCGAAGAACACGTAGACCGGCGGCCGGGCGAAGAACGCAATCTCGACAGCGGCGATGATCAACGGCTCGGCGCTTTCGACGGTGCCTGACCCGGCGGTCCAGACGGTGGCGCCGTTCTCCAGCGCCCGGGCCACCGCCTCGAGCGACGACAACATCAGGTTGCTGATTCCCTCGGAGTGGACCTTGGTGTCGTCGGTGACCCTAACCCGCAGCCCGCCCTCAAGAGTGAGGAGTCGAGCGGCCAGGTCCACGGATTGAATGGCGCCTTCAAACCGGCGCACACCTGGCGGCTCTAGCGCAAAGATCACTTTGACGGCGACCAGCACCCGCGGCTCTTCCATCTCCAACTCGCCGACGCCGTGGGCCACGACGCGTTTGCCGGCAGCCACTGCTTCCGCGACCGCGGTCAGGGATGCGAGCATCTGCTCCTGGTCGTCCTCATGGACGATCACGTCGTCGCTGGGAACGCGGACCCGGACGCCGCCCTCGAGGGATACCACCCTCGCCTCCAGGTCCACCCCCACCACGGTCCCTTCAAACCGGTGGAAGGGCGGTGGCTGGAGGAAGAACACCACGCGCACCGCGAGGATGGTGGTAGGATCTTCGCTCTCCAGCGTGCCCACGCCGGCGGCGAGCACCGCCTTCCCGGCCTCCAGCGCCTCCGCCACGGCCTCCAGGGACTGCAGGATCACCCGGTCGCCATCGTCCGACGATCGCTGAATCCCCACGACCGGTGAAGGCGGCAGCTTCACTATGGTGCCGTCGTCCAGCACGACCGTTCGCGCCGTGAGGTCCACCGCGACCACCAGTCCCTCGAACGGTCTCAGGGCTCGCGAGAACGTGACCCTGAGCGCGAGCAGCGACGCTTCGCCCAGGACCGCGCCAACGCCGGCCGCCATCACGGTCTGACCGGCCGCCAGCGCCTCCGCCACGGCCTCGAGCGAACGGAACCGGACGGGGTCCTCGCCGAAGAACACCATTGTGCCGCCAAACAGCCACACCGTGGTGCCGTCTTCCAGCGTAAACGTCCGGGCCGTCAGGTCCACGGCCGTGACCGGGCCCCGGAATTCCTCCAACTCCGCCCGGAGACGCAGGTGCAGCCGCAGGGCCACCAGCACCAGCGGGTCCTCGCTGCGCACCAGCCCCACGCCGCTCGCGAACACGGTGAGCCCGGCGTCCAGAGCCTGAGCCGCCGCCTCCAGCGACCGGAGCGAACCGGCGTTCTCGTGGCTGAGAGCCAATTCGGTCTCGGCCACGGTTTCAATTACGGTGCCGTTCTCCAGCGTGAGTGAGCGCGCATCAAGGTCCACGTCCGTGACGCGGCCCTCGAACTCACGCTTGGCGATGGCGTCATTGGCGAACTCAATGACGGTGAGCCCTTCACTGACCCGGATCTCCACCTGTAGGCCGAGCACCGCGAGCCAGCCGTCCGGCGGCGGGCTGGCGTTCCTGACCAGATTGTCCCAGTCCACGTTGATCCGGATCTGGGGGGCGTCGGCCTCCCCAATCAGGCGGATCACTCGCGCGAGGAAGGTCCCGTCACCCGGTGCCTGGGGCGATTCCGAGCCGGGCCGCGCCGCTTCCACCCACGGATGCGTCCCTTCCGACAGCGCGTCGCCGAG
>DASWGV010000098.1:0-1913 GCA_036393515.1 Gemmatimonadales bacterium | reverse complement strand
CTCACGTCCGTGCGCGGTACCGGCTACACCAGGGTTCACCAGATGACGCTGAACACCCAGGTGGATGAATTCACTCGCCGAGGCTCGCCGTCAAGCCGTGCGGACCTCGTTTACAGGCCCAAACCCCCACGGGTAGATTCGACCCCGTGACGTGCCGGCTCGAAGCACATACCCCACTGCTTGCCGGCGAGGGATGCACATGAGCGCCGCAACGTTGGTCCCGCTGACGACCTACCGTGAGTATCCGGTGGAGGACATGCGACGGCGAGCGGTGGAGTTTCGCGCCGAGCTCGAGCGGCGCCGCACGGTACGACAGTTCGCTGACCGCCCGGTGCCGCGCGACGTCATCGAGCAATGTGTGCGGGCGGCGGGAACCGCGCCCTCCGGTGCCAACATGCAGCCGTGGCATTTCGTGGTAGTGGGTGACCCGGCGCTCAAGCGCCGGATCCGGGAGGCGGCGGAGGCGGAGGAGCGGCGGTTCTACGCCACGGCGCCGCGGGATTGGCTCGACGCCCTGGCGGTGCTCGGGACCGATGACCATAAGCCGTACCTGGAGACTGCCCCGTACCTGATCGTGGTGTTCGCCCAACGCCACGGCGTCACGCGCGATGGCGCGCGGATGACCCACTACTACGTTCAGGAATCGGTCGGGATCGCTACGGGCCTGCTAGTGGCCGCGGTGCATCACGCCGGGCTGGTCAGCCTGACGCATACGCCAAGCCCCATGGGTTTCCTGAACAAGATCCTCGGCCGGCCGCCGCGCGAGCGACCCGTCTTGATCCTCGTCGTTGGCTACCCGACCGACGGCGCCACCGTGCCGGTGATCACCAAGAAGGCCCTCGGGGAGATCGCCACGTTCGTTTGACTCGGCGCGGCACCGGGTCCGGCACGCCGTTTCTCGCTCCGGGTACTGCTAGGCCTTGGTCGTCGCGCCTTCTCCCGCCGCACGGCCCGTGACCCAGGCCCACAGAAAGTTGTATCCGCCGATGGGGCCGAACGCGTCGAGCATCTCGCCGCACAGAAACAAGCCCGGATGCCTGCGGCTTTCCATGGTCCGCGGGTCCACTTCGGCCAGACTCACACCGCCGCCGGTGACCTCCGCCTTCTTGTATCCCTCATGTCCGGTCCACGGCAACGCTCCGCGCACCAGCGTGTTCACCAGGGCGAGCCGTTCTTCCCTGCGGAGCTGAGCCAGGGACCGGCCCGGATCCACCCCGGCCATCCCCACCAGCGCCAAGGCCAACCGCTCCGGAACTTTCCCTCGCAGGGTTCCCATGACCGTCCGGGTGCCGTCCGGCCGCAGCGCGGCTTCCCAGTCCTCCTGGTCCAGCGCGGTCCAGCGTACCCGGATCGTCGCAGGAGTGTCCGGCGGCGACCGCACCGCCACATGGGAGACATCGAGCACGGCCGGCCCGCTGTAGCCGTGGTGGGTAAAGAGGAGTCCGCCGGTGGTGGTCGCCTCGCGGCTGGTCCCGCGCGCCGTGACCGTCACGGGCAGGGATACCCCCGACAAGTGCCCGTACGGTGCGGGTTCCGCGGTGAGCGGTGTGAGTGCGGCATAGGTTGGGTGTACCCGGTGGCCCAGCTGCTCGGCGATGCTCAAGCCCCGCCCGTCGCTCCCGGTCTTGGGCACCGACAGGCCGCCAGTGGCCAGGATCAACCCATCGGCCTCCAGCCGCTCGCCCGATTGCAGTTCGACACGCCACCCGGACTCCGTGGGGGCGGCGTTGGTGACCATCGCGTTGGGGTGGAACCGCACGCCGCGCCGGGCGGCCAGCGCGAGCAGGCCGTCCCGCACGTCCCGCGCCCGGTTCGATACCGGGAAGAGCTTGTGCGACTTCGGTTCCTCAACCAGGGGGAGTGCCAGCTGGTCTTCGAAAAAGGCGACCTGTTCTGCCAGGGGCCAGGATCGC
>DASWGV010000097.1:0-1559 GCA_036393515.1 Gemmatimonadales bacterium | reverse complement strand
GCGATCCTGGCCCCTGGCAGAACAGGTCGCCTTTTTCGAAGACCAGCTGGCACTCCCCCTGGTTGAGGAACCGAAGTCGCACAAGCTCTTCCCGGTATCGAACCGGGCGCGGGACGTGCGGGACGGCCTGCTCGCGCTGGCTTCCCGGCGCGGCGTGCGGTTCCACCCCAACGCGATGGTCACCAACGCGGCGCCCACGGCGCAGTCCGGGTGGCGCGTCGAACTGCAATCGGGCGAGGCGCTGGAGGCCGATGGGGTGATCCTGGCGACCGGTGGCCTGTCGGTGCCCAAGACCGGGAGCGATGGGCGTGGCCTACGCATCGCGGAGCAGCTGGGCCACCGCGTACACCAGACCTATGCGGCGCTCACGCCGCTCACCGCGGAACCCGCACCATACGGGCAACTGTCGGGCGTGTCCCTGCCCGTGACG
Source organism: Gemmatimonadales bacterium (assembly GCA_036393515.1). Lineage (GTDB taxonomy): Bacteria > Gemmatimonadota > Gemmatimonadetes > Gemmatimonadales > GWC2-71-9 > JACQHC01. The sequence continues at coordinate 1,129 of DASWGV010000097.1, read as the reverse complement.
GTCACGGCGCGCGGGGCCGGCCGCGAAGCGACCGCCCTCGGCGGATTCCTCTTTACCCACCACGGCTACAGCGGGCCGGCCGTGCTCGATGTCTCCCATGTGGCGGTGCGGTCGCCGCCGGACACTCCTGCGACGATCCGGGTGCGCTGGACCGCGCTGGACCAGGAGGACTGGGAAGCCGCGCTGCGGCCGGACGGCACCCGGACGGTCATGGGGACCCTGCGAGGGAAAATTCCGGAACGGTTGGCCCTGGAGCTTACGGGGATGGCCGGGGTGGATCCCGGCCAGTCCCTGGCTCAGCTCCGCAGGGAAGAACGGCTCGCCCTGGTGGAAACGCTGGTGCGCGGAGCCTTGCCGTGGACCGGACATGAAGGGTACAAGAAGGCGGAGGTCACCGGTGGCGGCGTGAGTCTCGCCGAAGTGGACCCGCGGACCATGGAAAGCCGCCGGCATCCGGGGTTATTCCTGTGCGGCGAGATGCTCGACGCGTTCGGGCCCATCGGCGGATACAACTTTCTGTGGGCCTGGGTCACGGGCCGTGCGGCGGGGGAAGGCGCGACCAGAACCTGGTAGCACCCGGAGCGAGAAACGGCGTGCCGGACCCGGTGCCGCGCCGAGTCAAACGAACGTCACGATCTCCCCGAGGGCTTTCTTAGTGATCACCGGCACCGTGGCGCCGTCGGTCGGGTAGCCGACGACGAGGATCAAGACCGGTCGCTCGCGCGGCGGGCGGCCGAGGATCTTGTTCAGGAAGCCCATGGGGCTTGGCGTATGCGTCAGGCTGACCAGCCCGGCGTGATGCACCGCGGCCACCAGCAGACCCGTAGCGATCCCGACCGATTCCTGAACGTAGTAGTGGGTCACCCGCGCGCCATCGCGCGTGACGCCGTGGCGTTGGGCGAACACCACGATCAGGTACGGGGCAGTCTCCAGGTACGGCTTGTGGTCATCGGTCCCGAGCACCGCCAGGGCGTCGAGCCAATCCCGCGGCGCCGTGGCGTAGAACCGTCGCTCCTCTGCCTCCGCCGCCTCCCGGATCCGGCGCTTGAGCGCCGGGTCACCTACCACCACGAAATGCCACGGCTGCATGTTGGCGCCGGAGGGCGCGGTTCCCGCCGCCCGCACGCAC
>DASWGV010000096.1:0-15502 GCA_036393515.1 Gemmatimonadales bacterium | reverse complement strand
GGTACAGATCCTTCTCGGCCTTGGGTTCGAACCCGAACTTCTGCAAATCGAGCGTCAGGTTTCCCTTGTCGAGGATCCGGAGCACGATCTTCTCGCCGAAGATGACCGGACAGGTGGAGACGCGGAAGTCAATCACGCGCTTGCCCATCTTCAGCTTGATCCGCCCATCCTGCGGTACCCGCCGTTCGGCGATGTTCAGGTTGGACATGATCTTCATGCGGCTGGTGAGCGCGGCCTTGAGCTTCTGCGGCGGCTTCATGATCTCCATGAGTGCCCCGTCAATCCGGTACCGCACCCGGATTTCGTTCTCGAACGGCTCGATATGGATGTCGCTGGCGCCCCGCTTCACGGCGTCCGTCAGAATCCCGTTGATCAGCTTGACCACTGGGGCGTCGTCCGCCACCTGGACGGGCCCGGCTTCCTCCTCTTTCTCCTCAATAACCTCGAGCTCGTCCGTCTCCTCGATATCCTTGAGCAAGGTCTGCAACTGCGCGTCGGTCTGCTCATAGTGTCGCTCGATGGCGGTGCGCAGCGTGTACTCGCCCGCGATCACCGGGAAGATGTCGAACCGGGTGACGAATTTGAGATCGTCCACCACGCCCACGTTGGTGGGGTCCGCCATGGCCACCGTGAGCGTCCGCCCTTCACGTTTGAGGGGCAGCACCGTGTGCTTCACCGCCACATCGGCCGGGATCAGCTTCACGATCTTGGGATCCACCTCGAACCGCGACAGATCCACCGCGGGCATGCGGAACTGGCGAGCCAGCATTTTGGTGATCTCGGTCTCCTGCACGAACCCGAGCTTCACCAGCGTGTAGCCCAGTCGCATGCCGGAGGTCCGCTGTTCCTGGAGGGCCTGCTGGAGTTGCTCCCGCGTGATCAGACCGTCGCGCAGCAGGAGATCGCCAAGACGTTCGGCCGTGGTTGAAGCGGTTGTGGCCATGACCCCTTGGTTGTGGGACGCTGCGGGGTGTCCGAAAACCGGCTAAGTGCTTGACTGACTTGAGAAAGTACCGGCACCCCAAGGGGTGTCAAGGGACGCGAACACGGCCTTTGAGGCGCGCCACCGTGGCCGGCCCGATGCCCGGAACTCGCTGCAAGTCTTCCGGCCGGCGATACGGGCCACGGGCCTTCCGGTCGGCCACGATCGCGGCGGCACGCGTCGGACCGATGCCGGGAAGTTGAGCCAGCTCGGCCACGGTCGCCGTGTTCAAGCGCACAACTGGGACGGACCCCTTCCCTTCCACACCCCCTCCCCGACGGACCGGCGGACCGGCGGACGGAAGGGCAGGTCCGGACGGCGGGCGCGGCAGTCCAGAGAACGAGGCGTACGGCTTGATCGCCTGCAATAGGCCCGCCCCGACCCCGCTCACGCGGTCCAGGCCCTCCAGCGAACCGAATGGCCCCTTGCTCTCCCGATCCTCCACGATGCGCGCCGCCAGGCCCGGCCCGATTCGCGGCATCCGGGCCAGCTCTTCGGCGCTGGCGCGATCCACATCCACTCGTTCACCACGAGCCAGGGGCCGCGCCAGCCGTGCCGCCCGGGCGGCAACGGAATCGCGCTCGGGACGCTGGCTCCGGGCACGGAACGCCACTTCACCAGGAGGCGTCCGCCGCGTGGTGAGCGGCCCGAATCGCACCACCAGGCCGGCGGCGGCCACCACGAGGAGCACGCCAATGGCGCGACGGTCGTCGGTTCCCACGCACCAATAAGGCGACCCGTGGCGCGGGAAGCGTTACCGAAATTGCGCGGCCGGCATCGAAAAACTGCGCGGGACCCATGCACCCGGCTTCCAGGCCCGTCCCCCTGTCCGTCAGTCCGTCAGTCCGCCGGACCTCAGCGCAACAACGCCACTGCCACGTCGCCCACGACCTTCAGGCTCCGCGCGCCCACCTTGTCCAGCGTGTCCTCGGTGGTATGCCAGTAGGGGTAGTCGAAATCAATCACATCGATGGCGCGGAAGCCGGCGTCGAGCAACGGCACGTGATCATCCGTGACGGCACCGGACACGTTGGGGCGGAACACCCGACCGTAGCCCAGCTCCCGCGCTTTGGCCCACACCCGATCCACCACCTCCGGCGCGCGTTGGGCGGAGTAGGCCTCCTGCGGGATCGCGAGGTCCACGTCGCCCACCATGTCAAAGAGCACAGCGAACAGTGGTCGCGCGGGTCCCGCCGTGCCCGCATAGTGGCGCGCCCCCAATAGGACATCCTGATTCACCCCGAAATCCCCGTAGTCCTCGCCATCCACGAACAGCAGGTCCACGCCCAACTCCGGAGGACGGCGCTTGAGCGCGTCGGCCACGCCGAGGAGAATCGCGACCCCGGACGCGCCGTCGTTGGCGCCCGGCACGGGCCGTTGCTGGTCGCCCAGGTTCCGGCTCTGGTCGGCGCGGGGCCGGCTGTCCCAATGCGCCAACAGCAGGATCCGCTCGCCGGCCGCCGGCCGGAACCGCCCAATGAAGTTGCGGAGCCGGAGGGTGTCCCCCTGTACCGTCACGTGCGAGAAGGCCTGCACCTCCACCGATTCCGCCCGGACCCGCAGCTGCTGGAGAATCCAGTCGCCGGCACGCCGGTGGGCCTCGGTATTGGGCACCCGCGGCCCAAACGCCATCTGCGCGGCCACGTAGGCGAGCGCGGCCTCGCCGTCGAACTCGCCCCGCCCGGCCGCCGCCCCCGCGGAGCAGCTGACCAGGATCACCATCCACACCGCGCTGGCCTTCACGGGAGCCTCCCGGCGACGACGCTGACGTCCGCGAACACGGTGAACACGATCTGAGAAAATCGGCTTGAGAGATGACGCTGGTCGTTCAGAATGTAGCTGAAGCTCAGGCCCCCGACGACCGTGGGCGAAAACCCAGTGTCTACCCGAACGTCCACCTGGCGGCGCCGGCTGTCCGCGATCGTGGCGCAATCCGTTGTCCCGGCGCGCACCACGCACACGCGCACGTCCGACCCGGTACCGGCCAGCGTGGCGCGGAGCGGGCTATCCATCCGGAGGAGCCACTCGGGCAGGGAGAAGGCGAACCCCAGATTGGCGCCCCAGTCCTCCCGGGCGGTCCGGGTCTCCGTCCCCGCCGCGAGCTGCATGCCGTCCGCACGGTTGTACTGGCCCCCGGTGGTGATGCCGCCAATCCACGAAAGGGTGAGCGACGGGGTCCACAATCGGGTGCGCTGCTGCGTCACCAGCACGCCGGCCGTTCCGGCTGCCGGCTGCTCCTGGCGCGAAGCGCTACGCAGGTCGCGGTGCTGTACCCGGGCATCCAGCCCGGCCAGAGGGCCCCGCGCGGTCCCCCCGATCCGCGTGGCCCAGCTGGCGGCAAAGGACGGCCACTCCCGGCTGGTCTGGCGCACACTGAACTGATCGCCGCCGCGCCTGATCCAGGTGGTCCCGTCCACATCGCGGTAGGTGAGCCGAACCCTGCCGCCCAGGGGGAACAGGGCGCCCCCCACGGCCGTCCACGTCGCGCTTTCGCCCGCGGTCACGGCCAGCGTGCCCAGTTGCCCGCGGAATTCTTCTACCGGCCCAAAGCCCAACTGGTAGCGGGTGCCGGGAATGTCCGGAAGGCGGTCAAAGCTGGAGCGGCGATCGTGGATTACGGACAATTCGGCCGGCTGGATGGCCCGCAGCACGGCGCCGACGGGACCGGCCCTCCCCCCGCTCGCCAAGCGGGCCGGCTCGACTCGCGCGCCGGCTTCGTGCCTGCGGCTGTTGGTCACCGCCAGCGGCAGCCGTAGCGCTCCGGCGGAGTCCACGGTCAGGGTCACATCGCGCACGTTGGGATCGCGGATCAGGGTGAAGCCGGTGGAGACGCCCGCCCGCGGCCGGAGCCACGCGCCGACCGCCGGGGCCAGGCTCACGCCCGTGGTGAAGGAGCGCTCGCGCTCGAAACCGACGTCCTGCCCCAACCACTGACCGTCGTTCAAGCGGAGGAGTCTCCCGGCCGCGGTAGAGTCCCCGTAGTCCCGAAGGTCGCGCAGCGTGTGGTAATCAACCCGCACGACCAGCGGCTCAGCCGGCCGCAAATCCAATCCGGCCTGAGTGCGCCAGAGACTCGAGGGGCTCGCCAGCGCGGCCGTCGAATCGCCCAGCCGCTCCACCGGCGCGCGAAAGGTGTAGCGGTCCTCCTCGCGTCGCTGAAGGTGGCTCCGCACGTATACCTGATGCGGATTCCAACGGAGTCCGGTGCCACCAACGCGCCGCGGCCCTGGGCGGTAGTCATAGTCCACGCGCACCTGGTTGGTGACCGCCTTGGCCCGGGTCAGCTCGGTGGTGTTGCGTCCCTGATCCCGGGACACGGAGAGGGACAGGGGATCCGCCAGCATGCGCTCGGCCGCGGTTTCGCCGGCGCGGGTCCGACGCAGGTCCAGCCGGTAACCGGCCACGCCGGCGCCGGGACGTCTCACCGGGCCCAAGGCGGCCGCCGGCACGTCGGTCTGTCGCAAGTAGAATGGATCCGCCGCCACCTGGGCGAACTCCAGACGCAGCGGCGCCGCGAGACCCAGCGAGACCGGCAGCAGCGCGTCGAGCCGCACGGCCGCGGTGATCCGGGCCGACCGGTCGGTCACGTACGACGGCTGTTCGTCGAGTTGGCGGAAGCGATCGTCGCGGTGGTTCAGCTGGATTGCCAGGTCCACCACGTCGCCGGCGGACAGACGCGCTTCCAGCGTCGCGGCGGCCCCCGCGGTCTGTACCACCCCCGCCAGGCGGATATCATCCACCCACATTTCGATGTCGTTCACCACGGCCGTCTCCGCCGCGCGGTATACGGCCACCGCGATCTCGGAAACCCGCGCCAGGTTGGGCGGGGCGATGCCCGGGTCGCGCAGGTGCACCAGGTAGGGACCATCGCAGGCAACGAACGCCGTGCTGTCCCCCCCGCAGGCCGCGGCGCCGGAGGGCGATGCCCCTGAGAGCCAGGCAGCCTCAACCGTGCCGCGCAAGGCAATCCAGCGGGACAGGTCCACGACGACTTCGGGTTCCCAGGTGTCGGCGCGCCGCGCGGTCCGATAGAGATAGAAGTTGTGCTCGTCGCTCCCCACCTTCAGGTGGAACTCGAAGTCGCCCTCGTCCCACCCCGCGCCCCGTCCCTGCACCCACACGCGCAGCTCACGGTACTTCAGGAAATTGCGATCCGCTTCGGCGGCGAAGCGCGTGAAGGCCTCCGCCCGCTCACCCAGCCGCACGTCCCGCGCCAGCAGCCGGAGCGAGCGTTCGTTGATCTGCTGGCTGGTGAACTGGAGGCCGAGCCCCCGCCGGTCGGCCTGGTCCACCACGCCCGGGGGCGGAGTGTACCCCAGATCCCGGTTCTCGGTGCCGACCACGGCGGCCACGACTTCTCCGCGCGCGACCGTCTCCCCTCCGGCCAGGCCCACCAGGGGAGCCGCCGCGCGCTTGAGCCAGGGTGCGCCCTGAAGCCGCATCCGGGCCAACGCCACAAACACCTCCTGGTCCACCAGCCCCAGGTCGGGCGCCACCACCGTCATACGAAGCGCCCGCACGTGACGCACGTCCGGGGCGCCGATCAGGAGCGTGTCTTCCCGGAACGGAATGCGATGCAGGCGCCACACCAGGCGGCGGCCGGTGCGGTCGGTGCGGGTGCCTCCGGTGCGTACCACATACCGGTCGTCGCCCACCGGCACGATGTAACGGAACAGGTCTTCGCCGACCGTACCGACGGCCACGTCAAGACGGTTGTCTCCGTTCAGGTCCTCGGTGTCCATGAGGCCATTGCCGCGGGTGCACCGGGCACTCAGCGCGCCCAGCGGGAACACTGGCACCTCCACGGCCGGGCCGCTCTGGCACAGCGGCAGGTCCAGCGCCGTCTCCCCGGTGGCGGTGTTCACGATGCTGTCCAGCCGGTCGCCATGGAGCCCGCGGTCATGCTGGGCCGCATTGAACACGTTGACCAGGGTATCCCGCTCGGTGTCCAGGCGGCCGGCGCCGGCGAACCGCACCCCCCCGAACACGGTATCCCCGCTCACCTGAAACGTGGCCGGAACCGGGGCCACCGCGTCTTCGAACGCGGTTCCGAAGTCGAGCACCAGCTGGACCCCGGCCTGCGCCGCCGAGCGGTTTTCGTCCTCCAGCATCCAGAACTCCAGGAACTCCGCGGTGGAGAGGTCAAGTCCAACGCCGGAGCGGTCCAGCGGCTGACTGATCGAGCGCCAGCGCGGCGCCGCCCGGCCCGGACGGACCCAGCGGGGTGCGCCGGTGACCGGATGGGGCGCGCCACCCACGGTGTCCGGCTTCAACGTCAGCCACAGGACGCGCTCGATCTGGCGCGCCGTTCCGGTGAGCACGATCGTCGAGTCAATGTCACGGGGCGCGAACTCGACCACCTCGTTGCCGATCTGCACGCCGTTCTGCCACACCAGGGTTACCGCATCCATGGTGTCGAACTCGCCACTCAGTGAAAGGTGGGTGGCGGGCAATCCCCGGCCGGAGGCGGGTCGGCTGCCCAGCTGGAAGGCCTGTTCGGCCAGGGTAATGGCGCGGCTGGCCGCGCCGCCCTCGAACTCCTCGAGGTAGGCGACACCGGACTGGTTCGGATTGGGCCGGGACACGGCGATTTCGGCGTTGAGGGCGAATCGAGATGGCGCCTCGGTCGCGACCAGCGGAAGGCGGTTCAGCGCCCGCGTCAGACCGTTGGGCGTAAAGGCGAGCGAGGTGCTGATGCCGCCGATGGCGTGCGACTGCGGCTCAAAGCCCAGCTGCGGGCGGGTGAACGCGGACTGCTCCCGTTGCAACAGTCCCACCGCGCTCACTTGGCCATGTGAGCCCAGATGGTACGTGCTGGCCAGGCCCAGGACGTTCTTGGGCGCAACGTCGAATAACTGGTGCTCCTCGAACTGTACCCGCACTTCGGCGCCCCCGGGGGGGAACAGCGCATCGGGACTGGTAAAGGTCACCTGGCCGATGTCGTAGAAGATCTCGTAGTCCCGGCCGCGCTCCAGGTCGCGGTCGCCCACCGTGAGGCGCTCGCTGCCCTCCCGCACCTGGATGGCGCCCAGATTGAGGGTGGAACGCTCGCCCGCCCCCGCGGCGTGGTAGCGGATCCGCAGCCGGAAACGCGGCGCGGGACCCTGCGAGGTGAGCAGGTACGACGGCGTCCGGTAGAGCGAGTCGCTCCGCTCCGCCGCAACCAGGCGCGTGGAATCGGCGAACGGAGTGAGATGCGGAAACACCACGAACAGGTCCCGGACCGGAGCCCCGCCGCTGGGGTCACGCTCCCGCGGGAACACCCGGCTGTACGCGTCCACGGCATTGGGGTCATTCGCCTGAGCCAACCCCAGCAGCGACAGGTAGGTCCCGCCCGTCGGAGGGCGCTCGGACCGATTCAGCAGCACGGTCAGGACGACTGAGCCTCGGAGGATCTCTCCGGTCCCCAGGCGATACGCGTTCCGCAACTCGTGCGCGGCGGTGGCCGCTTCCGGCCCGCGCCGCGGCTCGTGAATCAGCTCCAGCGTGTGGGTTCCGCCGTGCACGGCGGGAAACGTGCCCACTGTGTCACCGGCGGCCGTCACGTAGGACACCGCCAGGTAGTCCCCTGCGCTGGCGCGCGTGGCCAGGGCGAACCACACGCCCGACGGGTCCGCGTAGTAGTCCCGGCCCTCCATCAGCAGCTCCCACGGCACCGGTCCCACGCGTTGAGGGCCGTCGGAGCGGAGGGCCACGGCCTCGATACCGTCCAGCGTCTGGGCGGCGCCGATCGGGGCGGTGGGCGCCCGGAACCGGTACACCCGCAATGCGATGGGACGGAGCGTCGGGGGCAACGGTCCCTGGTCCAGCGTGAGCACATCCAGCGCGGGATAGCCGGGCAAGCGGCGGGGGTCCACCGCGAAGAAGAACCGGCCGGTCTCCACATCCACGTCCCGGAGCTCGAACTCCACCGGCTGGGTGGTCCGCTCGCCCACGGTGAAAACCCGGTGGCGAATGGACGACCCGCGCTGCTGGGCCAGAATGGAGCGGAACTCCAAGCGCCCGAACTGCGCCAGCATCTGAACGCCGAACGCGTTGGCGGGCACGGCCGACGTCACGAACCGAGAGGCGGGCGTGGCGAGACTCACGTTGCCGACCTCAATGCGCCGCACCGTCTCGCCTTCCGCGCCTTCATACCACAACCGGATCTGGTTGGTGGCGCTGAACTCGCGTTCGCTGTCGAAGTCCACGTTCACGTGGATCCGCTCCCCGAGCACGCCTCCGGCCCGGAGGTCGAACTGTTCGTCCAGGCTGGGGGTCGGGAAGCCGCCGGTGCATCCCGCCACCGGGTTGCCCAGGTCCGCGCTGCTGCACCGTTCGTTGCGCAGCTGATCGAACTTGAGCTGGAAACGCGCGCGAAAGACGGCGCCGAACGCGGCGGGTGCCGCCTGGCCCGCCTGGTCGGCGGCCAGTGTGTCCTCTCCGGCCCGCCGCAGCGACTCACCCCACCGCCCGGCCCGCGCCAGCCACGCGGCCTGACGCGTTTCCTCCGCCCACCGGGCCCCGGCGCGGCCCGGCGCGGCGGTCTGTGCCTGGGCCCGCGCGGCGAGGCCGAGCGCCAGGACCGCCATCACTCCGCCGGCGGCCGCCGACACTTTGCGGCCCGCGCCGGGGTATGTTTGCATAAAGCGCGCGCTCCACCGCTCCAGGCGACCCCCGGGACACCCATGCGTATTCTCAGCCGCTACATCGTCGTCCAGCACGTGGCCCCGTTCGTCTTCGCCCTGTCGGCCCTGACGGCGTTCCAGCTGCTCAACCAGATCGCGCGGCGATTCGGGGACCTGGTGGGCAAAGGCCTGCCCTGGGGCGTGATCCTCGAGGTGTTCGCCCTGTCCATTCCTTTCATCGTCACGACCACGCTCTCGATGGCCGTACTCATCTCCGTGCTGTACACCGTCGGGCGGCTGGCCGCGGACCATGAGCTGACGGCCATGCGCGCCAGCGGCGTGTCGATGGGCCGGATCATGGCCCCGCTGCTCGCCGCCGCCATCGCCGTCACGGTCCTTGCGTTCCTGTTCAGCGATCAGGTGCTGCCGCGCTCCAACCATCAGCTCCGCACGCTGCTCACGGACATCGGCCGCAAGAAACCCACCTTTGGACTCAAGGAGCAAATCATCAACGAAGTACAGCGCGGCCGCCTGTTCCTGCGCGCCGCGCGGATCGATCAATCGACCTTCCTGCTCCGTGAGGTCACCATCTACGACCTCGCCGACCAGCAGCGCAAGCGCATCATCCGGGCCGACAGCGGGTACATGGCGCTCACGGCGAACCAGGAAGACCTCTACCTCACGCTGTTCGATGGCACCATGCAGGAGCTGGATCGCACGGATCAGAAGGTATTCCAGCAGGTTCGCTTCCGCCGCAACACCATCCGGGTGGAAGGCGTCAGCAACGAGCTCAGCCGGACGGAAGAGGACACCTATAAGGGCGACCGGGAGATGGGCGTGTGCGAGATGGAGCACGTCATTCGCGGCGCGGAGCGGGAGCGGGAACAGAACACGCGGCGGCTCACGGTAGTGCGCCTGAACGGACTCCGAAGCCTGGTGGGCCTGCCGCCGCTTCAGCCGGACACCAGTCTACCGGCAGCCGGCCTCAGTCCGTACTGCGCCGGGTTGCAGCGGTTCGCCGCGTTTCTCCTTCCGCCACAGCTCCGGGCGCAAGCCAGCGGCGGCCGCGCGGCGACCGGGACGCCGGATCAGGAGCAGGTGTCCCGCTTCAATGCACCCCAACGAGCCTTCACCACCGGCCGCCTGGAGACCCCTCGGTTGAGCGACGTCCGGGGCCTGGAGGACCGCGCGCGGACCGCCACCATCCGCTCGGCGAACTACCGCGTGGAGTTGCATAAGAAGTACACCATCGCCGCGGCCTGCATTGTGTTCGTGTTGATCGGGGTCCCGATGGCCGTGTCGTTCCCGCGCGGCGGCATCGGCTATGTCGTGGGGATGAGCCTGGCTGTGTTCACCGTCTATTACGTGTGTCTCATCGGCGGTGAGACCCTCGCCAACCGGCTCATCGTGGCGCCGTTCTGGGCCATGTGGGCACCCAACGTGTTGTTCGGGTTGTTCGGGCTGTTGGCCTTGTGGCGGATCCGGCGAGCCGCGGCGCCGCCGCCGCTGGCGGGCCTGCGGCGTTCCTGGCGCCGGGGGCTGGGTGGGGAGCGCGTCGCGTGACGACGATTCTGGATCGCTACCTGCTGCGCGAGTGGGCCAAGATCTTCGCGGCGACGTTCCTGGGGTTTCCACTGGTGGCCATCATCCTGGAACTGACCGACAAGCTGGACGAGTACCTGGCGCGCGGGCTCGACCCGGGGGCCATTGCCTTGAGCTATCTGTACAGCCTGCCGGAAAAGGCGTTCTTGATTCTCCCCGCGGCAGTCCTGTTTTCCACGGTCTTCAGCGTCAGCGCCATGGGCCGTCACTCGGAGATCACCGCCGCCAAGGCGTCGGGCCGAAGCTTCCATCGGCTCATGGTGCCGTTGCTGGTGGCCGCGGTCGCCGCCGCGGGCGCGGGGCTGGCCCTGGGGGAGATGGCGCCGATCCTGAAGGGCCGCCAGCTCCAACTGCTCGGTGAGCGCGTCATCCGGTCCCAACCCACGCGCTACAATTTTGTGTACCGGGCGGACCAGGGCTGGGTCTACGCTATCCGGGCACTCGACATCGAGCAGCGCGAGTTGCGCGATCCGGTGCTGGAGCGTGATGGCACCGGGTCGGACTACCCGACCCTGGTGGTGCAGGCGAGTCGAGGCGCCTGGAGGGACGTCGCGGACGGGTGGCGGCTGGATGACGGCCGGTTCCGGGTGGTGGCCGGCCCGGACTCGGAGCTGACCTTCGCGTTCGATTCGATGCGCCTGAGGAGCTTCGTGGAGACTCCAGCCGCTTTGCTGGCCGAGCCCAAAGACCCCGAAGAAATGCGCTACGCCGAGCTCCGACGCTACATCGGCTGGCTGGAGCGGTCCGGCGCGGACGTCCGCAAGCTGCGCGTGGACCTGGCGCTCAAGTTCGCCATTCCGTTTACCTGCATCGTGATCGCGGCGTTCGGGGCGCCCCTGGCCATCACCAACCCGCGCGCCGGGGGAGCCTTCGGCATCGGCGTGAGCCTGGGAACCACGGTGGTGTTTCTCACCCTGGTGCAGCTCTCCAAGGCGATCGGGGCCGCCGGCGTCCTGCCGTCGACCCTCGCGGCATGGATGCCGAACCTGGTGTTCGGCGCGACGGCGATGTGGCTGGCGTGGAAGGCGCCGACGTAGCCCCTCCACTCCCCCAGCTCCCCGCGGCAGCCTCCAACCACATCACTCCCACCCCGGCGGCAGAGCAGAAACAAAGCGGGGCTCCCTCTCCCGAGAGCCCCGTCCCTTGCGGCGCCCAACCCGGTCAGTTGAACGTATACCGTAAGCCGAACTGAATTCGGAAGACGTCGGTGATCAGGGTCGTCTGCTCCAGAGGACTGCTCAGGAGCTGGTTGCCGATGTTCCGCAGTGGATGCTGGGCCCGCCCTTGAGCGTCCGCGGGGCCGCCTTGCGCCGTGGTCGGAATGACCAGGGGCGCGGAGAGGGTGAGCGAGGGTCCCGCAACAGTCAAGTCACGTCTGGATCACCCGGCGGCCGCACGCCGCCGCCACCAGACATACACCGGAAGGCCGGTCAAAATGACCGCCACATCGGCCGCGAAGAGACGCGGTTGGGTCAGCATGTAGTTGCCCAGCAAGTAGACGGCCGAGAGCAGGAACAGGAGGGGCACCACCGGATACCCCCACGTCCGGTAGGGCCGTGCCGCGTGTGGCCGGCGCCGTCGGAGCACGAAGGTCGCCGCCACGCCCAGGGCGTAGAACGGCCAGATGCCGATGATGAACTGGTCGGCGAGTTCGGCGAAGTTCCGGAGGGACACGTACGCCACCCCGAGCACGGCCGCCAGCACAATGGCTCCGCCCGGCGTGCCGAACCGGGGATGCACCGCGGCCAGCGGTCGGAAGAACAGCCGGTCTTCCGCCATGGCGTAGAAGATCCGGGGCCCCACCATCATGGACCCGTTCAGCGAGCCGAACGCCGAGACCATCACCGCCGCCGACACGAAGACCACACCCGCTCCACCCAGAATAATGTAGGCCACATCCGCCGCGATCAGCGGCGATCCCGCCATGCGATCCAGCGGCACCAGCTTCAGGTAGACGAAGTTCACCGCCAGGTAGACCGCGATCACCCCCGCGGTCCCCAGGAACAGGGCGCGCGGCAGGTTGCGCTCCGGATCCTTGACCTCCCCGCCCACAAAAGAAAGATCCGCCCACCCGTCATAGGCCCACATGATGGACACCAGCGCCAGTCCAAACCCGGCGATCGGCGACAAGACCGTTCCACTGGAGGCCTCCCGCTCCAACGCGTATCGCGGCTCCAGAACCAGGCCCAGGGCGACCAGGCTCAGCAGGGCGCCGACCTTGAGGATGGTGCTGGTGTTCTGCACCAACGCGGCGAGGTGAATGCCCCGATAGTTGACGGTTCCGACCACCACGATAAAGGCGGCAGCGGTCACCTGGGCGAGGGAGAGAGGCAGCGGTGCGAGCGCGGCCCCACCATCCACGCCCAGCAACCGCCAGAAGTACTCCCCGGCCACAATGGCGATGGCGCCGAGCGCGGCGGGCCGGATCACCAACAGTTCGGCCCAGCCGAACAGAAACGCCGGTAGGTGCCCAAAGGCCTCGCGTATGTAGACGTAGATCCCGCCGGTCCGCGGGAACATCGCGGCGAGTTCCGCGTAGGTGAGCGCGCCGGCCAGGGCCAGCACCCCTCCCAGGACCCAGCCCGCCACGAACAGACCGACCACGTCCACGCGGTCGGCGACCACCGCGGGCGTACGGAAGATCCCGCTGCCGATGGTCGTGCCGACCAGCACGGCCACAGCGCTGGCGAGTCCAAGACGCCGCGGCAGTCGCTCGCCCCAGGGATCCGCGCCAGTCTGGTGCATGCGTCAAAGTACGCCCGCCACGGAGCGGCGCCAGCCGCGGCTTGCGGTCGGCAAGCCGCCCCGGCGACCTTCTGCGCCATGCGCGGCATCCGCCGGCTCGCCATGCTCACCGCCCTGGCCACCTACGGGCTGATCGTCCTCGGCGCCGTGGTTCGCATCACCGGATCCGGCATGGGCTGCGGCGACCACTGGCCCATGTGCAACGGGCGTCTTATTCCGTCGCTCGGCGATCTCCCCACCGCGATCGAGTGGACCCACCGCCTGGCGGCGCTGGTGGTGAGCGCCCTGGTCGTCGGTCTGGCGGGGTTGGTGGTGGCGCGCCGGGCCGAACCCGGCGTTCCGGGCCCCGGGGGTCCGCTTCCCCCCGCCCTGCTCGCGGTCGCATTGCTCGCGACCCAGGTGATGCTGGGGGCGGTAACCGTCTGGTTGGAGCTGCCTCCGATCACCGTCCTCCTGCACCTCGCCGCGGCCATGGCGCTGCTTGGCGCCGTCATGATCACCGGGCTTCGCGCCGGCGCCGACCGGACCGCTCCGCCCACCGGTGAAGGCCGACGTGGGGCGCTGGCTGCGGCGTCGCTTGGCGCCCTGACGATTCTCCTGGGCGGCGTGACCGCCAGCACGGGGGCGGGCCATGCCTGTCAGGGATTCCCGCTCTGTAGCGGCCAGCTCTGGCCCGCCGGTGAAAGTGGCTTGCCGGTCATTCACTGGATCCACCGTCTCCTGGCGTACGCGCTGCTGGCCTACCTGGTCATCTATGCTCAACGCGCCGCACCGCGCCTACCAGGACGGGTCGCACGGCTGGCATGGCTCGCGTTGGGCTGCACGGTGGCCCAGATCGTCGTGGCCGCGGCCATGGTGTGGCTGGCGCTGCCCAGTGGGTGGAGAGCCTTGCATGTGGCCGTGGGCACCGCCGTGTGGGCGGTGCTGGTTTGGTGGGTCTGGGCGGCTGGAGCACCGCGCCCGAGACACGCACGCGCGGGAACGTCATGAAGGCCGAAACGGCTGTGGATGTGGTGGACCTCACGCGCGAGTTGGTGCGGATCGCGTCCCCCACCGGCGACGAGGGCGCCGTTGGTGAGTTCCTGGCGGGGCGGCTCGAGGCGTTAGGCTATGCGGTGACGCGTCAGCCGGTCACGCCCGGCCGGTTCAACGTGTACGCTCGGCGGGATGACCCCGTGATCGTGTTCTCCACCCACATGGACACCGTGCCGCCCGAGTTGCCGGTCCGGGAGGACGAGACCCATCTCTACGGCCGGGGCACAGCGGATGCCAAGGGCATTGCCGCCGCCCAGATCGCGGCGGCCGAGCGGCTAGCAAGTCAGGGCCACCGCGGTGTCGGGTTACTGTTCGTGGTGGGCGAGGAACAGACGGCCGACGGTGCCCGCGCGGCGGCCACGCTGGAACCCAAAGGACGCTACGTCGTCAATGGCGAGCCGACCGACAATCGCATGGCGCTGGGAACCAAAGGTCTCCTGCGTCTGGAGCTGCGCGCCCGGGGCAAAGCGGCCCACTCCGCCTATCCGGAGGAGGGGAGGTCCGCCATCGACATGATGCTCGACGGGCTGGAGCGCGTCCGGCGGGTGCCGTTGCCCACGGATCCTACGCTGGGGGATTGCACCCTGAACATTGGCACGTTAACCGGAGGCGTCCGCGCAAACGTCATTCCGGATGACTGCCGTGCCGAAGTGGCCATTCGTACGGTGCGGGACCCCACCGGCCTGCTGGCCGAGTTGCGGAGCGCCGTGGGGGGCAGCGCCGAGCTGGCCGTGTTGCTGGACTCGCCACCGGTCAAACTGCGCGCGCTGCCCGGGTTCGAGACGACCGTGGTGCGCTTCGGCACCGACCTGCCATGGCTTGAGCCCTGGGGCGAACGCTTCCTGATCGGCCCGGGCTCGATACGCGTCGCGCATACCGATCATGAGTGCGTGGCGAAGGCGGAGCTCCTCGAGGGCACTCGATGTTACCAGAGGATCGCCGCCGCATTGACGGCGAGTTGGCTCACCACGCGCCCACCACCAGCGGCGACGTGATGACGCCGCCCGACCGCTCCACCTCCTTCCGCAATCGCTCTTCCAAAGTGTCCAGAGAACGGCGAGCCAGCCCCGTCACTCCGAGGCGCCGAGCGAGAGGCGCCATGGAGCGCGCGCTTTCGGCGATGTACCGGTAGACCGTCGCTTCCCGCCCTCCATCCACCCGCGCTTGGACCCACAGTCGGGGTGCTGGAAGCCCGGCATCCAGGAACACCTGCCTTAGCCTCAGACCCATGTCGGGATGGGCTCCGGCGGAGCGAATCACTTTCACCATCCACTTCAAGACACGATGGTAGACCGGCGCGTGCGGATGGGAATGCACGGCCCGGACGGAGCCCACCAGGTGCGACTCCAGCAAGGCCACCACTCCACCTTTCCGAACGTGCCGGGCCGCTGCGCGAAGCGTACGCGCCGGGTCGGCCTGGTGCATCAGGACGAACCGTCCCACCAGGGCGTCCACCTGCCCGCAGCGCACCCGCTCGATCTCGCCCACCCGGAACGCGACCTGCCCCGCCCCGCGGGCCACAGCCCGGGCG
>DASWGV010000095.1:0-27370 GCA_036393515.1 Gemmatimonadales bacterium | reverse complement strand
GTGAATCTAGGCGGGGACATCGAACGGAGCCATGGAGCACAGCGGCAGACTCCTCCCTCACACCCTGTCGCCCTGCCGCTGTCCCGCTTTGCCGCTCCTGCCCTGCTAGCGCTCGGCCCTCCCCCGAATCACTCCCACTCCCGCCGCCGACGGGTCCGCGGCCCCTGGTCGTCCTCGTCGAACTCCTCCTCGAGATCGTCGTAGTCTTCGTAGTCCTCCTCGTCCAGCTCGTCATCGTCCTCATCGGCGTCCTCGTCGAGCTCCTCGTCCAGCTCCTCGTCCTCCTCGAATTCCTCGAACTCCTCCGCCTCGTCCTCGTCATCTTGGCGTCGCCGGGCTCCTGCGGTCCGGACCGACGTCTCCCAGGGCAACATGGCTCCTCCCGAGCACACGTGGGGGGTTGGGAACAGGGACACCGTCACGATCTTCACTCCATCGCGGCGCGGGCCTGCCGCGCCGCCTTCCGGCGCTCCATCTGCTGGAGCGCGCGCTTCCTGAGCCGGATGGCGTCCGGCGTGATCTCGATCAATTCGTCGTCCTCGATATACTCCAACGCCAACTCCAGCGTGATCTGCCGGGGCGGCTCCAGCCGGATCATCTCGTCCGTCGCCGTGGTGCGAATGTTGGACGCCTTCTTTTCCTTGGTGACGTTGACGTCCATGTCGCCGCCGCGCACGTGCTCGCCCACGATCATCCCCTCATACACCGGATCCCCCGGCGACACGAACATGGTGGCCCGTTCCTGGAGATTGAAGAGGGCGTATCCTACTGCCACGCCCTCCCGGTCCGCCACCAACGCCCCCCGCTTGCGGCCCGGCAGCGGCCCCGCCCAGGCATCGTAGTCCAGGAACCGGTGGTGCAACACGCCTTCCCCCCGCGTGTCCGTCAGAAACTCCGACCGGTACCCAAACAACCCCCGCGCCGGGATCTTGAACCGCATGCGCACCCGCCCCTGGCCGGGGTTCTTGAGATCCAGCATGACGGCCCGGCGGGGCCCCAGCGCCTCCATCACCACGCCCAGCATGCCCTCGGGAACGTCCACCAATAGCTCCTCATACGGCTCCAGCCGCTCCCCCGTTGGACCCTCGCGCAGGATCACCCGGGGCCGGCTCACCTGGAACTCGTACCCCTCGCGGCGCATGGTCTCCATGAGGATGGTCAGGTGCAACTCGCCCCGCCCTGCCACCGCCAGCGTGTCCGGCTGGTCCGTCTCCTGGACCCGGAGCGCCACGTTGCGCTCCAGCTCGCGGAACAGCCGCTCCCGCACCTGCCGCGTGGTGACGAATCGGCCCGACCGGCCCGCGAAGGGCGCATCGTTCACCATGAAATCCGCCGAAATGGTGGGCTCCTCGACCGCGAT
This sequence comes from Gemmatimonadales bacterium, assembly GCA_036393515.1. Taxonomy (GTDB): domain Bacteria; phylum Gemmatimonadota; class Gemmatimonadetes; order Gemmatimonadales; family GWC2-71-9; genus JACQHC01. The sequence goes on along the minus strand of DASWGV010000095.1, from coordinate 26,010 downwards.
ACCCTCCAGCCGGTCCAGATGCTCCACGTCCGTCACCGTCTGGCCAATGTCGAACTTCTCCAGGCCGGCGATCGCCACGATGTCCCCGGCGGACGCCTGCTCCAGCTCGACCCGCTCCACGCCCTCGAACCCGAACAGCTTGGCCACCCGGCCGGTGGCCGGCGTTTGGCCCACCACCGGGCCCGGCGCGCCGAGCGGAAGCAGCGCCACCGATTGGCCCACCCGCACCGACCCCCGCTCGATCCGGCCGATCGCGATCCGGCCCACGTAGGGCGAATGGTCGAGCGTGGAGACCAGGAGCTGGAAAGGACCGTCGGGATCGCAGAGGGGCTCGGGAATGTCCTCCATGATGGCCTCGAAGAGGGGGGTGAGATCGCCGCCCACCGAACTCTCAGGCCGCTGGGAAAGCTCCGCCACCGCCCACCCGTCCCTGGCCGACGCGTAGAGAAACGGCGCATCCAGCTGCGCGTTCGATGCCTCCAAATCCACGAACAACTCCAGCACTTCGTCGTGCACCTCTTTGGCCCGCTGGTCCGGCCGGTCCACCTTGTTGATCACCACGATCGGCGCCAGGCCCAGCGCCATGGCCTTCCGGGTGACGAAGCGCGTCTGGGGCATCGGGCCTTCCACCGCGTCCACCAGGAGCAAGACCCCGTCCACCATCCGCAGGATGCGCTCCACCTCGCCGCCGAAATCGGCGTGACCGGGCGTATCCACAATATTGATCTTGGTCCCGTGCCAGCGTACCGAAGCATTCTTGGCGAGGATCGTAATGCCGCGCTCTCGCTCCAGCGGGTTGGAGTCCATCACGCGCTCCACCAGCTGCTGATTGGCACGAAAGACACCGGCCTGCCGCAGCATCTTGTCAACCAGCGTGGTTTTCCCGTGGTCAACGTGCGCGATGATAGCGATATTGCGGATTGACAAGCTGTAAAACCTTAAATCACAACGACTTATGAGTATATCATCCGGTCCTGTCGGGCCAACATACCCGAGGAGGGGTCAAAACACAAGCGTGGGGCTAATCCACGCAGGTATCATCCCGCTCCAACTGCAACGTCACATGCCGTATCCCCAGATCAGCCATGCGACCTTGCGCCGTCTCGAGCACGCGCTGATTCACCTGGGGATCGCCTACCACCGCATGGCCGCTCATGGCCACCACGCCGCTGGTGAGCGTCCAGACATGCAGGTCGTGCACGTTGGCGACGCCGGGGATGCTGGCGATCTGGTGCTCCACGTCGCCCAGGGAGATGTGTGCCGGCACGGCCTCCAGCAACACTTCGACGCTTTCCTTGACCAGCCGCGCCCCGCTCACCACGATCAGGACGGCGATGCCCACGGAGATAAGCGGGTCCGCAGCGGTCCATCCGGTGGCGAGGATGATGGCGCCCGCCGCCATGGCGCCCACCGAGCCCAGGAGATCCCCGGCCACGTGCAGGTAGGCGCCGCGCACGTTGAGGGAGTGTTGGTGGCCCGCGTGGAGCATGCGGAGCGCCACCACGTTGGCGGCCAACCCCAGGGCGCCCACGCTGAAGAGGATACGCGGCTCCACCGCCGGCGGCGCGCCGAAGCGTCGCCAGGCCTCCCACGCGATCCCGCCCGCCAGCACGAACAGCGCGGCTCCGTTCACCAGCGCCGCGAGAATCTCCAGCCGCAGATAGCCATAGGTCTTTTCCGGCGTGGCCGGCCGATCCGCCATCCAGGCGACGAAGAGCGCCAGGCCGATGGCCGCGGCATCGCCCAGCATGTGAGCCGCATCCGCCAGTAAGGCCAGCGAGTTGGCGACCCATCCGGCCACCACCTCCACCACCATGAACACGGCGGTGATGGCGAGCACCCGGCGCAGCGCACCGGCATGCGCGCGCAGGAGAGGCGCGCGGTGCCCGCACGCCAACGAGCGCGGGGAGACCGGTGCCACGCCACTCACCGCTCGGCTTTCCCCCGGTTGCGCACGCGGTGTAGCTTAGCCCGACATTCCATGGAAGAAATCTCGCCAGGATCGCTGGTGCTGCGCGGGGCGGCCGTGGTCGTCCTCCTGGCGGCAAACGCGTTCTTTGTCGCCGCGGAATTCGCCCTGGTGGCCGCGCGCCGGACCCGCATTGACGCGATGGTACGCAAGGGCGATCGGAAGGCTAAGACCGTCCAGACGGCACTGCAAGATCTGTACATGCAACTCTCTGCGGTGCAGCTGGGCATCACGCTCGCGTCCATCCTCCTGGGATACGTGGCCGAGGAAACCGTGGCGGTCCTCTTCCGCCAGTGGTTCGAGCACCTCCCTGGCCCGCTCAACATCTTGAGCCGCGCCGCCGTCGCCTCGGTGATCGCCGTGACGGTGATCTCGTTCCTGCATGTGGTGGTGGGCGAGGTGGCGCCCAAGAACTTGGCGCTGACCTACCCGGAACAGACCAGCCGGTGGATCGCGGGACCCCTCCTGGTCTTCAGCTGGATCACCAAGCCCGCCACGGAGACGCTCAACTGGAGCGCCAATACCCTGGTGCGCCTGCTGGGCATCAAGAGCGCCACCTCCGAACTCGACCGCATCCACTCGCCGGAGGAGATCGTCATGCTCCTCAAGCAGAGCCAGAAGTCCGGCCGGATCGCGCGGGAAGACGTCCGGATGATCGAGGGCGTCTTCGAGTTCACCGAGAAGACGGCGCGGGACGTGATGACCCCGCGCACCGCCGTGGTGGCGCTGCCGGAGGACTTGCGCGTGCGGGACGCCGCCACCCGCGTGGCTGAGGCGGGCCGGTCCCGCTACCCGGTCTACCGCGGTTCCGTGGACGACATCGTGGGCGTGGTCCACGCCAAACAGGTGCTGGCGGCGCTCCGCGAGCGGCCGGACCAGCCCCTGTCGGCCGTGATGCGGGAACCGCTCTTTGTGCCCGGGAGCCGCGAGGTGGAGGACGTACTGGCCGACATGAAACGTCTCAAGACCCACCTGGCCGTTGTGCTGGACGAGTTCGGCGGCACCGCGGGCGTCGTCACCATGGAGGACTTGCTCGAGGAAATCGTGGGCCAGATCTACGATGAGTACGACCGCGCCGAGCCGGCTCCCCTGGCCGGCGGCGACGCCGCGGTGCTCCCGGGCAGCATGGAACTGGTCGAAGCCAATGATCGCTTCAAGCTGGGTCTCGAGACCGACGAATACCAGACGCTGGGCGGATTCGTGTTCGGCCGGCTGGGCCGGCTCCCGCTGCCGGGGGATCGGGTGGCGCTAAAAGGGGCCGCGCTGGAGGTGGTGGAGATGGATGGGAGACGGGTGGGAAAGGTGAGGCTGGTCCGCCATGAAGGGAAGGCGCCGTAGCGAAGGAGTACGGAACCTCGACCACCCGCTCCCTCAACTCACCGCACACCGATTCGCCCCCGCCTCCAGCATGGTCGGATCAAACGGTGGAAACTCGCCCGATTCGTTGAACTCCACGACATACAGATGGTTGGGCGGTGTGGGCGGAATGCGCGAAAGGATCGCCCGCACGAACGCCTCTTCCGTGGCGCCCAGCGCCGCGATCGCCTTCGAAGCCTCTGAGAGCGGGGCGGCGACGGCCCGCCCGTCGAACGCCACCGGCATGCTGGTGTGGCACGGAAGGACAACCGTATCCGCCGGCAACACCACCAGCTTCATCAGCGACGCATACAGGGCGTGGGCGCGTTTGGTTGCTTCGTCCCGATCCGACGCCTTGAGATCCGGGCGGCCCACGCTGTTGGTGAACAGGGTGTCCCCAGTGATCAGCGCCTTGCCGTCCACCAGATAGCAGGCGCTCTCGTAGGTGTGGCCCGGCGTGGCGATCACGTGGATGGCCGAGGTCCCCACCTTCACCTCGTCGCCGTCCCGCAGCGCCGTGAACGCGAACTTCACCCGCTGCTGGTTCGGCAAGGAGTAGGTCGCGCCGGACCGTTCCGCCAGCAGCCGGCCCCGGCTCAGGTGATCCGCGTGTACGTGGGTGTCCAGCACGGCGGTGATGCGCCAGCCGCCCTTGCTCGCCAGATCCAGGTAGATCTGGGGATCCACCGACGGGTCTATGACGGCCGCCTCGGTGCCGGACCCGATCAGGTAGGACAGGCATCCCTTCCCCGTCCGCCGCACCTGGATGACCGTGGCGGCGCTGCCGGGAACGGGCACCGGCGCCGCGTTCCACGCCAGGCTCCACCCCTGCATCCCGCCTTCCAGGGAGCGCGCATTCAGCCCTCGCCGCCTCAGCCGATCCACCGCCAGCAGGCTGGTCCGTCCCACATTGCAGACGGCCACGACCGGACGGTCCTCCGGCAGGTCCACGGCATCGATGCCCGCCGTATCCCCCATGGCCAGCGCGTCGTACACATCCACGTTGCGGCTGCCGGGCACGGTCCACTCGGCGTACTGCTCCGGCCGGCGGATATCCACCACGGTTACGGGATCGCCCCGGTCCAGCATATCGCGCAGGTCGGAAACGGAGATGGTGAGATGGCTCATGGGCGGGTTCGGGCTAAAGGTTCTCGGTGGAATCGTCAATCTGCCACGGTTAATGGTACCCACTCCCCAACGTCTCCGGCATGCGGACCGCGACCCACATGCCCGAGCCGACGGTCAGCAGGCCGGCCGCCGCGATCGCCACGCCCAGCGAGAATAGATCGGCCAGCAGACCGCCCAGAAGTGCCCCCACGACATACCCGGCGTCCCGCCACAGGCGATAAACCCCGACGGCCGTGCCCCGCCACACCGGATGGGCCACGTCACTGATGGCGGCGAGGAGCGTGGGGTAGACCAGCGCCGTGCCCACGCCGAGGAGCACGGCGGCCGCAGCCCAGGCCGACACGCTTCGGCCCACCGCCATCCCCAGGAGCCCGATGCCCTGTACGCCCATGCCGCCGGCGATCATCCACTTCCGGCCCCAGCGATCGCTCAGCGCGCCGGTCCCCAACTGACACAGGCCCCACGTCGCCGGATAGAGGGCGGCGAGTGCCCCGATCTGCTGGACGGACAGTCCCGCGGAAGCAAACAGCAACGGTAGGAGCCCCCACGCCACGCCGTCGTTCAGGTTGTTCACCAGGCCTGCTTGGCTGCAACTCACCAGCGCGGGATCGGCGTAGCTGACGCGCCGCAGGACCGCGGCAAAGCCGGGTGCCGCCGCGCCGCCTGTCGCCGGACCGAGCCGGGCGGCCTCGCGCGCGGCATGCGGCGCCGATTCGCGCACGAACAGCACCGACAGCGCGAGCCCGAGCACGACAAACGCCACGCCGAGATAGAACGGCTCCGGCCGGAGCCCGAACCGCTCGGCGACCACACCGGCGCTGTACGCGGCGACCGCCACCGCCAGGTATCCTGCGAACTCGTTCAGTCCCATCGCCAGGCCGCGGCGCTGGGGACCCACCAGGTCGATCTTCATGATGACCGTGGTGGACCAGCACAAACCCTGCTGCACGCCAAGCAGAACGTTGGCGAGCACGACCCACGACCATGCGGGCGCCCAGATAACCAGCAACGGCACCGGCACGCCGACGATCCATCCCGCGATCAGGACGCGTTTGCGGCCCCATCGGTCCGCGGCCCATCCGCCGGCGACGTTGGTGAGCGCCTTGGCGGCCCCAAAGCTCGCGATGAATGCCAGCACCGCCGTCCGCGACCCGACGCCAAACTCGCGATCCGCCAGGAGCGGTACCACGTGGCGCTCCAGACCAACCAGGGCGCCGACGAACGCGTTGACCAGGACCAGCAGCCAGAACTGCCGCCAGTTGGCGGCCAGGCCCAGGCGGATGGCTGGCGGAGCAGAGGGGGGCGCGGAGCGGAGGGGCCTCTCGATTCAGGGTCCTTCGGCCGGCCGTTCGGCGGTGAACAGCACGGCCTTCACGCCGTAGGCTTCGGCGGCGTCCCGGGTGGACTCCTGGCGGAAGGCAAACCCCGGCACGATCGCCGAGCGGACGCGCTTGAACCCGGCTTGTTCCAGCAGCAGGAACATCTCTCCCTCCGGGAGAGCGCCGCCGATTCAGCTGGCCCAGAGCTTGGGATCGTTCACGATGCTCTGCGACAACTGCTTGGCGCTCACGATGTCGGTGAACGAGACCCGCCCGCGCGGCTTCAGCACGCGGAACAGCTCGCGGATCACCTGCCGCTTACGGAAGGAGAGGTTGATCACGCCATTGGAGATCACGACGTCGGCCCTCCCGTCCTCGACGGGCAGCGCCTCCATCCGACCCTGGCGGAACTCCACCTGTTCGGCCCCGACGGCCCGGGCGTGGTCGCGGGCGCGGCCGAGCATCTCCGGGTTCAGGTCCACGCCGATGACGCGGCCGCTTGGCCCCACGGCCCAGGCCGCGATGATGCTGTCGAGCCCCGCGCCGCTTCCCACGTCGAGCACGGTCAGGCCGGCACCGAGGCGGCTCCGGAGGTGAGGGTTCCCCACCCCGGCGAACGAGGCCACGGCGCCGGCCGGTGCCCGGCCGAGCCAGGCAGGCTCATAGCCGAACATCTGTGCCGCCGGGAGGCCGTGGAAAAAGTGGAACTCGCCGTCTGGCCGGGTCGCGACCTCGTCATACATCCTGAGGACTTCGCCCTTGATAACGGACTCAAGAGAGTCCGGCGGGTCGGCGACCCCGGAAGCAACCTGCGTCATGTGGGACTCCCGTCGGCTAGACCTTTAGGATGGACGGGATCGTTCGATTGGTCAATGATGATATATTTATAGATTACATAAGGCTTACCTTATGGCTAAGCCAGGGCTGTCGCTCCACCGTCTCGAGCTGTTCCTCGCCGTCCTGGAAACCGGGGGCGTGGCCCGGGCCGCGCGCGCCCGGCGGATCTCGCAACCGGCGGTGTCGGAGCACCTGGCGGGTCTGGCCGGCTACTTTGGCGTCCCGCTGCTCGAGCGGGTGGGCCGCGGGGTGCGCCCCACCGCCGCCGCCCGTTTCCTGGAGCCGCTCGTGCGGCAGGCACTCTCGATCTTGGGGCAGGCCGAGCGGACGGCACGCGAGCTGGTCGACGTGCGAACCGGCTCTCTCACCGTAGGGGCCAGCTCCACTCCGGGAACCTACGTGCTGCCCGGACGCCTGGGGCGGTTCCACACCCGCCATCCGGGGATCACCCTGACGCTACAGATCGAAAACTCCCGAGAGATCGAGCGGCGGGTGGTCGGCGGGGAGGTTGATCTGGGAGTCATCGGCGAGTTCCCACTGCTGGACGGACTCACGCCGACACCGTGGCTGGACGATCGGCTGGTGCTGGTGGTGCCGCGAACGCATCGTCTGGCGTCCCGCCGGTCCGTCCGTCCGCAGGCCCTGATGGCCGAGCCGTTGCTGGCCCGGGAGGAAGGATCGAGCACCCGGCGCGTGGCCGAACGTCACCTCGGGGAGCTGGGCCTCCGCCTCACGCCCACGATGGCCTTGGGGAGCACGGAGGCAATCCGCGAGGCGGTGGCGGCCGGTCTGGGGGTGGCCATCGTCTCGCGACTCACGGTGCCGTCGCGGGATCGGCGGATTCAGACGGTCGAGCTCACCGGTACAACCTGGAACCGGCAGCTGCTCATCATCCAGCGCTCAGGCACGCCGTTAAGCCCGGCGGCAGGGCGGTTCAGAGAGTTTCTGCTGCACGCGTAGCGATAGCACTTCCCCTGGTCGCCAGCTCCACCGCCACTCTCACCGCCTCCCGCATCGAGCTTGGATCCGCGATCCCCTTCCCGGCGATATCGAACGCCGTGCCGTGATCCGGCGCGGTCCGCACGAAGGGCAAGCCGAGCGTGATGTTCACGCCGTGCCCAAAGGACGCGACCTTGATGGCGGTCATCCCGACGTCGTGATAGGGCGCGAGCACGGCGTCGAACTCCCCGCGCATGGCCCGCACGAAGACCGTGTCCGCCGGCAATGGTCCCGCCGCGCCGAGGGTACGCGCGGCGGGCTCCAGCACGGTCCGGTCCTCCTCGCCGAACAGTCCTCCCTCGCCGGCGTGGGGGTTCACTGCGCACACGGCCAGCCGCGGCGCCGGGATGCCCCACCACGCCCGCAGCGCGTCCCCGGTGATCCGCCCAATGGTGACGACGCGCTCGGTGGTGAGGGCCCGCGGCACGTCGCGCAGCGGGATATGGGTGGTGACCAGCACGACCCGCAGGCGATCCGAGGCCAGCATCATGGCCACTTCGGCGCCACCCGCCATGGAGGCCAGCCACTCGGTGTGCCCGGGAAAGGGAAACCCCGCCAGGTGCAGGGCGCGCTTTTCGGCCGGACCGGTAACGACGGCGTCTACCTCCCCTGCAAGGGCGAGCCGCGCGGCGCGCTCCACCGCCCGACCGGCGAGGCCACCTGCGTCGGCCGCCGCGAGGGCCAGCCGCGACGCCGGCGTGACGGTGCGGCCGGCGTCATCCACCGCGATCCGCCGATGGGCGGGGATGTCGGCAATCAGTCCCGCGGGCCCGATGACGATGTACGTGGCCGGCGCGGGCGGATCGGCCAAGACGCGGGCGACGATTTCCGGCCCGATGCCGCGCGGATCGCCCAGGGTGACGGCGATGCGTGGCAGCATGGGTCAGAGCCGGATTTCGACGTATGTGCGGTTGCGCAGGTTCTGCAGATGGCGGCGAATCCCGTTCTCTTCGGCCAGCTGATTGCGGATGCGGTCCCGCAACTCCTCGAAGGTGTAGGGACCCGCGGGGCGCTCCGCCTCGAAGGAGATCACGGCGAAGCGAGCCCGCGCATCGGGCCGGGCCGTCTCGATGGGCCCCAGAATGGCGCCCGGCGTGGCGCCTTCGAAGGCCGGCTGGTACTCGGCGAACAGGCTGTCCCGCGCAACGTCTTCCACAAAGGCCTGTTCCGTGGCGTCGTGATGCAGCCGGCTGAGCGAGTCCAGGGGCGCCCCGCGCCGGAGCGCGGCGGCCACCGTGTCCGCTCGCGCCCGGGCCGCCGCCACGTCGGCGTCGGTGATCTCCGGCGTGATCAGGATGTGGCGGGCCTGCACCTCCGCCGGCTCCGCGCGCTGGACCTGGATGATGTGGAAGCCGTAGGGCGTCCGGACCGGCTGGGAGACGTAGCCCGGCCTCAGCGCGAACGCCGCCTCCTCGAACTCACGCACCATGCGGCCCCGGCGGAACCAGCCCAGCTCACCACCCTGGTCCCGGGAGGCCTCGTCCTGGGTGAACCGTCGAGCCAGGACCCCGAAGTCCGCGCCGGCCCGCAGCTCCCGCGCCAGGGAATCCGCCAGACCGTACGCGGTCAGCAGGGCGGCGCTATCCGGGAGGGGCCGGACCACAATCTGCCGGAACGTCACGGTAGCCGGGCGCGCGGTCTGTTGTCCCTTGACCCGCTCGTAGAACTCCTCGAGTTCCCGCTGCGTTGGCTGGATCGGCTTGAGCTGTCCGGACTGCCGCAGGCGCCGCACCAGGGCGTCCTGCAAGAGGTCGCGCCGTCGTTGGTCGGTGACCCAGCGGCGATACTCCTCCAACGAGCCGAACCCGGAGGCCCGGAGCTGGCGCTCGTAATCCACCTCCGAACGGAACTGCTGGCGCACCTGGCGGACCGCCTCGTCCACGGCGCGCTGGACGGCGGCGTCCTCAATCACGATCGAGGTGTCCGCCTGGGCTTGTTGCACCAGCAATTCGTCGTCCACGATCCGTTCCAGCACGTCGCGCCACAGCGCGTGCAGCTCGGTTGAATCGGTGGGCAGCTGCCCGCCGCGGGACCGAAGCACGTTAACCTGTTCCTGGACCCGGGAGAACGGGATGGCGACGTCCCCCACGATAGCGGCGATACGGTCCACTTCGCCCCAGGCGGAGTCCTGCGCGGGGGCGGCCACCGGGGCGCCGAGCAGTAGGGTCCACAAGACAAGACGTACAGGGACGTAGTGGACGTACCGGGGGGCGGACGCGGAGGTTCGTGCCCCAGCCGGACGCAACTGGGGTGGCGGGTCTTGCGCGTCCGTCCCCCGGTACGTCCTGTACGTCTCCGTACGTCTTCTCGTCACCGGAGCGGACCTCCGGGCTGCACCGCCGGTATCCTCCCCGCCGCGGAGTCCAGGGCCGCGCGGCGCGCGGTGGCGATGGCATAGGCGCGCGTGATACCCGCGGGGAAGACCCGTGCCCGCCCCTCGTTCCGGAGCCGGTCCGCCAGGAAACGTGGCACCGGGACCAGCTTCTCCGGATCGTTTACGATCTGCCCGAAATACCCGTCTACCCGGGCGCGCACCGGCGTAGCGCTCGCCGCCGCGGCGGAATCGAGGCCGAGCGCCGTCCGGACCGCGGCGACGTCGGTCGCGACGGCGTCGCGCAGTTGCTGATAGTCGGCGGGATCCAGGCTCACGCCCGCCGCGGCCGCCTCGGTGTAGAGCAACTTGTCCCGTACGACGGATCGGAGAAACCGGCGCAGGTCATCATCGCTGGCTGTCGCGATCTCCTCGGTAACCTGGGGCGGCAGCACATCCAACCATTGCAGCACATCGCCCGCGGTCACGTGCCCCCCGTCATAGTCCGCCAACCTCTGGCGCGAGAGCCGGAACAGCTGGGGATTGCTTGCCGCTCTCCGGACCAGGCCGGGCGCGTTGCCGCGCAGTGCCAGGCCCCGCCGCTGTTCCAGGTCACTGACAAAAACCGAATCCAGCCGGGCCACCAGCCGCTCGAGCACGCCCGCGCGGAATCCGTCCCGCGCGTCCGCCAGCCGCGGCCGTTCAATCACGTGGAAACCAAACGGCGACTCCGTGACCTGCGACAGCTCACCGGGCGCCAGGCGGTAGGCCGCCTCCTCGAACGCCGGCACGGTCTCGCCCCGCGCCACCACGCCCAACGCTCCACCCGCGGCGCGGGCCAGGGAGTCTTCGCTCAGGGCGTTCGCCTGGCTCCACCCGCCGCCCGCCGCGAGGCGCCCGCGAATCCCGTCGGCCTGGCGCCGCTTGGCGGCCACCTGGGCCTGGGTCATCTCCGGCGTCGCACGAAACAGCACGTGGCGCAGGTACCGCCAGTCACCCGCCGCATAGACACTGTCGAGCCGCACGGAATCCAGGTTGACCCGCTCGGCCACCAGCCGGTCGTGAAACCGGGCCACCACAAGGCGCCGCGCCTCGGGCCATCGAGCCGCGAGCACCCGCACGGAATCCGTGAGGGAATCCCCCGCCGCGACCCGCTCACTGAACAAGACATAATCCACCCACAGATGCGCCACCCGTTCCACCACGTCCGCCCGAACCGGCAGGCTGCGACCGGTGGTGAACCATTCGGCGAGTTGATCCACGGACAGCTCCTGGCCGTCCGCGCGGGCCGCCGTCTCGACGTGCGCCGTGGCGGCGTCGCGCAGCGCGCCGCAACCGGCGAGCAAGGCCATCATGCCCCAGATGGCAGCGCCTGACACCGGCGGGTTCACGTCCGGATGGGCCGTAGATACCTCCCCTATGTCCTGGTGGATCCCGCCGTTGCCTGTCGTCGGCCCTCGCCGCCCGTCGTGGCCGTTGTCCGCTCGCTTTCTCCCACCGCAGCGGCCAGCGCCCGCACCAGCGCGGGACCGGTGGCCATGCCGCCGACTCGGCGCAGGTGCAACATCAGCGGTCGCACCCGACGAACGTCCGCGGCGAACTGGACCTCATCCAGTGCGGCCGTCAACCCGGCCAAGCGGGGCGCGGCGTCCTGGCGGAACGACAAGCGCGCTTCGTCGCCGCGTACCAGGATAGTCTGCAATCCCAGCCTACCGCCGAGGGCCCGCAGGTCAGACACTACCAGCAGCCCCTCCGCCTCCGGGGGGACCGGACCAAAGCGGTCGCGCAACTCCGCGTGTAACGCCGCAATCTCATCATGGCGACCCGCACGCGCCAGCCGACGGTACAAGTCCAGCTTGGCGTCTTCGTCCGACACGTACGCGTCAGGAAGGTGCGCCGGCGCGTCGTACAGGACCTCCGGCGGCGTCAGGGCCTCACCCGCCGCCTCGCCCCGCTGCCCGCGAACCGCATCGTTCAGCCAGCGCATGTAGAGGTCGAACCCCACCGCGTGCGCATAGCCTGACTGCTCCGCCCCCAGCAAATTCCCCGCGCCACGCAGCTCCAGGTCTCGCAGCGCGATGCGATAGCCCGATCCCAGGTCGGTGTGTTGCTCCAGGACCTCGAGGCGGTACTCGGCCTGGGGATCCACCGTTTCCGGCACCAGCAAGTAGCAGTGCGCCCGCCGGTGCCCGCGGCCCACTCGGCCCCGCAGCTGATAGAGCTGCGCCAGGCCGAACTGATGGGCCTGGTGCACAATCATGGTGTTCGCGTTGGGAACGTCCAGTCCCGACTCGACAATCATGGTGGACACCAGGATGTCCACGTCCCCCGCCACGAACCGCCGCATCACGTCGTCCAATGCGGCTTCGTGCATCTGACCGTGACCCACGGCGACCCGCGCCCGCGGCGCCAGGCGCCGCACCCGCTCGGCCACGGATGCGATGGTCTCGATCCGGTTGTGCACCACAAAGGCCTGCCCGCCGCGGTCCAGCTCCCGCGCCAGGACCTCCGCCAGCAACTCGTCATCCCACGGCTCCACGTAGGTAAGCACCGGCGACCGGTCCCGCGGCGGCGTCTCGATGAGCGAAAGGTCCCGCAGGCCCGACAGCGCCTGGTGCAGGGTGCGCGGAATCGGCGTGGCGGTCAGCGTGAGGACGTGCACTTCCAGACGCAGCGCCTTGAGCCGCTCCTTGTGGCGCACGCCAAAGCGGTGCTCCTCGTCCACGATCAGCAGCGCGAGATCACGGAACCCCACATCCTTGGACAGCAGCCGATGCGTCCCGATGACGATGTCCACCCGCCCCTCGCGCAGATCCGTCAGGACCTGCCGCACCTGGGCGGCGGCGCGGAACCGCGACAGGACTTCGACCCGCACGGGGAATTCCGCCAACCGTTCGCGGAAGGTGCGCCCGTGCTGCTCCGCCAGAATGGTGGTGGGCACCAGCATGGCCACCTGGCGGCCGCCTTGTACGGCCTTGAAGGCCGCCCGCACGGCCACCTCGGTCTTGCCGTAGCCCACATCTCCCACCAGCAGCCGGTCCATGGGGCGCGATCGCTCCAGATCGCCCTTGACCTCCTCCGCGGCCCGGCGCTGATCGGGGGTGTCCTCATATAGAAAGGACGACTCCAGCTCTTTCTGCCATCGCGTGTCCGGCGCGCTGGCGGTAGCCGCGGCCACGGCCCGCCGGGCATACAGCTCCAGCAACTCGGCGGCCAGGCGCCGCACCGCGCGCTCCGTCTTGTCCCGCTGCCGGACCCAGCGGGTTCCGCCCAGGTGGTCGAGCCGAGGCGCCGGTCCATCGGTGGAGACCGAGCGGTAGGGCTCGATCTGGTCAATCCGATAAAGCGGGACGTTGAGGCGGTCCCCGCCCTCGTACTCCACCACCGCGACCTCGAGCGTGGAGTCGCCCAGGGTGAGCGTTTCCATGCCACGGTACACGCCGATACCGTGATCCAGATGCACTACGTAGTCGCCCGGCGTCAGCGCGCGCGCCGAGGGCGCGGCGATCGCGGCGCGGTAGCGGCGCTCCCGGCGCAACCGGCGGGTGCGCCGGAAGATCTCGTGATCGGTGAGCACGGCGAGGCCGGGCAGCATGAACCCCCCGTGCAGCGCGCCGATGGCCAGCGTCAGACCGTCCGGCAGCCGGCCCCGTTCCGGCTCGGCCAGCAGCTCCTCCAACCGTTCGAGTTGTCCCTCGTTGTCGCACAGGACCAGGACCGGCGTGCGCCGCGCCAGGCGGGTGATGGCGCCCAGGTCGCGGTCAATCAGCTCCGGCGGGTGGAGTGGGAGCCGGACGTCCGCCGCCTCGCTGCCGAGAATGAGCCGCGCGAATCCTTCAGACGTGCGCCGCCAGACGTCGGGCGCCAGCACAATCACCTCACGGCCGGGAACGTCCTCACCCCGCCGCCGCGCCACCTCCAGGTGATGCGCCGCCTCATGCCACAACCGCTCCACCTCGGCGGGGTCCACGCCCGGTGCGGTGATCACCAGCGCATCGGACGGCAAGAGATCGAACAGGGTCTGACGTTCGCCGCCCTCCGGGTTCGCGTCCGGCGACGCCGGGCGACCGCGGGCGACGGCGGCCGACGTCACCGGGAGCACCGTGACCTCATCCACCTCGCCCTCGGAGCGCTGGGTGTCGAGATCGAACGGGCGGAGCGAGATCAGCTCGTCGCCCCACCACTCCAGCCGGGTCGGTCCCGCCATGCCGAACCCGTACACGTCCACGATGCCGCCGCCGCGCGCGGCGAACTGCGCCACGTCCAGCACACTCGGGCGGCGCTCGTAGCCCATGTCCTCGAGCCGCGCCACCACCGCCTGAGGCCGGAGCGTGGCGCCCCGCCGCACGCTGAACCGGTGCTCCGCCACCACCGCCGGCATCCGGGTGCGTTCGGCCGTGGCGCGGGTGGTGGTGACCACGATCCGCACCCGGCCGCCCAGCACCGCCTCAATGGTCTCCACCTGCTCGCCGGCGATCTCGAGGTGGGGTTCCTCTTCCCCCAGTCCTTCGCGTTGCGGGTAGAGCCGCGCCGGGGTGTCCGCCAGGACGGCAAGATCGGCAAGCCAGCGTTCCGCGGCGGCCGGTGTGGGCGTCACCACGACCAGCACCCGTTGCGGCCGATCTTCGGCCAGCGCCGCCGTAAGGACGGCGCCGGCCGATCCGGGCACGCCACCCACCGAGCGGGTAGCGCCTCGCGGGGGAAGATCCGCCAGCAGGCCGCGGTAGGCCGGTAGCGCCCGCAACGCCGCCAACAGACCTGGCAGCATCAAGGCTCTCCCGGTTCCCGGCGCCGGGCTCCACCCCCGCCGCTCGCCACCGCTAGCTCCGTGACAGCGACCGCCAGAGCCAACCCCAGGGTCAGCCCTGACAGGTCCGCGCGGCCGGCGCCGCCGAACACGTCCCGTTCCAGGGCCCGCAGGCCCACCACCCGGGCCAGAGGCCCAAAGGAGGCCCGCACGGCCCGGATGTCCGCCCGGGCCAGGCGCGACTCCCGCGGATCGTGATTCACCTGAAGCGCCCCCACGGTATCCCCCGACGCCGACCGGAGGAAATACACGCCCGGCTCCATCGGCGCGGTCAGGCGGCGATCGCCCGACACCGGCACCGCGTTCGGGCCGACGACGACTTCCGCCGGACCGGGCGGGATCTCCACCGCCTGCGCCGGTGTGGCGCTCACCACGGGCGCGTCACCGGCAGCGATCCGGTTCACCAGATAATCCATGAAGGGCACGAAGCCCGCGCTCACCGGCAACGCGGTCCACTCCGGCTCCATGCGGCTCGCCACGACGATCGCGGGGCCTTCCCGCACCAACCAGGGCTCGGCTCCGACCCGGGCCAGCACCACCCCGTTCCCCTCCAGCCGATGCCGGCGCAGCACCACGGCGTTCTCCAAACCGCCCAACCCATCTTCTAAGGCCCATTCCCCACTCGCGTGGTCGGCGAACCGGGTGCTCAGGCCGCGGGCCGCGAGCGCGCGGTTGACCGCGCCAACGGCAGCGGGGTCGGCGGGGGGGAAGACGATCGCGCGGAGCCCCGCCGGCCGGTCCCCCACCACGACCTCCGCGCCGGCGCGCACCCGGCCCCCGTCGCGGAGGACGGCCAGCGCCTGGGCCACGTAGGGACCGGCGCTCGGGTCCGCGGTGACGGCAGCCGGCGGCGCGACCCGTACCGCCAGATGCCACGCATCGTCCGCGCGGAGCTCGTCGGGATCGGCCACCACGCGGGCCGCGACCCACCCCGGCCGGGACGCCCGACCGCCGAGGCCCACCACATCTCCCGGCGCCCCCAGGGCACGCGCCACCACGGCACCACCCAACTCCAGGCGCAATGGCACGGGTTCCGCCCCGGCGCCGCCCACCGCCGCGTACACCGACCCCACAGGCGACCAAACTCCCGGCTCCACCCGGGCGGAGTCCACCGCGTGATTCGCCGGCTCCGGTTTCGGGGCGGCCACCAGCACCGGCACGCCTACCGGATCGCCGCCCGACAGGGCCGAGCGCTGGAGGTCACTCAACACCACGACCTCGCGGGCCGCCAGGACGTCGCCACCCATCGCCCGCTCGGCCGCTCGCACGGCCGCGCCCAGGTCCAGCCGACGGGCCCACGGAGCCAGGTCATCCAGCAGCGCCATCGCCTCGGTCACACTGGTCCGTCGCGGTAGTCCGTCCGCCAGCACGATCCACAACCGGTCGTCGGTCTGCGTCTTTCCCACCACGGTACGCGCCTGGTCTACCAGGTCGTCCAGCACGCGCCGGCCACTTACCACGACGCCCGACGAGAGGGAGTTGTCCACCACCAGGGCGATCGCCGTGGGAGCGTGGCCGCCCCCGACGCCGAGGGACGCCACGGGCCGCGCCGCGGCCAGCACCAGCAGGATCACGAACAAGGTCCGCAACAGCAGCAACCAGAGATTGCGCAACTTGATGCGCCGACTTTGCCGTCGCTCCGTCTCCGCCAGGTAGCGCACCGCAGGAAAGGGGACCGTGGGAGGCTGCCGCCGGGTGAGCAGGTGCAGCAGCGTGGGGATCGCCGCCGCCGAGAGGGCAAAGAGCAGGGCCGGCTGGAGGAATGCGAGCACCTAGGCCCTGGTCCGGCGCGCCGTGGCACGCCGCAGCACGTAACCGAACGGCGTATCCGTGCGCACGTGGTGGTAGGCGATCCCTCCACTCCGGCACGCCGCTCGCCACTCCCGCACCGCGCGCCCCACGGTTTCGGCGTAGGCGGTGCGGAGCTCCCGGGGACGCACCACCACGCTGGCGCCGCTCTCCGGATCCTCGAAGAGGGCCTCCGGCTGGCCTTCCAGCGTCTCCTCGCCGGGGTCCATGATGTGGAAGACCACGACTTCGTGCCCCCGATGGCGGAGGTACTGCAGGGCCAGGAGCGCCAGGCGCCGATCGAGCAGCAGGTCCGAGATGAACAGCACCAGGCCGCGCCGCCGCAACAGGTTGGTCACCCGACGCAGTGCCGGCTCTGCCGCCGTTCCACCCCCGGGGCGCAGACCATCGATGGCGGCGAGCAAGGACCACCACTGACGGCCCCGCGAGCGGGCCGGTACGATGATGCGGACCACCTCGTCGAAGGCGATCAGGCCGGTCGCATCCCGTTGCCGGATCAGCACCAGCGCGAGCGCCGCCGCCAGCCGCTTGGCATAGTCCACCTTGGTCAGCCGGCGCTCGGCGCCGCGCCAGTCCATGGACCGGCTCACGTCCAGCACGATCATCGAGCGGAGGTTGGTCTCTTCTTCGTACTGTTTGACCAGCAGCCGGTCCGCGCGGGCCAGCATGCGCCAATCCAGATAACGCAGCTCGTCCCCGGGCTGATACGGCCGGTGTTCGGCAAACTCGACGGAGAATCCATGGAACGGCGAGCGATGCAGGCCGGCGAGAAAACCCTCCACCACCCCTTCGGCCACCAACTCTACTCCGCCGAGCTGCGCCACTTCATAGGGATCGAGCAGGTCCATGCGGAGACTCGGCATGCCGCAAGGTAGCCGCCCCACTCACCGATCTGAATGGAGCCGCGCGAGCACCGGAACGCACGCCGAGCGTCCGCAGAACCGGACAATCGAGCCCCGGCACGCTCAAGGATTGAGTCGACAACGTGAAGCCATATAAGAGGATACGTGCGCCGGAGTCGTGGCACGCTCTCTGCACCTCTGGTGCGCGTGCTGGATTTTCTCCTGTTGGCGGTGCTGTCCGGTCCGGGAAGCCCCGGGCTCTTGGGTGGGTCGGTGTACCGCCACGCGCAGCAGGGCGGCCCAGCCGTCGAGCTATGGACCAACCGCAGTCATAACGACGTCCTGTATCGCAACAATCGCGTACGCGTGTTCTTCCGAACCGACGACGACGCGTATGTAACCGTGTTCCGCGTGGACACCGACGGCCGGGTCCGCGTGCTGCACCCGGACGAGCCATGGGAAGACAACTTCGCGCGGGGCGGCCGGGCGTACGAGATTGACCGGCGATACGACAACTACGCCTTTGCCGTGGATGATTACCCCGGCCAGGGGTACATCTTCGCCATCGCGACGTTGGATCCCTTTGACTACAGTCGCCTGGCACGCGGCGACCACTGGGATTACCGGACCATCGCCTCCGGTGGCCGGATCGCCGGTGACCCCTACGCGGCGCTCCAGGACCTGGCGGACCTCGTCGTCCCTGCCAGCCACGACACCTATGGTTATGACGTGTACACCTATTACGTCGAGCGCCGGTACGATTACCCACGGTTCCTTTGCTACGACTGCCACACGTATGCGGCGTACCCGTATTGGGACCCGTATCGCGATACCTGTATCCGCTTCCGGATCGTGATCTATGACGACCCCTACTACTATCCGGCGCGCGCCTACCCAGCCACCCGGGTGGTCTACCGCCCGCAGGTGCGGTTGGAGCCTCGGTTCGTGTTCAAGGATCGCTCGGCCACGGACGCGTACGTGGTCCGGGTGCGGCAGCGCCCCAGCGTGGATCCGGCGCAGCGTCGTCCGGACGAACGTGGTGTGACCGGGAGAGACCTTGGCGGAACCGGTACCGTGCGGGCCCCAGGGCTTGTGCCGGAAACCGGAGGGACCAAGCGACAGCCGGCAGCCGTACCGCGACCGCGGCCGGAAGTGCAGCGCCTCCCTGAGACGCCGACAGAGCCGACGCGTCGGGTGCCGGACCCGGCGCAGACGTCCCCCCGCACGGAGCCCCCCACGCGAATGCGGGAGCCCGCGGCGCAGCCAACCACGCCTGCGGAACCGCAGCCAGCGGCGCGGGCGCTGGGTGGGCGGACCGTGACGCCGGACCGCCGACCTGACGTGCCGGCCGCCGCCAGCCCCCGCCTGGAGCCCCGCGAGGCGCCGGACCGACGCGAGCCCGCCGCCCAGCCGGTGCGCCCGCCATCGGGTGGCACGCCGCAGGCGCGGCCGCGTACCCCTGCGGGGGAACCCCCGAAGGAACCGGCCAAGCCGCCGGCCAAGCCTCCAGAAAAGAAGCCACCGCCGCAGCCCAGACGTCCGGGCTGACGGCGGCCCGCGCCGGCCGCCACGACTCCTTCGCGGCTGGCACCCTACCTATCTTGGAGCCATGCGCGTGCGTTCATCGGTCGCACTGCTGTGGTTGGTCCTCCCCGGTTGCCTGGTCGCGCAGGACGGGTCCGGCGTGCGTGCGGCCGTCGCGACCATTACCCCGGCGGACATCGCGCGGCGAGTGGCGATCATCGCACACGACTCCATGCGCGGCCGCGCCACGCCCAGTCCGGAGCTGGACCAGGTCGCGACCTATATCGCCAGTGAGTTCCGCCGCTTCGGATTGAAGCCGCTGGGCGACGCCGGGACCTTCCTTCAGCGGTACGGAATCGAAGACGTGCAGCTCGACACCGCGCAATCGGGGATCGCCGTGACCGGCGGTGCGACCTGGCGGGTGGGGCGCGAGGTCCGCTTCCCTCTTGCCCGGATCGCGGAAGGAGCCGCCACAGGACCCACCGTGCTGGTGAGTGGCGCGGGGGACGCCTCCGCGCTCGATCGCGCCCGCCTGCGCGGCTCCGTGGTGCTCGCCGCCGTGCCGGTGACGGCCGCGGGCATCCCCAGCGCACCGGGGGGTGCCACCCTCCTCGCCCTGGCCCGCAGCGGGGCGGCGGCGGTCGTGCTCATCGCGCCGGTGTCCGATTCAGTCTGGACCCTCTATGGAGCCCCGATGGGCCGCCGCGGCGTGCGTCCGGCATGGGAGCGCGTCGCGGGCACGCTGGTGGTCGCGGTGCGGGACGAGACCGTGGGGCCTCTGCTGGCGCAGCACGGGGTGGACCTGGCGCGCGCGCGCCGTGCTTCGCTCGCTCTCACCGCACTACCCGGACTTCAGTTGACGGTGACCGTGCGGCGGCGCGCGGTGTCTCGGGTCGAGGCCCCCAACGTGGTGGGCGTGCTCGAGGGCGGCGATCCCCGCCTGCGGACCGAGTACCTGGTCTTCAGCGCGCACATGGATCACATCGGGATGGCGGGAGGCGGGTCGGGTTGCGCGGCGCAGGGCCGCGACTCGATCTGCAACGGCGCCGACGACGACGCGTCCGGCACCATCGCCGTGGTGGAGTTAGCGGAAGCGTTCGCGACCCTCCGGCCGCCGCCCCAACGCTCGGTGATCTTCCTCACGGTGAGTGGGGAGGAGCGGGGCCTCTGGGGTAGCGAGTATTTCGCCGCCAATCCACCCGTGCCGGTCGGCCAAATGGTCGCCAACCTGAACGCCGACATGGTGGGCCGCAACTGGCGGGACACCATCGTCGCGATCGGCCAGGAGCACTCGGACCTCGGCACCACGCTGGCGCGGGTCAACGCGGCGCACCCCGAGCTCGGCATGACGGCCATTGACGACATCTGGCCGGAGGAACGTTTCTACACTCGCTCCGACCATTACAACTTCGCCCGCAAGGGCGTGCCGATCCTGTTCTTCTTCAACGGGGTGCACGCGGATTACCACCGGCCGGGTGATCATCCGGAAAAGATCGACGCCGAGAAGGAATCCCGGATCGTGAAGCTGCTGTTCTACCTCGGCCTGGAGATCGCCAACACCGCCGAGCGGCCCAAGTGGAGTCCGGAGAGCTATCGGCAGATCGTGGAGGGGGCGAGGTAGGGGCGGGAGAGGGCGGGCGCCGGCTCCTTCTCCTGCCGGCGTTTCCACTGCAGTTTCTCGGGACACCCGTCCCCGGAGTCTCCCCGTGCCCAAGTTGCTCGATCGCCGTTCCGCCGCCTTGGCGTGGCCCGCCGTGGCTCTTACCATGGCGCCGCTCCTCGCCGCTCCCGCGTTCGCGCAGCAACCTGGTGCGCCCCGCGTGGAGGTCCATGAAGCGACCGTCGCGGAGCTTCAGGCAGCCATGCAAGCGAGTCGCGTCACCGCGGTCGAGCTGGTGGACGCGTATCTCGCCCGTATCCAGGCCTACGATCGTAACGGTCCCGCGCTCAACTCCCTGATACGGGTGAACCCCAAGGCGCGGGCCGAGGCGGCCGCGCTGGATCAAGAACGGGCGCAGCGCGGTCCTCGAGGCCCACTGCACGGCATTCCGGTGATCCTGAAGGACAATTACGACACCGAGGACCTGCCCACCAGTGGAGGGTCCATCGCGCTGGCGGGACAGATCCCGCCGGATGATGCCTTTGTGGTGCGACGGCTCCGGGAGGCCGGCGCCATCATTCTGGGTAAGGCCAACATGCACGAGCTGGCCGCCGGCATCACGACCATCAGCTCGCTGGGCGGCCAGACGCGGAATCCCTACGACCCGCGCCGCTGTCCCGGCGGCTCCAGTGGCGGCACCGGCGCGGCCATCGCGGCCAGCCTCGCCACCATCGGGTGGGGCACGGACACCTGCGGCTCCATCCGCATTCCCGCGGCGTACGGCAGTCTGGTGGGGATTCGCCCCACGCAGGGATTGGTGAGCCGGGACGGGATCATCCCGCTTTCACACACCCAGGACATTGGCGGCCCCATGACGCGCACCGTGGCCGATCTGGCGGTGGCGCTCGATGTCACTGTGGGATACGACCCCGCCGACCCCGCCACTCAGGTCATGCAGGACCGGCCGCGTCCGAGTTTCACCGGCGCCTTGCGGACCGACGCCTTGCGTGGGGCCCGCCTGGGCGTGCTGCGGAATTATTTCAGCGACACGGATGGTAATGTCGCGCGCGTGGTTCGCGCCGCGGCGGACGCCATGAAGGCGCTCGGCGCCGAGGTGGTCGAGGTGTCCATGCCCGACTTCGACAGCCTGGTCGCGGGCTCCCGGGTGGTGGACTTCGAAACCAAGTTCGACCTGCTGGACTACTTCGGGGCCAATCCCACAGCCTCCATCCGCTCCATGAGCGACATCCTGGCCCGCGGGCTGTACCACGTGTCCCTCGAGAACCGTTTCCGGCGGATCGAGCGCGAGCCGGCCCGCGAGACCGAGGAGCGGAGCGCCGCGCTCGCCAAGCAGGTCGTCCTCCGGGACGCGGTGGTGCGGCTGCTGGACAGCCTGCGCCTGGACGCGCTGATCTACCCGACCATGAAGCAAAAGCCGGTGCTCATCGGGGACCCGCAAGTCGGGGTCACCTGCCAATTGAGCGCCCATGCCGGCCTTCCCGCCATCACGGTGCCCGCCGGCTATACCGATGACGGCCTCCCGGTCGGCGTGGAGCTGCTGGGCCGGCCCTTCGCGGACGATCGGCTGGTGGGCCTGGCGTACTCCTTTGAACAGGCCGGACCCCGTCGCCTGGCACCAGCCACGACGCCGCCGCTGGTGAACGGCCGTGCACCGGCGCCCGCGGTCTTCGACGTTTCCGCTGGAGACCCGGAACCTCTCGCTCGCGGGCGGTTCACCTACGACGCTCCGCGCGGTGAGCTCGGATATGTCGTACAGGTCACCGGAGGGCCGGCCGATCAGGTCCATGGACTGGTCTTGCGGGAGGGAACCGCGGACATGCCTGGGCCCATTGTCTATCGATTGTCGGGCCCTGGAGTCACTACAGCAAGCGGAACAATCCCCCTGACAGGGATGGACCGGGAGCGCCTGGTGCGCGGGCGTCTGCTCCTGTCGGTTCTCACAACCAGCCGCTTGGCCCAGGGATCGCTGGTGGTGCCACGATAATAGGAAATTACCATGGAGCCAGCGTACCAAGCCGATGGGGCCGGATACCGCGAGGGATCCGGCCCCAGTTTCTGTCACGCTTCGTTTCAGCGGCCGCCCAAGGTTACCTCGCGCTTCGCCGTCCCGCCCTTTTCCGACACGACCGTGATGACGGCCACCGGTCGCGGACCGGTGGTGCGCACCACGTACTCCACCGATCGCCGCGACTCGGCCCGGCGGCTGTCGCCCTGGGTGTCGCGGGAGCCGGTCAGGTGACCGACGTCGGTGCGTCTGGCGCCGCCCACCAGCTCCGCGTCGCGCAGCTCGATCGTGGCGCGAACCGGCGGCGCGATCCGCGCGTCCAGCGCACGCTGCGTGATATTGGTGGCTAGGTAGCCCTCGTTCTCGACACTCACGGTCACTTTGACCAGTCCCTGGGCGCCGGCCGGTGCCACCGCCGCGTCGCGGATCACCACGCGCGGACTCACCTCCGCCAGCCACAGCATCCAGGGGACATACTTCTCCACCTCGCCCTTGAGCAGGTGCGGGGGCGGGTTCTGGGTGGTGAATCGCGTCTTCCACCCCCCGATCTCCACGCGGCCCAGCTGCGGATGGTCGAACGGCGCCCAGGTGACGAACCCCGCGCCGCGAAGCTCCTCGTCATTCCACCGTAGTCGTTCGGCCTGGCTCACCGAGCCGTTGCCGTCGTAGTCCCGCCCCGCTCCACCCCAGAACTCGGGCACGAATCCAACGATCCCGAAATCCCAATATCCCCAGCTGATCAGGGTCCCGTGCCGGTGGACCCGCGGATTGGTGTAGCTCGCGATCACGGGTTGCCGAGTGGTCTCGTGATACTTGTCCGCCAATTCAAGAATCAGGCTCTGGTCGAACAGGCTGAATGCATCCCACGGCCCGGTGGAGGGCAGGCGATACAGGAATCCTCCGGAGGTGTGCCCATGGAAGATACCGGTGACGTTCCGGTGGGCGTCGAGGAACTCGATGGTGGCGCGGGTCTCGGGCTCGGACAGCGAGAACGGACCAGCGCCCTCCTGCTCAGACTCCAGGCCCCATTCGCGCGGGAAGTTGCGGTTCATGTCAATCCCGCCGATGCCGTCCTCGTTGAAGCGGCCGTCACCGTCGTCGTCGAGACCCTCGGAGAGCAGGTCGTAGAAGGTTCCGGTCAGGTCGGCCTCGGTTCGTCGAACCATCAGGCGCGGATCGTCCGCGCTGATTTTCCAGAGGCCTGCCGGATTGGGAACCCGCATGTTGGTGAGCACGCCATCTCCGTTGAGGTCGTTCCCCGGGTCCTCGTCCAGCAGGCCGTCGAAGTCCTCGTCGTAGGGTCGTGGCGTGCTGCGCAACCCGTGTGGCGAGGTCAGGGTGATGTCGGCGCCGTCGGGGTTGAACTTGGGCCGGACGAACAGGGCTCGGGTGTCGAGCAGACGGGTCACCCGCGGGTCGCGCCCGTAGTTCGTGAGCACGTACCAGGCGAAGTGCAGCGCCACCTCACCGCCGGTGAGCTCGCCCGCGTGGATGTTGCCGTCGTAGTAATACGCCGGCTTGTCGGATGCCGGACCGGTGTCCTCATTGGTGATCTCCAGCACCATCAGCCGGGTGCCCTTCAACGTCTGACCAATGGAATAGAGTTCGGTCAGCTTGGGGAAGGCCTTGGCCCACCCCTCCAGCAACGCGTACGCGTCCGCGGTGGTGTGGTATTTGGCCCAGTTGGGGCTGGTGGGGTCTTCCGTCTGGGCGGCTGCCCGCGGGGACGCCACACAACAAGCCGCGAGCAGGAGTACGATGGGTCTCATGGGGCCCTTACCTCCCGCCCGCCGCGGCGGGCAGCGGCCGGTCGGAGACCGCCACACCCTCGGCGACCAGCCACCGTCCGTCGGCCTGTTTCCGCAGGATCCAGACATAGTTGCCCGAATCCTCGATCTCAGTCGTCCCGCCGCCCACGGTGAACGACTCGTGGTACGTCCCCCGCAAGTACGCCAGATCTCCCCGTCCTTCGATGATGGCGGGCGTCGCGTGCAGTTGGACGATCTTGAGTTGCATCGCATCCACGGCCGCCTTGACGGCGGCTCCGCCCTTCCACGGCGGCGTGTTGGCGTGGAACAGCATGACGTCGGGCGTGAACAGAGCGATCACGGCATCCCAGTTCCCGGCGCGCTCGTTGGCGACCAGCTGGTCGTGCACCGTGCGAATCGCGGCCACGTCCGCCTCGGACAACCCCATGGAATCGGACATGCGGGATTGGCAGGCGGCCAGCGGGAGTAGGATGCACAGGGCACCCAGCGCGCGGTCGATGAGGGCTCTCATTGCTCGCTGCTCACTTTCCCAAAGGGGGCCTCTAACGACGGGCTCTGCGGCGTCAACAGCTCGGCGCCGCTCTCCGTGATCACCATGTCGTCTTCCAGCCGAACGCCGAACTCGCCGCGAAGGTAGATGCCCGGCTCGTCGCTGAAGGTCATGCCCGGCGCGAGGTTCAGCGTATTCCCCCGTACCAGGTAGGGCCATTCATGCCCATCCATGCCCAGGCCGTGCCCCACGCGATGGGTGAAGTACGTGTAGTCCGGACCATAGCCCGCATCCGTAATCACCTTGCGCGCGGCGGCATCAACCGCCTGGCATTCGACGCCGGGGCGCGCCGCCGCCAGGGCGGCGGTCTGGGCTCGGAACTCGATCTCGAACACCCGCTTCATCTTGTCAGTGGCCTTGCCGAGCACGAACGTGCGGCTGATGTCGGACCGGTAGCCCTCCACCGCGCAACCGCCGTCAATCAACAGGATAGTGCCTTCGCGGACCACCTGCGGGGTCACCGATCCATGCGGCAGCGCGGAATACTCACCCACCTGAACGCCCGCGCCGCCGGTGAAGCCCAGCCGCCGGTGTGCCAGCGACACCAGCTCGGCGAACCGGTCCTGCGTCATCCCCTCGGCCAGGGCCCGGTACGCCGCCTCATAGGCCTTCAGGGTGACCTCGGAAGCGAGGCGCATCAGCTCCAGCTCATGGGCGTCCTTGACCGCGCGGCAGCCGGCGGTCACGGGTGTCCCACTGGCCATCGCCAGCGCGGGCGCCACCTGAGCGACGCCATCGGAAAACACGAATCGAACCGTCTCCTCCATGCCGACGCGCCCGGCCGCGAATCCCCGCGCGCGGAGTCCGTCCGCCACCAGCCGGTAGGGGCTGTCGTCTTCCTGCCAGGTGGCAAAATCCACCTCACCCTGGAGCGGTCCCTCGGCCACTTGTTCCCGGGCTCGTTCCTCCTCGAACGCCGGACAGACCAGGAACGAGCGCCCGCTCTTGGGGATGACCAGGGCGAGCAGCCGTTCGCTCAAACCCCAGCGGATGCCGGTGAAGTACTCCAGAGACGTCCCGCCTGTGAGCATCAGGGCGTCCACGGACGACTCAGCCATGAGGCGCCGTGCCTTTGCCACCCGACCGCGCCGCTCGTCCACCGCGATGGGCCGCGCGCGGTGGCGCATGGACTGGAGCGCGGCAATGGAGGGCGGGAGCGCCTCG
>DASWGV010000094.1:0-78774 GCA_036393515.1 Gemmatimonadales bacterium | reverse complement strand
CCTCCGCTTTGCCTATCCCGCGCTAGCCTTGGCCGAGCGCCTCGGCAACGGCACCCTGGAACGCGCGCTGATTGAACGCGGGGAGCGCAACCTGCCGACCCGGGCACGACGCGTGCTGGACTCCGTTGAAAGAGAGGGTATGGCTGCGCTTTCTCGCCGCTCCCTGGACGATCGCTTGATGTGGGCGCGGGGCTGGAAGGAGCTCTTGCTCAACCTATCGGAGCTGGCCTGGCCGAGCGATGATGGGGTGTCCCTCGGCGTGGGCCGACTGTACGTCCGTCGGCTGCGAGCGTTGGCACGCGGCACTGTGGATCTCCGAGCCCGATAGTCTCCGGCGCTCCGGAACCTCAGTCGGAGCGGCGGGGTTGAATGCACGAGAGCCAGCCCGACATCCCCAACGGATGGCGACCGGGACCGGTTGACCAGCGCGCAACGGTGGGCGAGGATACGAGCATGCGTTCGCTCCGGCGGTTCGGCTCCCGGCTCACAACGGAAGGCGGCGTTCATGAACCCTGCTTCGTCGAGCTCTCGCGGTATTCTGCTGGCGCATTCGTACTACCTGCGGTACGACGACAAACAGACGCACAAGATGAAGCCGTATCCCCCGCTTGCGACCATGGTGGTCGCGGCCGTTCTCAGAGAACGTGGGTATTCGGTTCAGCTATTCGACGCGATGCTGTCCCCGGGAACCGATCAGTTCGCCTCCGCTCTCCAAGTGGGGCGCCCGTGGGTGGTCGGCCTGATCGAAGACAATTTCAATTTTCTCACCAAGATGTGCACCTTGCGCATGCGAGAGGCGGCGTTGGAGATGGTCCGCCTGGCGCGGGCCGCTGGCGCGAAAGTGGTGGTGAATGGGTCCGACGCGTCGGACCACCCTGAACTGTTTCTGGCGTCCGGCGCCGACGCCATCATCACCGGGGACCCCGAACCGGCCATGGTCGAACTACTGGAATTGTGGTCCGGGTCCGGGCAGGTCCCGCTGGAGCTCGTCCCGGGGCTGGTGCTCGCCGCCAACGGGAATGGTGGCGTCCATCGAACGGTCCATCGCCAATCTCTAACGGACCTCGACGCCCTACCCCTCCCGGCCTGGGACCTGGTGGATCCAGAGTTGTACCGGCGAGCGTGGGTTGCCGCTCACGGACGGCTGTCCTGGAACGTCGTGACCTCACGGGGGTGCCCGTATCGCTGCAACTGGTGCGCGAAGCCTCTGTTCGGCACCCGGTACGCGCAGCGAAGCCCCGCCAACGTGGCCGCCGAGCTACGCGAGCTGAAAGATCGAGTAGGTCCTGATCACGTGTGGTTCGCGGACGACATCTTTGGTTTGACGCCGGGCTGGATCGAGAGCTTTGCGCGTGAGGTCAAGGCTCGTGGCGCCCGCTTGCCGTTTTCCATGCAGTCGCGTGTGAACCTGATGACGCCGAGAGTGGTTGACGCGCTCGCCGAGGCGGGCGCGGAGGAAGTATGGCTGGGCGTGGAGTCGGGTTCGCAACGGATCCTCGACGCCATGGATAAGGGTACGACGGTCGCCCAAGTCCGAGCCGCCACTCGTCAGTTGCGCGCCCGGGGCATCCGCACCGGTTGGTTCGTTCAGTTGGGTTACCGCGGTGAGCAATGGAGCGACATTGTGCAGACCCGCGATCTGGTAACGGATGAATGGCCCGACGAAGTCGGCGTATCCGTAGCCTATCCGCTACCAGGAACGAAGTTCTTTGACCAGGTTCGCGGCGAGCTCGGACCCAAGGCAAACTGGGAAGACAGCGACGACCTGGATATGATGTTCCACGGTACCTACCTGACGAGCTTTTATAAGCGGGTGCGGGATGTGATTCACGCGGAGGTGCGGTCGCGCCAACGATGCGATCCCGAATGGCAAGAACTCGCCAGCCGGGAAGCGACGTCCCGGACCGTGGCGCCAGCGTTCGGTTCGCCCTGAGCAGCGCGTCCGGCAAGACCGCTGGGCTCGGAGAACTCCCACCGGCGCTGCGCGCGTTCGACAACGTCGGGTCGCGGTTTGATGAGCGCTATGGCCGGTGGGCCAGCGTGCAGGCCCAACGGCGCGCGGTACGTCGCGAGATGCTACG
This sequence comes from Gemmatimonadales bacterium, assembly GCA_036393515.1. Classification (GTDB taxonomy): domain Bacteria; phylum Gemmatimonadota; class Gemmatimonadetes; order Gemmatimonadales; family GWC2-71-9; genus JACQHC01. The sequence continues at coordinate 76,693 of DASWGV010000094.1, read as the reverse complement.
GGCATTTCCGCGGGGCAGCTCCCTGTTGGAACTTGGAGGCGGCACCGGCGACGATGCCGTGTTTCTCGCGGAACAGGGCTTCCGAATCCTGCTCACGGACGGCGCGCCCGCCATGCTCCGGTGCGCCAATGAGAAGATCGGGCATGCCGGCCTCGAACAACAGATTGCCACCCATTGCGTGCCGCTGGAACGCCTCGATGAGATCGTTCAGCATCCCAGGCCCGGGTTTTCAGAGCCGTTTGACGGCGCGTATTCAGTGTTTGCAGCGCTCAATTGCGTTCCGGACTTGACCGCCCTGGCCCGCCCATTGGCCGCGCTGCTGCGCCCCGGGGCGGCGTGCCTGCTGGTCATGTTTGGCCCTTGCTCGCCCGGAGAAATCCTGATCCAATTGCTGCGGGGTGATCTCTCCGCCGCCTTTCGCCGACTTCGACGCGGCCCAGTGCCGGCACGCCTGGCCGGGCAGGACTTTACCGTTTGGTATCCCAGACCAAGCGAGGTGGCTCACGCGTGGCAGCCCTATTTTCGACTGCGCCGCGTGCGGGGCATCGGCATTCTCGTTCCGCCGAGCGCCGCGGAACCCTGGATCTCGGGCTTTCCGCGCTTCCTTAACCTGCTCGAGGTCGCCGATCGAATGCTTGCGGCACCCCTCGCCCTGCTCGGCGACCACGTGCTCCTCCACTTCGAGCGCACCGGGCAAGTCGCCGGATGACGCGGGCTGCGGTCCTGCGAGCGATGGCTCGTACGCCGAGCTCCGCGAGTTGACCTACCAAATCGTCACCGAGGACCAAACCCTGTGCATCGACGCCGGGGTCGTGGTTCACGATGGACGCAGACCCGATCTCGTGGTGCCGTTTGGTTCGGGCCGGCTTTATCCGGGCCTCATCAATGCGCATGACCACCTTCACCGGAATCACTATCCCCGTCTGGGTACGCCGCCCTACGCCAATGCCTACGAATGGGGTGACGACATTCACCGGCGTCACGCGGAGCAAGTCAAACGGGGGCGTGGTTTGGCCCGCGAGCAGGCCCTCCTCTGGGGGGCGCTCAAGAATCTGCTGGGAGGGGTCACCACCGTAGTGCACCATGACCGATGGGAACCCGCGTTCGACTACGGGTTTCCAATCCGCGTCGCCCCCGTCCGGGTGGCGCATTCCCTGCGACTCGAACCTGGGATCCCAAGCCTCCTGGAGCCAACATCACCCCAAAGCCATCTGCCACTTTGCATTCACCTGGCGGAAGGCGGCGAGCCCGCCGCAGCGGCAGAGATACATGAGGCGCGGCGTATGGGGCTGGTCGACGAGCGATTGATCGCGGTGCACGTCGTCAGTATCGATTCCGCCGGTGTCGCCGCTCTGCGGGAGGCGGGCGCAGCTGTGGCCTGGTGCCCGACCTCGAACGAATTCCTGTTCGGGCAAACGACCCCGCGCGAGCTCTTCGATTCCGGCATTGACGTGCTCCTGGGAACCGACGCGTTGCTCACCGGCCAGGGCACATTGCTCGATGAAGTCCGCGCCGCACGACGCTACGGATACCTGTCCGACCATCGCCTGGCCGGCGCTGTGTGCGCCACGGCAGCTCGACGGCTCGCCATGAAGGCGCCATCTCTTGCTACCGGAAACGCGGCTGATGCGGTGCTGCTGCGTCGACCCCTCTGGGAGGCGATGCCTGCGGACGTGGCCTTGGTGCTGGTGGACGGCAAGCCGGGCCTGGCTGATCGGACGGCGGGCGCACTCTTCGAATTCCTAGGAATCTCAACCGAAGAACTGACCGTCGGTGGGGTCCCCAAACTTGTCCCAGCGCCGCTCGGGACCATTGCGCGAATCGTCGCTGCGCAATGGCCTGAAGCCGCACGGGTTCTTGCCTAGGATGGTGATTCGGAGGGGGAAACCAGCCCCCTCCTCGGCCCGGATGCAGGGCTGGGATCCCGCGTGGTGAGCGCGCGCGCGCGAATTACCACCACCCTCCACCCTAACAACCCCACCACCACCACCCCGTAAATCACCGGTTGCCGCACGTCCGCCTTCACCAACCACAGGAAATGCAACACCCCTAGAGCGGCGGCGACATACACCAACTGGTGGAGCCGCTGCCACCGTTTGCTGCCCAGCCGCTTCACCCACCCAGCCGTAGACGTCACCGCCAATGGAATCAGCAGGAGAAAGGCCGTGAACCCCACCGTGATGTAGGGACGCTTGGCGATGTCCTCCAGGACAAGCCCCATGCTCAAGCCCTCGCCCGAAAAGACCGCCCGGTCCAGCCAGTAGATGGTGAAATGCAGCACCGCATAGAAGAAGGCGTACAGGCCGAACATCCGCCGCACGTGCACCAGCGCGTTCCAGCGGAGCAGCTGGCGCAGCGGTGTCACACCGAGCGTGATGGCCAGGAAGGTGAGCACCGTGAGCCCGGTCCGGTGGGTGATCTCCTCGATGGGATTGGCGCCGAGGTCCGACCGCACGATGTCCCGCACCAGAACGGCAAGCGGCGCGGCCGACGCGACGAATGCGACCGGCTTGACCACCCGCTGAATCCATTGCCCCTGGGTCATGAAGACGACGGGCGATCGCCCGTGTTCAGTACCACTTCCTCAAATCCATCCCGGAATACAACGACGCCACCTGTTCGCCATAGCCGTTGAACGGGAGGGTGGGCCGCTTGAACAGCTCGCCCAGCCGCCGCTCCCGGGCCTGGCTCCAGCGGGGATGGTCCACCGCGGGATTCACGTTGGCGTAGAACCCGTATTCGTGGGGCGCCGAGATGTTCCACGTGGTCGGCGGCATCTCGCGGGTCAGGCGAATGCGCACGATGGACTTGATGCCTTTGAAACCATACTTCCAGGGAACCACCAGGCGAAGCGGCGCGCCGTTCTGGTTGGGGAGGGACTTCCCGTAGAGGCCGGTGGCGAGAATCGCCAACGGATGCATGGCCTCGTCCAGCCTCAGGCCCTCGACATAGGGCCACGGTAACACCCCCCGGCGCTGGCCGGGCATCTGCACCGGATCATGCAGCGTGGTGAATGCGACGAACTTGGCGTTCGACGTGGGCTCGACCTGCTTGAGCAGGTTGCCGAGTGGGAACCCCATCCAGGGAATCACCATGGACCACGCCTCGACGCACCGCATCCGATACACCCGCTCCTCGGCGGGGTAGTCCCTCACGATGGCGTCAAGGTCCAGCCGGCCCGGTTTGTGCACCTCGCCATCCACCACCACACTCCACGGGCGCGGCCTAAGGGTGTGGGCGTGCTTGCCCGGATCGGCCTTGTCCGTCCCGAACTCGTAGAAGTTGTTGTACGTGGTCACGTCTTCGAACGGCGTGAGCTTGTCGTCCATCCCCTGGGATCGCGGCGTGGCCTGGCCGAATACCGGACCGGCCAGGAACGCCGCTCCCGTCCCGCCGACCGTCCGGAGAAACGCTCGCCGGTCCCAGAACAACGCCTCGTCCGTGATCTCAGACTGATGGATGTCGCCCTTCCCGGAAATCAGCATCAGTATGGGCTCCTTACGTGTCGTCCACCGCCAGAACGAAGACGGAGGCGGGTGGGAGGAGTGACGCCTGCCTGCGCTGGAACGCCGGACCCTGGCTCGGGGTTCCCACCCGGTGAACCTGACTGTCCGTCAGGACGGTGCCACGCCCAGCCCAGCCGTCAGGCTGGGAACCCGAGCCGACCGATACTGAGCCTACGACGGAACCACCAGCGTGACAACCGTCCCCTTCCCCGGGACGCTGTCCACCGAGATGGAGCCACCCCAGGACTCAGTCAGGCGCTTGCAAATGGCGAGTCCCAATCCGGTACCACTGGTGGTAGTGGAGAACCGCGGCTCGAAGATGCGCGGCACGTGCTCCGCCGCGATGCCGGATCCGTCATCCCGTAAGGTGATCAGCACCCGGTCGTCACCGGGGGCGGGCGCAAGCGCGATGGTCACGCGCGCCGCGCGGGCGTTACGGGCGTTCTCGATCAGGTTCACGAACACTTCCTTCAACTCATCGCGCCGGACTCTCCCGCGCACGCCGGCCTCGGCTTCCACCTCCACTCGAACGTCACCGCCCAGGGCATAGAGCTGCGCCGTCTCCCGGGCCACTTCCCCCAGGTCCTCGCTCCGGAGTGGGCCCGCTTCCGCCGGGGGCGCACCGAACCGTGCGAACGCCCGCGCAATGGCATCCAGCCGCTCGATCTCGGCCAGGATCTGCCGCGCCGTGCGCTCCAGCGCGCTGCCGAAATCCCCCCGTCGGTCCCGGTACGCACGCTCCAGATGCTGCACGCCCAGGCGGATGGGCGTGAGCGGGTTCTTGATCTCGTGGGCGACCTGGCGCGCCAGCTCGCCCCAGGCCAGCACCCGAACGGCGTGCGCCAGGTCCGTGGTGTCATCCAGCGCCACCACGCACCCATCGTGGTCCCCCAGGTCGGCGATCAACGCTCGGATACGGCGCTCCCCCACCACCAGCTCGCGCCCTTCGTCGCCCGCCCCGGCCGGTTCCCCGGTCTCGCCGCGGAGGAACGCCGCAGCCCAGTCCCACAGCGCCCGCCACGCGGGCGCGGTGGCCTCCCGCACGGACGTGCCCTCGCCCAACGGAACGCCCAACAGCTCCACCGCCCGCGGGTTGGCTATGGTCACCCGGAGATCGCGGTCCAGGGCGATCACGCCTGTGGCCACGCTCCGCACTACCGCCGCCGTCCGCTGCCTCGCCGCCTCCAGGGCCGCCTGGCTCGCCCGCACGTCGGCGGCCATGCGTTGGAGCCCTTGCACCACGGGCACGAACTCCTGGGGCACTTCCGGCTCCAGTGTCGGGAGCCCGCCGCCCCGGCCAAAGGCTTCGGCCGCCGAACGCAGCACGTTGACCGGCTCGGCCAACGCGCGTGCCGCGAGCCCGGCCAGGGCAGCCGCGGCCGCCAGGCCCAGCACCGTGGCGAGCAGCACCGCCAGCACCAGGTCTTCCTGCTCGCGCAGCAATTCCGCATCGTCCAACAGCCGCGGTGCCGCCAGGATAAGGGGCCGGTCGCCTCCGATCACGCGGTAGGCCACCCGCGTCCGCCGGCCCCCGATCCCGACATCCGCCACTGCCTCGACATCATCCTCGATCAGCAGATGGCGGACCGCCTCCGGCGGGAGGAACGGGTCCAACAGACCCAACTCCTCCAGGACCGGCACGCTGGAGTGCGCCAGCCGGCCCCCATCGTAGAGCACCAGGTCCGCGCCGAGCCGTCCGGCCAGCTCACCCAGCCGCTGGCCGGCATCCGCCGCCCCCAGGCCCGCGATTTCCCGCGCCGCCGGGGCGGCGTCCCGCAACGTCTGGCGGGTCAGCAGTCGCCCGCCCCGCTGGGCCTCCGCGCCCAGCCGGGCCACGCTCCAGCCGGCAAATCCTACCGTGGGCGCCACGAAGAACACGCCAAGCATCAGGGCCAGGCGTGCACGGTAGGAGCGGACGCGCACCGCCGCCCGGAGCGCGACCCCCAAGTAGGCCCGGCCGGAGAGGAGCTCCGCCGCCCACCACAGGAGGGCCAGCACAGCCAGGTTCACCGCGACCACCAGCACGCCACGAATGACATGTTGCGGGAAATCCCGGAGGGTTACACCGAGGTGGACCCGCCGGGTTCCGCCGCCGGGCACAGCGAGGGCGCGCTCGCCCCGGATCACCCACCCCTCCCGCCGCCAGCCGCCCGCTGGCGGGTCCCGAGCGGTCGGCTCCGCCAGGAACAACTCGTACGGCGGGTCCCGGGCACGCTCCCCCCGCAAGAAACGGCTCAGCCGCAACGGAGCGAATACCCGGGATAACGGCCCAATGCCAACGGTCGTCACCCCTCCGGTCGGATGCGGCACGGCCAGGACATAGTGGGTTCCCGGGACTCGCTGGAACGACTCGACGAGGGGCCGCTGGCTGGCGCGCGCCGTTCCCGCAATGGCCTGCACCAGCGACGCCGGCAGGTCCAGCGAGGCAAGCTCCAACCGCGCGGTCATGCGCCCGGCGGAGTCCCAGGCGGCGAGCACCGCCGGGTAATCGTCCCGACTGAGCGGCGATTCTCCCCACAGGCGATACAGGTCCGCGCCGGTGGCCGGGACCGAGCTCCCGACCGTGGCGCGCCCCAGCGCCTCCAGCAGGCCCGCCCCGATGGGATCGGCCCCGGCGCCCAACCGCTCAGCGTCCCTCTCACCCAACGCCAGGCGTCCCCGAAGCACTGCCTCCCAGGTAAACGCCGCGGCCATGGTGCCCGCCACTAAGCCCACCACGGCGGCGCCGCGTAGAGTGCGCAGGGGCCGCACCGTGAGCGCCGCCACCGGAATCCAGGCGGCGACAAACCACGGCCCCCAGCCCGCATCGGGCTGCCACACCACCAGCCCGGTGGCCGTGAGGCCGACGGCCATCGCACTCACCAGCCGCGGCGCCCGTCCGGACAGCGATCCGGTCCAGGGACTGCCGATGACGGACGCTGTGACCAGCAACGCCGCGCCCGCCATCGTGAGCGCCATTTCCCAGGTCATCCAGAGCGCCAGGGACGTGCCCTCGACGGGTGGCGTGATCCCGCGCGCCAAGTAACGGACGACGATTGGCGTGGCCCCACCCACCACCATGGCCAGCAGCCGCCAGTACCCGGCCGGGCGGGTCCCGCCACGCCACAGCCCGGCGGCCCCGACGGTCACGAGCGCTGCGATGAGCGCCAGCGCGCCCGCGGAGGCCGACGCCGGCCCGAGTGCCGGAGAAAAATACGGCGCGGGTGAGAACAGCCCGCCCGCCCCCAATCGCTCGCCGGCCGGCGTGAAGATGAGCAGACCGACCGCCCCGGCGAGCGCGACGTAGCGCCCGGCCGCGCCGGCAGTCGCCGCGACGGCGACGAAAACCAGGGCGGCGATGGTGGCCACCCACCGTCCACCGCGGTCCAGCACCCGCAGCTTCTCGGTGCCCTGTGGAGGCGGAACGATCTGGACGCTGAACAGAGTGTCCGGAACGCCCTCCGCCGGCCGGCACTCGGGAAGGCAGTAGTCGAAGACGTCTTCCAGCTGCGGTGCCCCACCGGGCGGAAAGAACGCGAGCTCGGTGCCGGTGCGGCGCTCGAACCGTTCCGCGACCGTGTGCTCTCGATCCGGCACGGCGCTGTCCGCGGCCAGCAGCACCTGGCCCACGGCCGTCCACTCCCCCGCCTGGCGTCTGGCGCTGAGCACGGCGTAGAATCCCGTGATGGAAGCGACCAGATCGGCGGTCCCCACGACGGGGCGCAGGCGGTGGCGGCCGGCCCAGGCGACGGCGCGGCCCGACCCGTCGAACAGGGCGATGCCATGCTCCGCGGCCCCGGGCCGGAGCGCCCTCTCCAGGAGTGGGAAGCGTCGCTCGGGAGGGACGGCCCCGGCGCTGAGCCCGGCATCGGCGATCCGGCGGGCCAGGGAAACCGCCTCGCCCAGCGTGCGGTCGAGTCCCGCACGACCCTCTTCCAGCAGGTCCTCGCGAACCACGGGCCAGGCGGTCTCTATCCGGCGCACCGCAAGCGCGGTGTTCGCGGCCGCGATCCCGCCCGCGACGCCGACCAACCCGGGAACGATGGTGCGCCAGCCACCGCGGCCGACAACCAGGCTGGCACCCGCCGCCACCAGTGCGGCCGCCGCGAACACCAGCCCGGGCTGGGCCAGCCAGGCGCCGAGCGCAACGCCGGCCGCCAGGGCCCCCCACGCATGAGCGAGCTTCCGCAGGGCGCTCATCCGCTACGGCTGAAGTTCCTGACGCCGGAGGCGGTCCGGGCCCATCTGCGGCGCGATGCGCGCCTCATCCTGCCGGTCGGGACGACGGAGCAGCATGGCCCCCACCTGCCCCTGGGCTGTGACACCATTATCGTCGAGCGCCTGGCCGACGATCTCTCGGCAGAATTCCAGGTGCTTCGTGCCCCAACCCTCGAATTCGGCGTCAACGCCCGCACCGCCAGGCCGTTTCCCGGAAGCGCCGGCGTCCGGCGCAAGACGCTGCACCGCATGCTCAACGACCTGGTGGGAGCCTGGGAGGCCGGCGGGGTAGGACAGTTTGTGATACTCACCGCTCATGGACAGGACCCCCATCAGGAGGCCCTCAGCACACTGCGGACCAACGGCGCCACAGTGCGGACGGTGGACATCTTCGCAGTGCCGGCGCGGCCCACCGAGCCCAGCGCCGACGATGCGCTCCCCATCCACGGCGGCGAAATTGACACGTCGCTGCTCCTGTTCATCGACGCGGACCTCGTCGCCCTGGACCGGGCGCGGGATTTTACGCCATCCCCGCGAACCGCGCGCCGCTACCACCGCGGCTCCGCAGGCGCCATACCGGCCGAGAGTCCCGGGTCCCTGGGCTGGCCCACTAACGCCTCGGCCGTGCGTGGCGAGGAGCTGTACCGGCTGATCTACCGACGCATCGCCTCGCGCGTACTCGGGCGGCCCACGCCCGTCGAGACGGTCTCCTAGTGCGGATATCGGCGATTCGGTCGACTTCCGCAAGCAGGCGTCCCTGGGCGGCCCCGCTGGTCCTCACTCTCCTTGGGCTCCCGGCCGGATCGGGTCAGGCCCAGACCGTGGACGCCGGCGCGTTCCTTATCCTTCGCGACGGCGCGGCGGTAGGGCGCGAGGAGTTCACCGTGCGCCGGGGCCAACCGGCTGGGACAGGGTTCACCATCACCACCACAGCACGGTACCCCGCCGCCCGGCCGGTGATTACACTCACCGTCGCGCTGGAGTTGGGACCCGATTCCCTGCCCGCCGCCCTCCAGCTCGATCTTGCCGGCCCGGACGCGCGACGGGTCTATGCGGTGATCGGGCCGCGCCGGGTGACGGTGCGGAACGTCCGCCCCCGGGGTGAGGCGGCCCGTGAGTACCCCGGCGCCACGCGCTCATTGGTGGTTGATGACTCGGTGTTCGCCCTCCAGGCGCTCGTGCCGCGCGCCGGCGGCGGCGGGTTCACGATCCTTGCGCCCCGACACGACCGCCGCGAGACGGGCGAGGCGACCTGGTCCGGGACGGACCGCACACTGGTGGGCGGCGTGGTACATACCCTGGAACGGGTGACTCTCCCCTTCGGCAACGGCGTGCGGCACCTGTGGTATGACGGCACCGGACGCTTGATGAAGGTCGAGGACCTGGGCACCGGGCTGACGGCCGAGCGCCAGGAAGGCCCCCTCTGAACGCGTAATTCCGCCCACCGGCGCGCTTGCTCTGACGCACACCGCCTCCCTAACACGCTATTTTGCAGACTGCGTCCCAGCCTGAAACCCCGGGCGGCGCCCGCCCGTACGGCCGGATGTCTCACGATACTTCTTCACCGTCTTTCCGAGGACCATATGCCACGATACTCAAGCTTGGGCGGTATTGCCTTGCTGCTTGTCGCCCTGCCGCTCCGGGGTCAGGATCGCCCCCTTCCCGCGGTATCTCAATCTCTGAGCCTGGAAGACGCGGTCACCCTGGCCACACAATACAGTCCAACGTTCCGGCAGACCGCCAATGACCGGGGTCCGGCTGGATGGGGCCTCCGCAACGCGTACGCCAGCTTCCTTCCGTCGTTTTCGGTCAACGGCAGCATGGACTACCGTGGAGCCGGCTCCCAGACCTTTCTGACCCAGGAGTTCATACAGCCGTCCGCCACCATCGGCTCCGGGTACTCGCTCAGCCTGTTTTGGCAGCTTTCAGGTCAGACCCTCTCCCAACCCGCCCTGACCAAGGCTCAATTGAACGCGGCCGACGCGACAGTGGCGGGGGCTCGCATCAATCTGCGGTCCCAGATCGTGAGCCAGTACCTCGCCGTCCTCCAGGCGCAGGAGCGGGTGACGCTGTCCGACGCGCAGCTCAAGCGGAACGAAGAGTTCCTCCGTCTGGCTCGCGCCCGCTACGAGGTGGGCCAAACCACCGTTCTCGATGTTCGGCAGGCCGAAGTCGCCCGAGGCCGCTCCGAAGTGGCGCTGCTGCAGGAGCGGCAGAACGTCACGGTTGAAAAGCTCCGGCTGTTTCAGCACATGGGCGTGGCCGCCCCCGAAGATCCGTCGGTCGTCTCATTGTCGGACACGTTCCCCATCGTGGAACCGCATGGGACTCTGGCGGAACTCCTGGCCAGCGCCGACGACCAGAATCCAGACCTGAACTCGCTGCGCGCCTTGGAGAGCTCGGCAGCCTGGGGAGAGCGGGCGGCCAAGTCGGAGTTCCTGCCGTCGTTCACGGTCCAGGCAGGCTGGTCGGGGTTCACCCAGCAGTTCACCAACCCCTCGTCCGCCATTGTGGGGGCGCAGGAAAACGCTCAGGACCGCATTGATCAGTGCAACTACACCAACACGGTTCTGGTCAACCCCAACGCACCGCAAATCGATTGCTCAGCCTTGGCCTTCACGCCGGCCCAGGAACAGGCCATCCGCGACGCCAACAGTGTGTTTCCCTTCAGCTTCCGGCGAAACCCGTTTTCGGCCCGGCTCTCAGTATCGCTCCCCATTTTCAATCAGTTCGATCGGGAGCTGCGCGTCTCCCAGGCGTCCACGCAGGCGGACGATGCCCGCGAGGCAGTCCGGGCACGGGCTCTTCAGGTTCGTACGGACGTGAGCCAGGGGTATTACGGCCTGCTCACGGCGCACCGCACCATCCAGATCCAGGAGAACAATCGCACCGCCGCACGGGAGCAACTGCGGCTCGCCACCGAGCGGTATCGCGTCGGCTCGGGCACCTTCTTTGAGCTGCTGGATGCCCAGCTCACCGGGCAGCAAGCCGAAAACGATTACGTGGCCGCGGTCTACGAATACCATCGGGCGCGGGCGTCGCTCGAGGCCGCCGTCGGCCGGCCCATGCAGTAGGAGAACTCACCTGACATGTCTCGACGCAACAAGGTTCTGCTCACCAGTGGCGTGCTCGCGGTGCTGGTCGGTGCCGTGGTGGTGGGAACGGCGGCCCGGGGCGACCGGGGAACGGAAGTACGGCTCGAGGCCGTCGCCCACCGGTCGCTCGTTTCCACGGTGACCGCCAGTGGCCGGATCACCCCCAAGAGCGCGGTGGACATCAGCGCGGATATCACGGGCCGGATCGTGAGCCTACCGGTGCAGGAGGGCGAGCGGGTGCGGAAGGGGGATCTTCTGGTCCGGATCGACCCGTCCCAGTACGAGGCGGCGGTGGCGCGGTCGCAGGCGCTCCTGTCCTCGTCGGAGGCGTCCGCACTCCAGGCACGCGCCAACCGGGATCAGGCCAGGCGGGCCCTGGACCGTTCGCAGGCGCTTCGCCGCACCGATCCGAACCTGGTGTCCGACGAGCAGTTGGAGCAGGCGCAAACCTCCTTCGAGGTCGCCGAGGCGCTGGCCACATCAGCCGCGCACCAGGTGGAACAGGCGCGCGCCGGGCTACGCGAGGCCAATGACCAGCTCGCCAAGACCGTGCTCCGCTCGCCCCTCGACGGACAAGTGACCCGGGTGGCCGTGGAAGAAGGCGAGGTCGCGGTGCCCGGCACGTTCTCGCGCGAGACCGGCTTGCTGCTCACCGTCAGCGACTTGTCCGTGATTCTGGTGAAGGTGCAGGTGGACGAGACTGATGTGGTGCGCTTGCACCTGGGTGACTCGGCGGAGATCACCATTGACGCCTTTCCGGACACCACGTTTTCGGGCCGGGTGACCAAGATCGCCCACAGCGCCATCCTCGCGGCCAGCGCCGCCGCGTCGGCCACCGGGGACCGCGCCGTGGATTATGACGTCGAGGTCACGCTGGACAATCCGCCGCCCGACATTCGACCCGACCTGTCCGCGACGTCCAAGATGGTCACCGCAACACGGGACAGCGTGTTGAGCATTCCGATCATCGCCCTCACCGTGCGCGAGCACAAACCCATCTCGACGGAGACCATGCCGCAGGACACCACGAAGAAAAAGGAAACGGAAGGTGTATTCATCACCGAACGAGGGCGGGCCCAGTTCCGTCCAATCAGCGTAGGGATCGCGGGCGAGGAGTACTTCGAGGTCCTCGAGGGGTTGAGGGCCGGCGATACCATCGTGGCCGGTCCCTATCAGACCATTCGCGATCTCAAGGACAGCACGCGGGTCCGCGCGCAGCGGACCCCCACCACGGAGCAACGCCGCCCATGACTCAGGCCACCATCATCCAGGTCCGGGGACTCACCCGGGACTATCGGCTGGACAGTGAGACCATCCGCGCGCTGCGCAGTGTGGACCTCACCATTCAGCGCAACGAGTACGTGGCGATCATGGGGCCGTCAGGGTCCGGCAAGTCCACGCTGATGAACGTGCTGGGGTGCCTGGACACGCCAACGGCCGGCGAATATTGGCTGAATGGCATTGAGGTCTCCCGCATGAGCGACGACGAGCTGGCGCGGGTTCGCAACCGGGAAATCGGCTTTGTGTTCCAGACCTTCAACCTTCTGCCCCGCGCCACTGCCCTCCACAACGTGGAGTTGCCACTGGTCTACGCGGGCGTGAACGCCTCCGAGCGGCGGCGCCGCGCGTCGCACGCCCTCGCGCGCGTTGGCCTGCAGGACCGCATGGGACACCGGCCCAACGAGCTCTCAGGCGGGCAACGCCAGCGCGTGGCCATCGCGCGGGCCCTGGTGAACGAGCCCAGCATCCTGCTGGCGGATGAGCCCACCGGCAACCTGGACTCCACCACGAGCGCCGAGATCATGGCGGTATTCGAGCATCTCCGCGACCAGGGTCAGACCATCATCGTGGTGACCCACGAAGCGGACATCGCGGCGCACGCCCGGCGGATCGTGACGCTGCGGGACGGCACCGTGCATTCCGACGAGTTTCGCGCCGCCGCCTGACCCATGCCCTTCGCCGAGGCAATCCGGCTGGCGCTGCGGGTGCTCTGGTCGCAGAAAATGAAGAGCGGCTTTTCGCTGGTGGGCGTGTTCATCGGCGTCACGTTCCTCATTGCCGTGGTGTCCATCGTGGAAGGCATGAACCGGTACATGACGGACCGGTTCGCGGGCACGTTCTTCGGCGTCAACACGTTCCATCTGCGGCGTTTCCCGGCGTTCACCGATGACGTGCCCCCGGAAACCCGGCGGGTCTGGCGCCGCCGCCCTCGGATCACGGAGACGGACGCGCAGGTGGTGGCCGACCGGGTGACCTTGCCGGTGACCATCGCGTGGCAATCCACCGCTTCGGCCACGGTGCAGTTCAGGGGGAGGATCGCTACCCAGATCGAGATTACCGGAGCCAGCGAAAAGTACTTCGAGATCAAGAACTACGGGCTCGAACGCGGGCGTTCCTTCACGGCGCAGGAGGTGCGCGCCGGCGCGCCGGTCGTCGTGATCGGCCACGAGCTGGCGGCCCGGATGTTCGACGACCTGGACCCGATCGGCCGGGAGCTGCGCATCCGGGAGACGCCCTACCGGGTGGTCGGCGTGGTCGAGCCGCAAGGCAACCTGTTTGGCATTTCGCTCGACAAGTTCGCGGTGGCCCCCTACACCTCGCCCGTCAAGCGCTTCACCAATCCCCCGGGCCTGGTAGATGCCGTGATGGTCCGGGCCACTTCCGTGAACGAGATGCGCCTCGCGATGGAACAGACCGAGGCGGTGATGCGGAGCCGGCGCGGGCTCAGGCCATCCGAGGACAGCAACTTCGCCCTGGAGACCTCCGAGGGGATCCTCGACGTCTGGGGCAAGATCAACACCATCTTGCTCGCCGCGCTCCCCGGGCTCGTGTCCATCTCGCTGGTGGTGGGCGGGATCGTCATCATGAATATCATGCTGATGGCGGTAGCGGAGCGGACCCGGGAGATCGGCATCCGCAAGGCGTTGGGCGCGCGCCGGCGCGACATCATGCGGCAATTCCTGGTGGAGTCCGCCACACTGGCCGTGGTGGGAGCGCTGATCGGCATCGGCACCGGCATCCTCCTGGCCGAGGTGGTCGCCTCCAGCACGCCGCTGCCCGCCACGGTAGCGCCCTGGTCCGTGCTGGTCGGGGTCCTGCTCGGGGGAGGCGTGGGCATCGCGGCGGGACTCTACCCCGCCAGCCGCGCCTCGCGCCTGGACCCGGTGGACGCCATGCGGCACGAATAGCCCATGCTCGCCCTGTTCGAAGGCGTCGGCATCGCGCTCCAGTCGCTCCGCAGCAACAAGCTGCGGGCCACGCTCACCATCTTGGGCATCGCGATCGGTGTGATGGTGGTGATGGTCATTGCCGCCATGATCAGCGGGATCAATCAGGGCGTCGCCGACATCTTCCAGCAGTCCGGCCCGCGCACCTTCATGATCGCACGGTTCTTCCAGGGGGGAATTGTCGTGTCGGACGGGTCGGACGAGATGAGCCCCTGGCGCCGCAATCCTCCCCTTACGGTGGACGAAGGGGACCGGCTGGCGGGGCTGCCGTCCCTCTCCGTGGTTGCGGTGAGCGAGGACGCGGGCACACCAGTCTCGTACGGCTCGCGGGAGCTGGCATCCGTCAACGTGCGCGGGCTGGGCACCAACTGGCTGCGCGTGTCCGGCGGCGATGTGTATCCTGGCCGCTCGTTCACCCAGCTCGAATACGAGGCCAGGGCCGCGGTGGCCGTGCCGAACGCCAAGCTCGCTTCGGAGCTGTTCGGCACGCTGGACCCCATTGGCCGGCGCATCAAGGTGGGGGGCATGCCGTATGAGGTGATCGGGGTCTACACCCCCCCGCCCGACCTGTTTGGCGAGGGCAACCGGCCCCGCCTCGCGATCCCCCATTCCACCTTCGACAAGTACGTGCCGCACTGGCGCGGCTGGCTCCAGTTTTTCGCCGTGCCCACCGAGTCCGCGACGCTGGACCAGGCCATGGACGACGTGACGGCCACCCTCCGCGGCATCCGCGGGCTCCGGCCGGGCCAGGACAACACGTTCGCCCTGGTGACGCAGGACAAGATGTTAGAGACCTGGGATCGGATCACCGGCGTATTCTTTTTGGTGATGATCGCCCTGTCGAGCGTGGGGTTGATGGTAGGGGGCGTCGGTGTGGTCGCCATCATGATGATCTCGGTCACCGAACGGACGCGAGAGATCGGGGTGCGCAAGGCGTTGGGCGCCCGGCGCCGGGAGATCCTGTGGCAGTTCCTGGTAGAGGCCGCGACCCTGACCCTGGTGGGGGGCGTCGCCGGGATGGTGCTGGGTGGCTTGATCGCCTTCGTGGTGAGCAAAGTCACGCCGATTCCGGCCGTGGTGCCCCTCTGGTCGGTGGTGGCGGCGATCCTGGCGTCCGTCTTGACGGGCGTTGGATTCGGGATGTATCCCGCCGCCAAGGCGGCGAAACTGGATCCCGTGGAAGCGCTCAGGTACGAGTAGGGGCGGGGGAGGGGGGATCGGTCACGCGCCGGGTTGGCCTCCTTGTCTTTCATGGTTTTGCTCGCCCACCGGCACCTCGAACGCCAACCAGTTCTCTCGCGGAGCCAGGGGGCACGCCCACCGATCGTTGTACGCGCAGGACGGGTTGTAAGCGTAGTTGAAGTCGAGGACGATCTCGTCGCCCGCCAGGCCCAGGTTTGCCCCCTTGACCGTGTCGATCAGATACCGGCCGCTGGGGTAGGTGATGCGGCCGCAGGTCGCGTCGCGGAAGGGCAGAAACAACCCGCCCCCGTACCCCTCGAGCCAGTAGAGACTCAGCGCCGCGTCGCCGGGGGGACAGCGAAAGCGCACCAGCGCTACGCGGGTGAACTCCACGGGCCCATCGCCGGAGAGCGTGACCGCATGGCTCAGGGGGGCCACCGTCCGGTCCACCGTTCCACGCACGCGCCACCGGAGATCATAGGGGTAGTACGAAAGCCCTCGGAAAGCCACTCGGGCCGTCGGCTCCAGCGGCGTCTCCGCATGGTTCGCGAACAGGTGGTTCCGGTCTCGGCGAAACGCGCCACAGGCGTCCGGCTCGCGGCCCGGCGGCGCACGGCGTACCTCGGAGTACAAGTTTGCCACGCGGAGACGCCAGTCGGCGAGCGCAAGGGGATTCTCCGGCGTTGGCACCCGCGAACATTCGCGGCGCGACGGCCTACCTGCCACCCCCCTCTCTAAGGCCGCGGCGATGCAAATGCCCCACCTGCGCCCCATTGTTCCGCACCAGCTACTTTCTGACGCATGTCTTTCGCCGAAGGACTACGGCTCGCGCTCCAGGTGATTGCCGCTCATAAGCTGCGATCCTTCTTCACGCTGCTCGGAATCATCGTATCCGTCGCGTTCCTGGTGGCCGTGGTGGCGATCATCCAGGGGATGAACGCGTACGTGCGCGAGAACCTGACCGGCGCGATCGTGGGGCGCAATGCTTTCCAGATTCGCCGCACGCCCATCACGGTCGGGTTCTTTGACGATGAGGAGTGGAACAAGCTCCAACGCCGTCCGATCATCGCCCCGGAAGACGTCCCGCATGTCGCGCGCGCGCTTCCGGAAGCCGAGGCGATCGCCCTCCAATCCGGCTGGCCGACGCCGGTGGCCGACGTGAGTTGGCGCAACCGCACGGTGGGCGACGCCCAGATCCTGGGAGTCACCGCCTCGTTCATGATCGTGCAGGACTACGCGCTGGCGGCGGGCGAGCCCCTCACCGACCTGGACGTGCGGGAGCGCCGCCGCGTGACGGTCCTGGGATTTGACGTCGCCGACAAGCTGTTCGACGACGTCGCGCTAGCCGTGGGACAGAAAGTGCGCGTCCGGAACGATCAGCTGGTGGTGAAGGGCGTGGTCGCCAGGAAAGGCAATGTCCTGGGACAATCCATGGATGGCTTCGTGATGTTGCCCTTCACCGCGTTCGAGACCATGTATGGGCGGCGCCGCACCACCGTGATCTCGGTCAAGATGGCCGAAGCGGCCCAGGTGGCCGATGGCATGGCCCGAGCCGAGGAAGCGATGCGGATCGCCCACCGGCTGCGGCCGGGGCAGCCCAACGATTTCTCGGTGGACACCGCCGAAGGGCTGGTGTCCTTCTGGCAGAGCCTCACCCGCGTGCTGTTCACCGTGGTGCCGGTGGTTGTGGCCATCGGCGTCGTGGTGGGCGGCATCGTGATCATGAACATCATGCTGATGAGCGTGCACGAGCGCACTCGCGAGATCGGGCTCCGGAAGTCGCTGGGGGCCCGCCGGCGCGACATCCGGCGGCAGTTCCTGGCGGAGTCCGTGACGCTCGCGGTGCTCGGCGGGGTGCTGGGACTCGCGGGTGGGTGGATCGTGGCGTTCCTGGTGGACGTGGCCTCGCCGCTGCCCGCCCGCGTGACCTGGTGGGCGGCGGCCGTCGCCCTCGGCCTCGGCGCCGGGGTGGGAATTCTGTTCGGCGTGTACCCTGCCGCCCGGGCGGCACGGCTGGACCCCATCGCGGCGCTGCGACAGGAGTAAGCGGTGCGGCTCGACGCGCTCACCGAAGGCGCCTCCATCGCGCTCTGGACCATCCGTGACAACAAGCTGCGGTCGTTGCTGACCATCCTCGGCGTGGTGATCGGGGTGGCGACGGTGATGGCGATGGCGTCTATCGTGCAGGGCATCCGCCAGCAAATCGTGACGACGCTCGAAGTCGTGGGCCCCACGACGTTTCGCATCCTCCGGTTCTTCTCCCAGACGCCGCTCAACCCGGATCAGCTGCCGCGCGAGGTGCGCATTCGTCCCGTACTGCGGGCGGTGGAGGCGGAGGCCATCGCCAGACTGCCTGAGATCCAATACTCGGCCATCTGGGTACAGGTGTTCGAGCGGGTCGAGCATGGTCCGGTGCGGACCCAACTGGTCAGCGTGTTCGGGGCGGACGAGCGTTTCATGGAGATCCTGGGTGGGGAGCTGGTCACCGGCCGCCTGTTCACCACCGCCGAGGCCCGATCCGGCGCGCCGGTAGCTGTGCTGGAACGTCGCGCCGCCGAGCGCGTGCTGGGCGGGCTGAACCCAATCGGCCAGACCGTGCGAGTGGGCGGACGGCCGCTCCGGGTCGTCGGCCTCTACGCCAAACCGGAGAACATCTTTGAGGCGCCCGGCACGCCCGAGATCGCGGTGGTGGCGCCCTTTGAGACCGCGCGCCGCTCGTTCCGCTACGACGAGACCAATGCCTTGATCATCCTGGCCAAACCAAGGCCGGACGTCCCGCTGTCGAAGGCGATGGACGCCGCCACGCTCCAGCTCCGCCGGATGCGGGGCCTCCGCACTGAAGATCCCAACTCGTTCGACATGATCACGTCGGAACAGATTCTGGGCATCTTCGATCGGCTGACCGGCGCGTTCTTTCTGGTGATGATCGTCCTCTCCAGCGTCGCCTTGATGGTGGGGGGCATCGGCGTGATGGCCATTATGATGGTGTCCGTCACCAGCCGCACTCGGGAGATCGGGCTGCGCAAGGCCCTCGGGGCCACGCGGCAGGACGTTCTGTGGCAGTTCCTGGTCGAAGCCGCTACGCTGACCGGGATCGGAGGGGCCATCGGCATCTTGTTGGGGTTGGGCCTGGGGCAGGTGCTCAAGGGGCTCTTGGGGTTCGAATCGGGCGTGCCCGTCTGGAGTGCCGTGGTGGCCACCGGCGTGTCGGTGGGCATCGGGCTGGCGTTCGGGTTGTTACCGGCGAACCGGGCGGCGAGGTTAGATCCGGTGGAGGCGCTGAGGTATGAGTGAGAGAGAAAAGGGGAGGCAGCCGGTCGACATTCTCGCCATCGCCGCCCACCCCGACGACGTGGAGCTAACCTGCGCCGGAACCCTGATCAAGATGGCGCGCCAGGGGTACGCCACCGGCATCGTGGACCTGACCAACGGCGAAATGGGGACCCGAGGCGACGTTGAGTCCCGGCGCAAGGAGTCGCAGGAGGCGGCGCGAGTCATGGGGACGGCTGTGCGCCTGCGCGCGGAGCTGCCAGACGGTCATCTGCACAACACGGATCAGACCCGCCGCGTGGTGGTCGAGCTCATCCGGATGCTCCGCCCTCGCACCGTGGTCCTGCCCTTCCCCGTTGGCCGGCATCCGGATCACCGGGTGGCTTCCGAGCTGGGCCGGGACGCCTGCTTTCTGGCCACCCTCGTCAAGTACGACGCGCCCGGAGAGCCTCACCGCGTGGAGAAGGTCCTTTACGCCCTGGCGTATCGAGAAGATCCTGTGAAGCCGTCGTTCGTGGTGGACATCTCCGAAGAGTTTGAGACCAAGCTGCGCGCCATCCGCTGTTACCCCTCCCAGTTCGACGGGACCCAATCGGCGGGAGAGATCTACCCCACCGGGCAGGATTTGTATGACTTGATCCGCACTCAGAACGCCCACTGCGGGAGCCTGATCCGAGTCCCGTACGGGGAGCCCTTTGTGACGCAGGAGACGGTGCGGGTGGATGATGTCGTGGCGATGGGGGTTCGATCACTATAGACGACCACGGCCGACGAGAGCCGTGCAGTACCGCACCCCCCCGATGGCAGGTAGTTTTCCCCCCGCGTATGAGACCCCCGATCTACCTCGACAACGCCGCCACCACGCCCATTCGCCCCGAGGTCCTCGCGGCAATGGAGCCATTCGTTTCGGGCAGCGGGTTCGGCAACCCCAGCTCGGCCCACCGGTTCGGCCGGGAGGCACGGGCGGCGGTGCACGAAGCCCGGCGCAAGATCGCCGCGGCGCTGGGCGCCGAGCCGGGCCAGGTGTATTTGCTCTCGGGCGGCACTGAGGGCGATAACCTGGCCATCGTGGGGGCCGCCCTGGCCGCGCGCGCCGCCGGTGGGCCGTTCCGCGTCGCGGTGGCCGCCACGGAGCACAAGGCGGTGCTGGGGGCGGCCCACGCGGTTGAGGCGCTGGGGGGTGAGGCGATCACCCTGCCGGTGGACCGCCAGGGCCAGCTGGACCTGGATGCCCTGGACGCGGCCCTGGAGCGCGGTGTCGCGGTCGTGAGCGTCATGTGGGTGAATAACGAGGTCGGCGTTATCCAGGACGTGAGGGCAATTGCGAAGCGTTGTGCGGCCGCCCGGACGCCCTTCCACACGGACGCGGTGCAGGCCGTGGGGAAGGTGCCCGTGTCGGTCGTAGACGTGAGCTGCGCCATGCTCACGCTCTCCGGCCATAAGCTCGGCGCGCCCAAGGGGATCGGCGCCGTCGTGATCCGGGATCGCAACGCCGTGCATCCGCTGGTGCACGGCGGGGGGCAACAAGGTGGTCTCCGGCCCGGAACGGAAAACGTAGCGGGCGCGGTCGCGCTGGGCCGCGCAGTGGAGTTGGCAGTGCAAGAGCTGGACGACTTCCGGACCCGTACCTGCGCCCTGCGCCAGCGGTTCGAGCAGGGCCTGCTCGAGGCCGTGCCCGACGCGGACGTCACGGCCGCGGACGCGCCGCGCGCCCCGCACGTGAGCAACGTGACGGTCCCGGGCACGGACAGTGAGGCGATGCTGATGCACCTCGATCTGGCAGGGATCGCCTGTTCGGCGGGCTCGGCATGCTCCACGGGCTCGGTCGAGCCATCCCACGTGCTCACCGCGCTCAAGGTTCCGTTTGACCGGGCGATCGCGGCGCTGCGGTTCTCATTCTGGAAGACCACAACCCTGGAGGACGTGGATTACGTGGTGGAGCATTTGCCGGGGATCATCGGGAAGGTGAGGTCGTTGGCGGGGGTGTTGCGACGATGAGGGCGGCAGAGCGGCAGGGCGGCAGGGCGGCAGGCCCAAGGGTTCTCGTCGCCATGTCGGGTGGGGTGGACTCATCGGTGGCGGCCGCGCTCCTGGTGGAGGCGGGCTACGACGTCATCGGCGCCACCCTGAAGCTGTTCTGTTACGGCGAGTCCGTACCGGACCGGCCCTGTTGCTCGCTGGACTCGATCGTGGACGCGGCGGACGTGGCGGCCAAGCTCGGGATCCCGCATTACGTGCTCAATCTCGAGAGCCGGTTCCGGCATGACGTGATCGAGAACTTCGTGTCGGAGTACGCGTCCGGGCGGACCCCTATTCCATGTGTGCGGTGCAACTCGTTCACCAAGTTCCGGGATCTCCTGGCTCACGCGAACGCGCTGGACTGCGCCTACCTCGCTACCGGTCACTATGCTGTGGCCCGGGAAGGGATGCTGTATCGCGGACGGGACCGGTCCAAGGATCAGAGCTATTTCCTGTGGGGCATTGACCGGGCGGTGGTGGCGCGGATGCTCACGCCGGTCGGCGCGCTGAGCAAGGCGGAGACCCGCGCCGCGGCGCGGCGCCTGGGGCTGGTGACGGCTGAAAAGCCGGAGTCAGTGGAGATCTGCTTTGTGCCCGACGACAATTATGTGACGGTGCTCGAGCGTCACCTGGCAGCTGATGCGCCGGCCCTGGCCCCTGGCCCCCTGGTGACCACCGCAGGCGACGTGATCGGTCAGCACGCGGGATACGCACGGTTCACCATTGGCCAGCGACGGGGCCTGCCGGGTGGCTCCCGGAAGCCCCTGTATGTGGTGGGCATCTCGCCGTCGGATCGCCGGGTGATTGTTGGCACCGAACGCGATCTCCTGGGGAACCGCGTCGTCCTGGAGGAGGTCAACTGGCTGGGTGAGCCTCTGTCGCCCGGCGCCGAGTGCCAGGTCCAGGTGCGCTACCGGGCCCGGGCCGTCCCGGCGCGCCTCATGCCGAACGACAGGACGGGGCTGGTGCTGGAGCTGCTCGAGCCCGCCCGCGCCATCACGCCCGGGCAATCCGGGGCCCTGTATGCCGGCGACCGCCTGCTCGGCGGCGGCGTCATCACTCTTTGAGCGGGGGCGTGCCGTGGATTTGGTCCAACAGGTAGCGACCATTCTGGGCGGCGATGACGTGAAGGCGCGATCGGTCTTGGGGAGCGTGTTCACATCCGTCCGCATGGCCATCGACACGCCGACCTTTTCCAAGATCGGCCCGGCGTTCCCCCAGGTCGACGAGTGGATGCGGGGAATCCAGCTGGCCCAGGGTCGGACGGGTGAGATCATCGCGCTGGCGGGACCGGAGTCACTCAAACGTCAGCTGAGCCAGAACGGCCTTTCGGACGCGCAGATGCGTCAGGTGGGCTCGGCCGTGGGAGCCGCGGTGAAAACAGCCCTGCCCAAGGACGTGAGCGAGAAGATCCTCCAGCGGGTGCCGTTGTTGGCGGGATGAGGGAGCGGCGGACGGGGCCAAAACGGACAGCGGACCATGCCCCCGCGCTATGACGTCGTGGTGGTCGGTGCTGGGCCCGCCGGGAGCGCCACCGCGGCGTTGCTCGCCGGGCGCGGAGCTCGCGTCGCGCTGGTGGACCGCGCCACGTTCCCCCGTCCTAAGCCCTGCGCCGAATACCTGAACCCTGATGCCGTCTCGCTCCTCCAGCGGCTTGGCGTATTGCCCGCGGTGCAGGCGCGAGGGCCGGCGGCGGTTCGCGGGATGCGGATCGTGGCGCCATCCGGCGCGGAAGCCACCGGGTGGTACGGGCCCACGAGCGGGCTCGCCCTCCCGCGTGACCGGCTGGACCATCTCCTGGTCGAGCACGCGGTGGCGCGCGGCGCCGCGCTGGTGACCGCTGCGGCCGAGCCGCTCGACCGGCCGGGGCGGGTGACGCTTCGCACCGGGGCCGGTGTGTCGCGCGTTGCCGCCGATCTCGTGGTGGCGGCCGACGGCCTCCACTCCCGTTGCGCCCGTCACGTGGTCGGCCGGTACCCGCCGACCTCCAGGCGCATCGCCCTGGTCACCCACTACACCGCCGTTCCGGACATGCGTGACGTGGGCGAGATGCACGTCACGGGCTTTGGATACGTGGGGGTGGCTCCCGTGGGCGGCGACCTGGTCAACGTGGCGGTGGTGGTGGATCGCGGCCGTGAGGCGGCCGGGCGGGACGCCGCCGAGTGGTTCGACGCGCTGGTGGCCCGCGTGCCGGACATCGCTCGCCGCCTGGCGCACGGACGGCGGGTGGATCGGGTGCGGGGCGTGGGACCGTTTGGGCGGCGGGCCGCCCGCGCCTGGGGGGAACGCCTCCTGTTGGTGGGCGACGCGGCGGACTTTTTCGACCCGTTCACCGGCGACGGAATCTGGGCCGCGCTGCGCGGCGCGGAGTTGGCGGCGCAGGCGGCGGCCGCACCCGATCGTCTGGCGGCGTACGGGGCCGCGCGACGGCGCGCGTTCATGGGCAAATGGATGGTGGAGCGCCTGGTGAGCGCCGCGGTCGGACGGCCTCCACTCTTCAATCATGTGACCCGCCGTCTGCAACGGCGTTCGGACCTGATCAATGCCTGGGTAGGGGTGTGTGGCCACCAGCTCCCGGCCCGGCAGGTGCTCCATCCCGCCTTCATGCTGCGGCTGGTGTCGTGAGCGCGGCCGCGGTCGAGACGCTGGACCGTCGCGACGCCGACCCCGCCGTGGTGCGCGCGACCCTGGCCGACATCGCCGTGAGCAACACGCTGTTCGGCGGCCGCCAGGCGGCCACCTGGGGGGTGCGGCGACTGTTGGCCGGCCGCGCCGCCGGACCCATCACCCTGCTGGACGTGGGGGCCGGGATGGGGGACATTGCGCGGCACCTGGTGGCGCGCCTGGCCCCCCGCTGGGCACTCCGTCCCGTCGCGCTGGACCACCTGCGCCCGGCGGCGCGGCTCTGCCAAGCCGCTGACTTGCCGGCCCTGGTGGCTGACCTGGCGCACCTGCCGCTCCGGCCCGGGGCGGTCGACGTCGTGCTGGTCAGCCAGGTCCTGCATCACCTGGCGCGGAACCAGGTCCCCGCATTCCTGCGGTGTCTCAACGGACTCGCGGGGATGGGCGTGGTCGTGGCCGATCTCCGGCGCGCGCGCCTGGCACAAGCGGGCATTTGGGCCGCCGGGCACATCCTCCCCTTTCATCCGGTCACTCGCCGGGACGGGATGCTGTCCGTGGGTCGTGGATTCCATCGGCGCGAGCTGGCGGCCCTGTGTGCCGCGGCTGGTGTCCGGCCCACGGTCGCCCGGCGGCCCGGCTGGCGACTGGTGGCCTGGTGGGCGAAGGAGCGCTGATGCGCGCCGTGGACGAGATCCAGGTGGCCGCGCCCATCCAGCGGGTCTTCGAGGTCGCCTCCAGCGTGGAGCGTTGGCCCGATTTCCTGGAGCACTATCGCTGGGTGCGGTTCCTGGAGCGCCGCGCCCAGGGCGGCGTGGTCGAGATGAGCGCTTGGCGCCGGTTCGGCTTCCTGGACTGGCCCACGTGGTGGGTCTCCGAGATGTCGCTGCACCTGGAGACCCACCGTATTCGGTTCCGGCACATCCGCGGTATCACCGCCGGCATGGACGTCGAATGGCGCTTGGATACGGTGGCCGGCGGCGTCGGGGTCGAGATCGTTCATGAGTGGACTGGCCCCGGTTGGCCGCTCATCGGCGGGCTCGCGGCGGATGTGGTGATCGGTCCCGTCTTCATCCACCACATCGCGTCGCGCACCCTGGCCGGCGTCAAGCGGCGCGCGGAGTTGACCTGACCGCCGACGTGGTGATCACCGGCATCGGCTGCGTCACGCCGATCGGCACCGGTGTCGAGGGGCTGTGGCGCGGCCTTCAAGCGCGGCGGTCGGCGGTGAGAACCATCACGCGTTTCGACCCCGAGCCGTTCCGCAGCCGCATGGCAGGCGAGGTCCCCGACTTCGACGGCGGCGATCACTTGCCCCGCCGAACGGTCAAGCGGCTCGACCGCTTCTCCCAGCTGGGCGTGACCGCCGCGGCGATGGCGCTGGAGGACGCCGGGCTCGATCCCGCCCGGGAGGACCGGGACCGGATCGGCGTGATGATGGGCTCCGCGCTGGGCGGGATCGCGTTCGCCGAAGCCCAGGCCGGCGCCTATGCGGCTCAGGGCCTGCGGGGCGTGGACCCGTGCCTGGCGCTCTCGGTGTTCGGCGGGGCGGTATCGTGCAACGTCGCCATTCACACCGGGGCCGCCGGGCCCAACGCCACCAACGCCATGTCCTGTGCCTCGGGGGCGGTGGCTCTGGGCGAAGCGCTGCACGTGCTGCGGCGCGGCGAGGCGGACATCATGCTCGCCGGTGGCGCCGAGGCGCCGCTCTCGCCGCTGTGTTACGCCTCGTTCACCATCATTCGCGCCATGTCCACCCGGAACGATGATCCCGCCACGGCGTCACGACCGTTCGACCGCGATCGCGACGGGTTTGTGATGGGCGAAGGCGCGGCCGTGCTGGTGCTGGAACGCCGCGACCGCGCCGCAGCACGGGGCGCCCCGGTCTACGGTGTGCTCGCGGGGTATGCCCTCACCAACGACGCGCATCACATGACCGCGCCGCGACCGGATGGCGCACAGGCGGCGCGCGCCATGCGCCTGGCGTTGGCCGACGCGCGCGTGGCGCCGCACGAGGTGGGGTACGTCAACGCGCACGGCTCGTCCACGCCGCTGAACGATGTCACCGAAGCGAAGGCCATCCGCGCGGTGTTCGGCGAACACGCAACGCGTCTCACGGTGAGCGGCACCAAGGGCTACTACGGGCATGCGCTGGGGGCGAGCGGCGCGTTCGAGGCCGCCATCTGCGCCCTGGCCCTCCGGCACGATTGGCTGCCGCCCACGATCAACCTGAGTGTCCCCGATCCGGCGTGCGACCTGCGGCTCCACGCCAATGGCGATCCCCTGCCTGCGCCGGATGTGATCCTTTCCAACTCGTTCGGATTCGGGGGTGTCAACGCCGCGCTGGTACTGCGGCGGGCGTAGTCAGTGGGCTAGCCCGGCGGCTCGATAGCACTCCCGCTCGGGCTGGTACAGCAGATACACGGTGGCCGGCGGTGCGGGCCGTCCGCCGCGCACTGCTCGCACCATCAGCCGGCCGATGCGGGCCGCGTCGGTTGTCGGGGCAAAGGCACGGGGCGGTTTCCCCCCGGTGACGCGAATGGGCACCGTGACGTCCTCAGCCTGTCGCCGCAACCCTGCCTCTTGGTGAACCAACGCTACCTCGTACCGGGTTGCCGCCGCCTCCGCCACCCCGTACCGCACCGCGTAGTCCTGGAACGACACCATCAGGTCCTCACCCTCACACCGGACCACGGGCTGCTCGATGGGGGTGACCCGCCCAAACCAGTAGCGGAGGCTGGCGTCGCGGCGGTCGCGGAGCGCCTGGAGGATCGCGTCGGCCGCGCGTGGGTCGCTGTACTCGCCCGCCGCGACCACAGCCCGCAACTGATCGTCGGAGAAGGACGCCACCAGCTTCGCGCCCCAATACCCGTCGCGGGCGGTGCGCTCCTCGAAGGCCGGGTTGGGGCGGAGCGGCGCCCAGCCGCCCGGGTCGAAATTCGCCACCGAGTAGTACCCGACCGACGGGCCCGCGCGCGCCGTATCCAACCGCTCCCAGGGCGCGCGATAGACACCAGCGGTGAGCGCCCGGAGAGCCATGTGCGGGTAGGACACCGTGGTTTCCGCCCCTTCGCGCGGGGTTTGCGGTCGATTCGAAGCGCTACCCAGCGTCGAGCTGACGTCCAGCATGATGTGGCGGACATATCCGCCCGCCGTGTCTCCCACAAACTGGTCCAGGGTATTGCCGCGCCGCGCGTCCACGTGGTTGAGCCAGGCAGAGACTACATAGAACCCTCGCAGCTCCCGCCGGTGCTGGTGCCGAATCTCGTCGTTGGGGTCGTCCTGTCGCCGGCCCTCCCAGTCGAACGACCCAATGCCCCCGACGATCCACCGGCTCGCCAGGCTGCGGATCCGGCCATCCGAAAGGCGATGGGCGCGTTGCAGGACGGCCTCCACGTCGGCGGCCGTCATGGGGCGCAGAACGCCGCTCCGGTCACGCATGCGCGCGCCCTCGGCAATCACCAGGCGAGCCGGATCAAAGGTGAAGACCGACGTCTGCGCAGTGTGGTAGCCCGCCGCGTGCACCACCCTGGTCGCGATCGCCTCGGCCGCGCTGGCCAACTCCGGCGCCTCAACCGGATCGAACTTCAGGACATACTGCCGGCCGCTGGCGTCGCGCACGCGAAAGCCCGGCGTCACACCGGATGGTTTGGGCCCGACAATGGTGAGTGGTCCGGCCGCCACCGGACGGGCGTCGGGAACGGGTCCGTCCCGTAGCTCCTCTATGGTGAGGGATGCGACATCGTTTCGGTGCTCAAACCAGGCCGAGTTCTCGACGTCGTCCCACGCGTTGACGTTCCGCGCTTCCCGCCCGCTCCGGCTGGCGCGGCGCACCCGGCGCCCCAGACTCAGGAATCGCTCGACTGGCTCGAGCACCGTCCGCTCAATCATGTCCGCGATCTCGCTGAACTGCCGAGCTCGCGGAGCCGGGACGTGCGTGGTGTCGGCGTAGGCGCCGTAGGGCTCGATGACCACGAGTCGGGGCGCTCCGGCGCATGCCGGGCCCGCAAAGACCACTCCCAGGGCGACGGCGACTCGGCTGGACACGGGGTGCCGCGTCAGAACGGGGGGCCCGCGCGAACCAGGAGACGGGTTCCTTCGCGGCCGTGGGCCACCTCCACCCGGCCAAGGACAGCTTTGCCCGTCAAGCGCACGCCGATCCCGTAGCCGCTGTGGAAGTCGTTCGCCCTGAGCCCGGCAAACAGGTTCGGGGCCACAGCGCCCTGGTCCACGAAGAGCACCATGTCGAGACCATTGGCGGCCCGCTCGTCCTCCCACACGCGATAGCGGTATTCGGCCGTGAGCAGCAGGCCGTCATTGTCCCGGAACCGGGTGGAGGGAAACGCCCGCAGGTCTCGACTGCCGCCGATGGCGGCGAGGCGGTGGAACGGAATGGTCCCGCGCTCAGCGCGCCGAACTTCCAGCCAGGTGCGGAGGGCCAGGATACGACGCAACCCGCCGAGCGACGCATAGGCGTGCGCTTCGCCGCCCAGTTCGTGGAACCGAACGTCGGGGACCGACGTCCCGGCATTGACCACGCGATTGTAGGCATACAGGGTGCTCACCCACGCCCCCAGCACGCCCCGCGGCGTGGCTCGGCGTCCATCCCAGGCCACCTCCATCGAAGGCCGCAGGTACCGGTAACTCACGTCGAAGGCCGGGGGCAGGCTGGCGGCGAACACCAGCTCGGTGTTTGCAACGGTCGGGTTCCGTCCACCACCCCCCGCCCTCTCCCGGCGCCACCCGGCGCGACCGCCCACGCGCACGCGGTCATGAGGCCGCCATTCCAGACCCACGCCGCCCGCCAGCCGCCGCAAGTCGTAATCCGAGCGATCACCCGGAGCGGACGCATTCCCCACCCCGTAAAACTCGTCCCGCGTGTTCACCCGGAATTGCCCGTCAACCGTGGCGGCAAGGGATGGGCCCAGCCGATACCAGACTTCCGCGGCGTGCAGCTGATAGCCCGACGTGGTCGCGTTCGCCGTGGCGCCGGCCCCATACGCCGCGACGTCGCGCTGACCCAGCGCGACGCCGATCCCGCCCCCTGCTCCTGAGTGCTCGCCCAAGCCACCGATCCGGATCGAGGCCGGGCGGATCCGGTCGGGTAGCGTGGTCACCATGGCGATGACGCCCGCGCCTTCAACCCAGCCCAACCCGTCGCTCAGCCCGTGGGCGAGCAGTCGCAAGGGAAACAGCGCGACGCGGAAGGGAAGGTCCAGGGCCGCGGCGGCCGCTGAGCGACCGCCCGTGATCTCTTGAACGACTTGCGTGGTGTCTTGGGCTGCGAGCGGGTTGGCCGCCCAGGCCGTGGCGGCGCAGAGGAGGAGCGAACGCATCTCCGGCTCAATGTGGCCGCGTCAGGGCGCGAACGCCAGGCAGCGGATTCCCGTGACGCACTTCCAGCACCAGCGAGCCGCTCCTATCTTTACGCCCGACCACGCTGTCCACCCCCGGAGATACGATGCCCCGTGCCCTCACGCTTGCCACCCTCGCCGTCCTGACGTTCTCGTCCGCCGGGCACGCCCAGAGCTTGCGCGAGCGATTCTCCGACCTGTTCACCTTCGGGACGTGCGGCCAGCCGCTGTGCCTCGACCTCGACAACGAGCACGGGAGCCATTTCTTGCCTGACGTGGCGGCGGGGAACCTCACCGTCATCGCGTTCCTCACGGAAGCGATGGCCCGGAGCACCGCCACGACGCCGATCGGAGCCACCAGCAGCGGCGCCACCTTTTCCGTCGTC
This sequence comes from Gemmatimonadales bacterium, assembly GCA_036393515.1. Classification (GTDB taxonomy): domain Bacteria; phylum Gemmatimonadota; class Gemmatimonadetes; order Gemmatimonadales; family GWC2-71-9; genus JACQHC01. The sequence goes on along the minus strand of DASWGV010000094.1, from coordinate 47,838 downwards.
GGTGGACTGCCGGTGAGGACGTCCACCTCGGCCGGACCGGTGTTCGGGGAGCGCTCGCAGACGCTGGGCCGGGGGAGGTTCTTCTTGGGGGCGAACGTGAGCGCCGTCTCGTTCACCACGCTGAACGGCGACCCGCTGGACAACCTGGTGCTCAACTTCGCGCATCAGGACGTGGGGAACCCCGGGCTGGGTGATCCGGTGTTCGAGAATGACGTGATCCGGCTGGACCTCGGATTGAACATTGACCTGTTGCTGGCGTCGGTCATTGCCACCTGGGGCATCAGCGACTTCGTGGACCTGGGTGTGGCGGTGCCGTTCGTGCGCACGTCGCTGCGCGGCGTGAGCACGGCGCAGGTCGAGCCCTTCGGCTATCCCACGGCGCATTTCTTCGGCGGCGACCTCGCCAATCCGGTGGTCCGCGCCACCAGCAGCATGAACGCCTCCGCGGCGGGGCTGGGTGACGTGGTGGGACGTCTCAAGGTGAACCTCGGACAGGGGTCCAAGGGTGGGGCGGCCCTGCTGGCCGAAGTGCGCTTCCCCACGGGGGACGAGGAGAACCTGCTCGGCGCTGGAGCGACCTCCGCTCGAGGCCTGGGCATCGTGGCGCTTCAGTTCGGCAACTTCTCCCCCCATGCGAACGCCGGCTATCTGGTCCGGACGGGCGCGCTCCAGAGCGACGCGGTGCTGGCCAACCTGGGCTTCGACAACTTGATGACACCGTGGGCCACGCTGGCCTTTGATTTGATTTCGGAGTGGCGAGTAGGCGAAAGCAAGCTGCCGCTTCCCGGCGTCATCCAGTTCGCCACGCCGATCGTGCGTCAGGTTCCGGCGACCTCGTTCCCGGAGCGCCGGGAGGATCGGCTGGACGCGTCGCTGGGGGTCAAGTTCACCATGCGGGGTGGCACGGTTCTGCTGGTGAACGGGATCATCCCGCTGCGCAAGGCGGGGCTCCAACCAGACTTCCTCTGGACCGGCGGCATCGAGTTCGGCTTCTGACCCGCCGGCGCCACGGTCAGTTGTTCTTGGCGCCCTGCAGAATCCAGTCGCGAATGATGGTGATCTGTCGGGCGGATATCAGGCCCGCCGGCGGCATGACCACGCCGCACGACGGCGTGGCGGTCCGCACCTTGTCATAGATGACGCTCGCCACGGTGGTATCGCCGGGCACGACCCGCAGGCGTCCGGCGCACGCGCCTGCCCCGGTGGGCTGATTCACGCTGTTGGCGTAGGTGAGGCCGTGACACGTGACGCAGCCATTCAGGTCGTACACCCGCTGCACATTGTACCCGTAGGACACCTCGACATTGAGATTCGCCGACACCACGTCGCTGAACCCTGACGCCGCAAAGCGCAGCTGATGCACCCCCGGGCCCAGCGTGTCACTGGTGGCGCTCGGGCCTCGGATGCGGAGGCCAGCGAAGACCACGCGGCCGGCGCTCGCGGCGACGCTGACCGACCCGACCTCCCCGTTCGGCCCGATCAACGTGCCCTCCCCGCCGGCCAGGCTGACGGTGACCACGTCCGTGGCCGCCGCGACCCGGTTCCCGAAGCCGTCCACGACGTCCACCACCGGCTGCGTGCCCAACGCGACGTTGGCGGTGGCGCCCGCCGGCTGCGTCACGATGGCCAGCCCCGCGGGGGCCGTCGCCGAGACCAGCACGCTGGCGGTCTGGGTGACCTGGACGGTCCCATTCACCGTGGCCGACACCACCTTGGTCTCCGCGGTGGTGGAGCTCAGCGTGCCCTGCGCCTGGCCCTGGAGATCAGTGGGCCCCGCCGGCTGCGTGATCGCGTTGCCGCTCCCGGTCGCCGCCAACACCACGGTCGCTCCGCTGATGGTGCTGCCCGCCGAATCCCGCACGGTGACGGTGATGGTAGTGGAGCTGGCGCCAGAGCTGGGTGCGATAGTCGCGGGCGCGGCGATCACCGAGGATTGCGCGGCGTGCGGCGGTCCCACGGTCGCGGTGGCGCTGAAGGTCACGGGATTGCCGACGAGACCGCTAGCACTGGCGGTGGCGGTGAGCGTATTGGTCCCGGGAGAAGGCCCCATGGTCCATGACGTCGCGAGGGCGACGCCGTCACCGCCGGTGAGGACGCTGGTCGTGGGACTCACGGTGCCCCCCCCGCTCGTGACCGCGAACGTCACCGGCTCCTGCGGGACCGGGTTCCCGGAGGCGTCGGTGACGCGGACGGCCGGGGGCACCGAGACGGCGGCGTTCACCGCGGCGGTCTGGTTGTCCCCCGCGGCGATCGCGATGGCGGCGGGGGCCCCGCTCACCTGCACGTGGGACTGGCCCTCGACGCCGTTGGCGGCGGCCGTCACCGTGGTGACGCCCGCGGCGGCGGCGACCACCAATCCGGTATCGTTGACCGCGGCGACGGCCGGCGCGCTGCTGTTCCAGACCGCGCGGGCCTGGGCCACGATGGCGGCTGAGCCGTCCAGCGGCGCCGCCCGGAACAACGCCACGTCGCCAATCCGCAGATACGCCGTGTCGGGGGTGATCCGGACGCTCACGACCCTGGGCTCGAGGATCGTCATCAGGTCGGCACAGGCCAACCCCACAAGTGCCGCCGTGCCGGCGGCCCACGCCAGACGACCGAGCCTCGCCGGCGTCATTGAATGGACTGGATACGCCAACCGCCGCCTCGCAGTTCCAGGACCATCTGGAGCCGGACCGGGAGGTTTTCGTTCCGCCGGTTGTCGCGGCTGAAGAAATTGTACTGCCCGCTGACGTCGGCGCGGGCCACGTCTTCGCGAATCTCCAGCCGTTGCACCGTCAGGGTCACCTTCAGGTTGTCCAGCGAGCGCAATGTCTGGGCGACCTGCGCCTCCTGGTTGGCCGGAATGCCGGGATAGACCCGCCGCACCTCGGTGATATCCCGCGACTCCAGAGCGCGCGCGTATTCCTGAATGACCGCGCCGACTGCCTCCCGCGGATCCACCGATGTCGGCCTAGCCGCCGCAGCGGGCGTGGCCACCGTAACAGGGACGGAGCCTTCGATCCCGTCGCTGCCAGCGCTGATGACGCTTGAGCCGGGCGCCACGCCGACCACGAGGCCGTCCTGCACCGTGGCGACGCCCGGGTTGGCGCTGCGCCACACCATGGCGCGATCCGCCAGCGCACGGCCGTCCCCGGCGTGGAGGGTCGCGGTCAGTCGCGCCGATCCCCCAACCGGGATCTCCCCGGGAGGCGGCGAGACCGTGACGGACGCGACGCGCGCCGGCTCGATCTCCAGCGTGTGAAGGATACTGGCACCGTCGCTGAGAGCCGTGATCCGCACCACCCCCGGAGCCAGTGCGGTGACCACACCTGCCGCCGACACCGTGGCTCGCGACCGGTCGTTACTGGACCAGGTCACGTCACGCCCGGCCACCGGCCGCCCGGCCCGGTCCAGCACGGTGGCGCGTAGGGTAGTGGTCTCGCCCACGCGGAGCACCCCGGGCGCGCTCTCCAACCGCACCGAGGCCACCACGACGGGCGCCGGCCCGCCGCCCGGGGATGGCGCGGCAGCCGCCGCCGCGACCTGAAGCTCCGCGGCTGCCTCGCCGGTCGCGGTCGTCACGCGAATGGTCGTCGCGCCGGCAGCAAGGGCCGTCACCAGCCCCGCCGGGGAAACGGAGGCCACACTCGGGTTGGTGGATGACCAGCGCGCGTCCCCCGCAGGCTTTCCGCTCCCATCAGCCGCCCGGATCGTCGCCCCAAGCTGCATGGTGCCACCCACGACGAGTTGGGCCGTCGCCGGTTCGACTGTCAGTCGGGCGGCGGGCAGCGTGCCCGGAGCGCCTGGATCAGCCGTTGGCATCGCCGATCCGGCGGGAGCTGCTCCGGCCCAGGGCTTGAGCCAGAGGACCAGCGCCACCGCCGCAACCGCAAGGGCACCACCCGCAGCGGCGACGACGGGACTGCGGCGTCGCTCAGGCGGCAGGTTGGCCCGCTCAATCACCGTGGGCGCGGACGTCACCGATCGCGGAACCGCCGTGCGTTTCGCCCGGGTGCCGAGGGGAGTCTGGCTGGTTGGTGTGCTTACCCGCTTCAGGATCGTCAGGTTCTCGCCCTGCTTGGCCAAGCTGATGAGCTGCGTCCGCACGGGGTCGTCGAAGCCCAGCGCCACCGTGCCGATCTCGGCCACCGCCGCCTCCATGGAGGGGAACCGTTCGTCGGGCGCCTTGCGCAGCATGCGCATGACCGCGTCGTGCAGCGCCGGGGGACAATCCGGGCGCATCTCCTGGAACGGCGGGGGCGGCTCGTGGCAGTGCTTGTACATCAGGCTCACGATGGTCTCGCCCTGGAACGGCAGGCGACCGGTGAGCATCTCGTAGGCCACCACGCCCAGTGAGTACTGGTCCGTGGCGCCGGTGATGGTACCGGCGGTGCATTGCTCGGGACTCATGTAGGTGGGCGTGCCGACGGTCGCGCCGGTCATGGTGAGGCCCTGCTTGTCCGCCACCTTGGCAATCCCGAAGTCGGTGACGACCGGCAGCCCCTCCACGTCAATCATGATGTTGGCCGGCTTGATGTCTCGATGGATGACGCCGTGCCGGTGGGCATAGCCCAGCGCCTCGCCGACCTTGGAGAGGATGGACTGCACCATGGGGATGGGCAGCTTGCCGATCTCCTTGATGATGGAATCGAGGGGACGCCCCTCGACGAATTTCATGACGAAGTAGAGCAGTTGGTCGGCGTCGCGGACGGCGAAGATGGGGATGATGTGGGGGTGGCTCAGCTTGGCGGCGGTGCGGGCCTCCAGCTTGAACCGCTCTACCATGCCCTCGCCCTCGAGCAACGCGGGGTGCATGACTTTGACGGCGACCTTGCGGTCCAGGTGGATGTCGTGCCCCAGATAGACGGTCGCCATCCCGCCGCGGCCCAGCTCAACCAGAATCTCCAGGTCTCCCAGCGTGGCGTCACGGAGCCGTTCGAGTAGCAGGGCCCGGATCTCAGCGGTCCCGGCGCTGGGCTTGAGCTGGCGGGTCGCAACGCTGCCCTGCTCGCCGGAGACATCCGTGCCGCAGCTGGCGCAAAAGCGAGCACCCGCCTCGATTGCTGCGCCGCAGGTGGCGCATGCGGCCTGCGTGGTCATCGCTAGAACGCCGCCTTCATGAACTCGATACCGGGCGTCATGGCAGCGCGCCACGCCCGCTCGACGTCAGGGCTGAACTGCGGATCGAACTCCGCCACCGCGGCGATCAGGCTGTCCAGAAAGCAGCCGTACAGGGACGGCTTGACGGCGAGGTCACGGCGGCCGTGACGCTCCGCGATCCGTTGCAGGAGGGCCGGGTTCCGCCGTTTGGCGAAAATCAGCAAGCTCCCGATGCCGTGATCGAGCAGCTTGTTCTGCTTCTCGAACGATGTGTTGACGAACATCGGCGGGATGGACTCGTTGCTGGCCAGCAGGCGGTTGTAGAACTTGGGGAAAAAGTCGTGGGCCTGCCGACAGCGGTCGTAGCTGTCCTGGGCGGTCTGGACGACTTCGGATGAAACAACCGAGGGGGAGGCCACGGCGGCGACTCCTTGCGATGTTCGGCTGCGGAGACCGGGGAGCCCGGCTCACCGCGGAGTCTATCGCGACGCCGGACTCGCGGCAACCCGACTTCTTCCGACGACAGAACCCGCCGCCCGCGAGGGGCGGACCTTCACGGCTCGCTATCCGGACTGCCCAAGCCGCCCGCTCCAAGGACCAGCTGTTCCAGCTGGCGCCGGGCGTGCGCCAACGCGGCGCCGCGGCGCAGTGAGCCCAGGTCCACCACGCCGCTGCGCCAGCCCCGGACGTGGCGCGGCAGCTTGACCGTGAGGTCAAACCGCGCGCGGCGGAACGCATCGCGCACGACCTCGGCCACGGGACGTGGTTGGGGCGAATGCCAGTAGTAATCCACGATGCGCTGGCGCATCCAACCCAGCAGGCCCCGGTTTGCACGAACCCGCATGGGGTCGAGCAGGAACCGATACCGCGGCCCGTCCCAGAGCTGTTCCTCCGCCAGTTGTCGCATTTCGGTCCAGCCGACCGGGACGCCGCAGCGGCGCTCCAGATCGTGGGGAATGGGCGCGGCCAGGAGGTCTCGGGCCAGGGTGAGACAGAGGAGCATCCACGGACCAACGCGCTCCCGATTCCAAGCCGCCGCCATCCCGTCCCAGTCCCACTCGCGAGTCCAATGGTCGGCCAGGAGGGCGATGTCGAGCAGCGGCAGCAGACCGGTGCGAAAGCGTTCGCGCCGGGCGGCGTGAAGGCCCACGTGAGTCAGGAAGTGAAACGGGCAGAGGATGTGCGCCGGGATGTGGTGGAGCGTCGCGGGCACGGCCGACCGCCACGCGGCGTCGAAGGTCCCCCAGGAAACGCCGTGCAGTGAAGGAACGGACCCGTGCAGTTCGATCGTCACGCCGCCACCGGGGGGCTCGAGCGTTCGGCTGGAGGCTCGATCGGGCGGACTTCCCACCGGCGCACCCAGTCGTACGCGCTCGGGGTACTCCAGACCCTGGGCCATCAGGATGGCCGTGGCTTGTTCGAGCCGGTCCGCTGGCACCCAGAGATCGACGTCACTCATGGGGCGGAGACCGGGATCGGGATAGACGAGGTGCGCCAGCGCTGCGCCTTTGAGCACCAAATGGGGGACGTTCGCCTCACGCAGCCCAACGCAGACGCTGCGGAACGCGGCCTGCTGACGCAGGCGCGTCAGGGCAAGGCGGCCGGTGACGGCCCGCAGCTGTTCCAGGGGTTCCTTCGGGATCGCCGCGCTGGCTGCCACCCTTGTCGCGGACCAGTAGACGTACGGCGCGAGCCCCCAGGGAATCGCTTCGGCCAGCCTGACCCAGTCGCCGGCGTCCGCCCGGAGGGCGGGCTGAGTCTCAACCGATGGACGCAACAGCGTCAGAAGTAGCCGGCGTTCCGCGACGCCGAGGCCGTCAGGCCCGATCGCTCCCGGCATCACCTCGCGTCGGGTGGCAGGTTCCGGCAGGCCACGTGGGGCTCGCTGCGGCGCGTTTGGTCGCCGATAGCGTGATCTCGAGCGTACGAGGACGGCCAGTACTCATCGGAGCTCGAGACAAGTACTCCCGCAACCCTGCAAGCCTGTCCAACTGGAATGGGACAAATGGGACAGCAGACTAGGGTCTGGCTACTGCCCGAACGAACGGCAAGGTGTCGCGCCCCGGCCCCGGCTGTCAACACAGTCGGAACTGGGGCGGTGGCCTTGGAGGCACGGAGCCGAGGATGTACGTCGCGCGGCGGCACCTTACCTTCTGCCCAGTGTGGATCGGACTGGCTCGTTTCCGCAGGCGCCGTCCACACTGTCGCCCCTTCCTGTCCAGCGTGGTGCATTCGATGTGCGGCATCGTCGTCTATGTAGGTCACGCAGATCCCGATCAGATGTCTGAGTCCGTGAGGGCCGCAGCCATCGCTGTCGGTCACCGGGGCCCGGACGATCGCGGCATCCTGGTCTTCCGGCCGAGCCGGGGGCAAGCCCACCAATGGAGTGCGCACGACCAGCTCAGTGAGATTCACCCTCCGATGGGTGACCGCGAGGGGTGGGCCAACGTGATCTTCAGCCACCGGCGCCTCGCGATCATTGACCGGACCGAAGCCGGACACCAACCAATGGTCAGTCCCGACGGCCGGTACGCGGTGATGCTGAACGGGGAGATCTACAACTATCTCGAATTGCGCCGGGAATTGGAAGCGTGTGGTCGGCCCTTCCGATCACGCTCCGATACGGAGGTTCTGCTGCAGGCTTATGCGGAATGGGGGGCCGCGTGCCTCGGACGGCTGAACGGTATGTACGCGATCGCGATTCTCGATCTCCACGCCGGCCGGCTGTTCCTGGCACGGGATTGTTTCGGCATGAAGCCGCTGTACTACGCGCGGATCCCGTCGGGTTGGGTGATCGCCTCCGAAATCCCGGCGCTCCTCGGATTCCGTGGGGTCAGCCGGAGGGTCGATCCCCAGTCCCTTTTTGAGTATCTCGACACGGGGATCACGGGACACTCGGCTGCGACCCCGTTCGCAGACATCCGCGCGGTCCCTCCGGCGCACTCGGTCACCGTCGGCCTCGACCGTCTGGACGATTTCCGGCCGCTCAGATATTGGCGCTTGGAGATCACGCCAAACGAGCGTCCGCTCGCCTTCCAGGGAGCGGCCTCTCGTCTGCGAGAGCTCTTTCTGGAAAGCGTTTCGCTGCATCTCCGCAGTGATGTACCGGTGGGGACCCTGTTGTCCGGTGGCACCGATTCGTCGTCCATCGTCATGGCGATGCGGCACCTTGCCGGCCCAAGCCTCGATCTTCACACATTCAGCTATATCGGCGGGCAAGGAGCGGTGAGCGAGGAGTCCTGGATCGACATGGTGAACGGGGCCTCCCAGGCGCTGCCACACAAAGTCCACCTGGAGCCTCGCGATTGGTTGGTGGACATCGATCGGGTGGTCGAGGCGCAGGGCGAGCCGTTCGGTAGCATCGCCATTTACGCGCAATACCGGCTCTTCGGGGCGGCGCGGGCAGCCGGGGTGCCGGTCGTTTTGGGCGGCCAGGGCGGAGACGAGGTGATGGGCGGGTATCGGCACCAATGGGGACCTCGCCTGGCCACGATGCTGCGAGAAGGCTCATTCATCACCGCGGGCCGCTTCCTTCGGCAGACCGCGCGGCGGCGTGACGCACGCGGGGCCCCGACGTGGCATACCGCCGCGAGGGGTATCCAGTTGTCGTTGCCTCCACGGTTCTCGCCTCAATTCAGAAGCCGGAAGGTGCAACCCTGGATCAATGCAGCCTGGTGTCGGGAGCAGCGTGTCGAGGGGCGGCCACCCCTTCGGGTCAGCGACCACCACGTGCTCCGCGGCGCGCTGCGGCACGGCATGGAGGTGAATCTGCCGATCTTGCTCCGGTATGAGGATCGGAACTCGATGGCGCACTCCGTGGAGGGACGGTTGCCATTCCTGACGCGCGAGCTCGCCGAATTCGTGCTGAGCCTCCCGGAGGACTACGTGATCGGAAATGATGGATCGACCAAGCGGGTCTTCCGGGAGGCTATGCGGGGGATCGTCCCCGAGGCGATCCTCAACCGGACCGACAAGGTCGGATTCGCCGTGCCGGTACACACCTGGCCGGCACAGATCCCCCGCCTGACCGAGCTCCTCGAAGCCGCCGGGCGGATTCCGGCGCTGTCCCGGGCGGGATTGGGACCGCTATCGGCGTCGGTGCGGGTCGGGGGCACACTAGGCATGCGGCAGGCGTTTCTCCTGTGGCGTATCGTCGGCGTGACGATGTGGGCTGAGCGCTTCGCGGTCCGCTTCGAGTAGACGGGCTCTCCGATCTGTGGCCAGGAGGAACCCTCACGAAGCCGGCGGCTGCTTGACACGTCGTGGACTCAAGACCGATAGTTCAATGGTATGACAACAAGCGAACCGGACGTCGCCACGGACCTCGTCGCGACGCTGCGATTGGGAGAGCTGACGAGATCGGCGCTGTTCGGCACCGCGCTGCTGTTGGGTGTCGTGATCCTCGTGCAGCTGGCGGAGCGACGCCAGGGCGTGTCGTCGCGCCGACTCCTCTCCAAGCATTTTGCGACGGACGCTGCTTGGGCGCTGTTTTACCGGAGCGGCGTGTACGTGATGTTCATTCTCTCCGTGGTCACGAACGCGCTGGGGGCCCGCCTGGAATTCCTGCGGCTCGAGCTCCTTCCCAACATGCCCTCCATCATCGCGGTTCCCATCTATCTCATCGTCGGCGACTTCGTGCTCTACTGGATCCACCGGTTACAGCATGCGGTACCGATGTTGTGGGCATTCCACACCGTCCATCATTCTCAGGAGCAGTTGAACACCCTCACGCAGTACCGGCGTCACCCGCTGGAGATGCTCTATGCCCAAGTGGTGATGTTCGTCGTGTTCGTGTTGATCCTCGGCATTCCCATGCGCACCTGGATCCCACTGTACGCGATCCTCGTCGCCCTGCAGGCCCTGCAACATGCCGAGTTGAATTGGCGGTTTGGCCCCGGGTACCCGGTGGTCGTCAGCCCCGTGTTTCACTCCATTCACCACTCGACGGACCCGGCGCACGCAAACAGGAACTTCGGAGCGATGTTCAGTTTTTGGGACTATGTTTTCGGAACCGCCATCACTCATGCGCCGCGCCCGGTGCGTTACGGCGTTCCGGGACTCGAAATGAAGGAGTCGCTCCTCGCCCACCTCGTTACGCCGTTCGGGCTACTCGCGCGCCAATTCGCGCCTCGGAGGCCCACGCGTGAAGACCCGGAGGGTCCCAAACGAGAAGTGGCCGAGCGAGCAACGCTGGTGTGATGGCCGTGCTTGTCTTGACAGCTTCCGGTAGCGAAGTTATTGAAGCTGTTGCCAGTGGGAGGGTGGGTGTGACACGGTATCAGCGAAGTCCGGAGATTGAAGCGGCGCCGATGCAGGACGAAGCGGTGTTGTTCAACCCTGTGACCAAGAAGTTCTGCGTGCTGAACGAGACGGCGGCGTTCCTCTGGAAGCTGCTGGAGCACCCGAGGAGCGAAGATGATCTGTCATCACAGCTCTGTAGCGAATTCGAGGGTGTGGACGCGCCGTTGGCCGCGCAGGACGTTCAGAAGACCCTACGACAGTTTGCGGAGTTGAAGATCGTCGTTCCCGTGTGACCCGGTCGATCACGGTCAAACCGCACCACGAGGAGAACACATGAAGCAGACCCCCGTGTCCAAACGCAAGTACCAGACGCCGACGGTGAAGGTCATGGACGAAACCGAAATGCTGGCGGCCTTCCAGATCACCAGCGCCGGCGCAAGTTGGTGGTGGTAGCGACAGCGATCCCCACACTGTACTGCGTCGCTTGGCGGGATGGCCGGGGAGCGTGATCCGGACGGTGCAGCCCACAAGCCGTCCGTAGGATTGCGGTCGCCCCAAGACATCGCAGCCTGCCATTCGAAGTTCGACCGGATGCCCATCCCGACCGGAACCACGTGGTACCGGCTCGGTGATGGGCATCTTGGCGTACGGGCCGATGACGCCGAGTTCTCCAACCGGTTTGACGAACTGTATCGGGAGTGCGCGACGCGGGGCGCGGCACCGGAAGGTACGCCGGTGGCCTACTCGGTACGGTCGATCGACTCCCCGTCGCGCTCCCTGGTGCAGGTGGACGGTGGACGACTCGACCTGATGGAGTTTGCCCTGCATCTTTTCGGCGGCCGAGGATACCGGGAGGTCGCGGTCGGCACCGCGGGCTGGCGCGGACTGACGCCGAGTGACGGGAGTGGGACGCTCTTCGCATTCGGGGCGGACGAGATCCTCGTCGACCGACGGGCGCCTTGGCAGCGGTTCGTGGCCAACCTCGCGGTCAACCAGGTGCTCGGCCAGCAGCCGGACCTCCTGTGTTACCACGCGGCGGCGCTCGGCGTGAACGGTGCCGGGATGCTGCTCACCGGGCCCAAGGGAGCGGGAAAAACGACATTGGCCCTGGCGCTGGCGGCGCGCGGTCACGACTTTCTTGGGGACGAAGTGGCCGCGGTGCGCGTCGCGACCCGGGTCCTGCTTCCGTTCCGCCGGTCCGTTTCGGTGCGGCCCGGGCCGACGGCCACCGCCGTGCAGCGGACGCTGGCTCAGGCCCACCTCCAAACCGAGGCGTTCCCCGACGGCTCGACCCGCCTGCGGGGACGGGTCGGTGAGCTGTTTCCCGAGTCCGGAGTCAGACCGGTCCCGCTCCGATCGGTCGTTGTGCTCCGCGGGTTCGGGGATACGACCAGGTTGGTCCGGTTCGTACCCGGGCGGGATCAGTGGGCGATATTCTCCCCGTTAGGGTGCTCGCTGTGGCGTGCGCGACCGGCGGAGCGCGTTATGCGGGTGCTCACACTGTTTTCGCAGGTGCGCTGTTATTTCCTGGAGGTAAGGTCGGCCGATGAAGCGGCCGATGTCCTCGAACGACTTCCGGAGGATTGATGGGGCTGTCGATTCGGGAAAAAGCGGATGCGGTCGCGACCTTTCGCTTCATTTCGGTCTACCTGATGGAAACCCTGGCGCGCTGGGTACCGACCACGCCGGAGCTCGAGGTCAAGGTGCTCTTCGGACGGCATCTGTGGGATCTGGCCCAGCACGCCGACGCGTTCGGCAAGCGAACCGCGGAGCTGCGCCTCGGACTCCATCAATCCCGCCGGCCGACTGCGGCGTTCATGGTGGTCCTCGAGACCATGGCTGGGGCGGCGGGAACCCCTGAGCGCCTCGACGGTTTTTTCGAGGTCCTCATGCCCGACCTGGGGTCCCGCTGCCGCCGCTATCTCGATGAGACCGACCACCTGATGGACGAGCCCACGGTCCGCATCCTCGAACGCGTGCTGGCCGACTTCACGAGGATGCGGCGGGACCGAGAGCAGCTCGGCCAGGAACGTCCGGACCTCCCGACCGCCGACCGAGCCTGGCTGGAGCGCCTCAGGAGGATGGCCGCCAGTGCCCGGGACTACGTCGATTTCCGGCCTCCGCCCAAGACCGCGGAGGTTGTGTGACTGGCGTGTCGTTTGAGACCAAGGTGGTCCGTGGCGTCACCCTCCGACAGGCACCCGCGCGGGAGCCGTGTTTCACTTGTGTGGACCTGGATTCCGAGATGGCCGAATGGCCCGACATGTCGGACATGTCCCGCCGCGAACGCATCCATCGCCACATGAATAACGAGGCCGGAGCGCTGGAAATCGCTGCGCTGTGTGTCTCGGACTTCCCGGATGCCCCATGGGAGCTCCGGATGCTGCTGGCGCGCCAGGCCGCCGACGAGGCACGTCACGCCACCCTGTTGTACCGCCGGCTCCGCGAGCTCGGGGGGTACAAGGGTGAGTTCCCCATCGCCAACTATGAGTGGGGCGTGACGGGAATGTTGGAGAACCTCCCCGGTCGTCTGGCTGTGCAAAACCGGACATTCGAGGCCGGGCTGATCGACCTCCTCGGCGCGTTGCGCAACACCTGGAGGGAGGCGGGCGACGGGGTCACCGCGGACCTCCTCGACGGAATCCTGGCCGACGAGATCACGCACGTCCGGTTCGCGAACCGATGGATCAGGCAGATGACCGAGCAGGATCCGACCGTGTTGCTCAAGGTGGCGATGGCCGTCCGCTTCCTGGGTCGAGCCAACGAGAACGTTGCGATCCGCGAGGGCGAAGTCAACGCTGTGGGCGTCCCCCTCAAGCCAAAGGCCGCACCGGCGGTCAACGTAGATGACCGACTGGCTGCGGATTTCACCGAGGACGAGGTGAAGGAAGTCCTGCGGCAAGCCGGGTTCCGCTCGATCCTCCCCTCACGGCTGGCGGAAAGGGCGAGCGCGTGACGACCAGCGCCCCACCAGGCCTCGATCCTTCGCTGCTGGGAGAGGGGCAGGCCCGCGACGCGCGGTTCACGGTTAAGGAACTCTGGGCCGAGTTGGTGAATCATGCGGATGGCACACCCGAGCACCGCCGCGAGTTCCTGCATCGCCAGATGAACGAGGAAGCCAACGTGATGGAGAACGCGGCGCAAAGCCTGGTGGACTTCCCGGATGCGGACTGGGGCATAAGGATGTGGCTGGCACGTCAGTGTTCCGATGAAGCCCGGCATGTCTTGTTCTACAGCCGCCTGATGCGGGCGCGCGGCGTTCGCATCGGCGAGTATCCCGTCTTGAATTTCCAGTACCGCGTCCTGAGGCAAATCAATACACTGATCGGCCGCCTGGCGGTCGAGAACCGCACCTTCGAAGCCGACGGCCTGGACGCCGTGACCCTGGGCGTGCGAGAGGCCGAAGCCATGGGCGACGACGCGATGACCCGCATGCTCGAAGCGCAGCAAGCTGACGAGATCGTCCACGTCGGGTTTGCCAACGAATGGATCCGGCGGCAGGTCGGCCAGGACCCCCGAAACGTGCTCCGCATGGCAACGGCCCTGACCCACGCGGCCAGGGCCTTCCAGGTGGTCTTCGCCCGGGGGGGGACCGAGGTCTCGAAGTACCCGGTTGCCCAGGCAGAACGGCTCGAGGCCGGCTTCGATCCGGATGAAGTACGCAGGGCGGCCGAGATGTCAACGGCCCGGCGGGCGGCGGTAGAGGCGAGCAGGAAGGCCATCACCCCCGGCACGTGAGGCGGTTGCTCGTCGCCGCGTGGACGCGATGCGCCTACGCGGCTCCGCGCGGGCGGCTTCCGGCCCGTAGCCGTGCGACCGCCCGACGCATTCTGAGCGTGAGTCGCCGAAGGGCGCCCGCGACCAGCGCCAATCCCACAGCCAGCGGCACGCTGGACTCAAGGACCCACGAGATCACGCTGAGCCATAGTCGAGCGGGCCCCGGGACCGGCCGTGCCCCCTCAGGCGGCGCCCACGCCCCATTACGGTGGACCTCGGTCACACGCCCCAGCAAGGCGTCGACGGGGAGCGGCGGATCGGGAAGCCAGAGCGCATCTCCCCGCGTGAGGATGTGCCGCGATGCCGCCGCACGACGCCCCCGATAGACGATTCGGTGCGCAACCAGCTGCCCAGCGTCCTGCGTGACAACGATGTCACCGACGCGGCAATCGACCAGACTGGCGCATCGAATGCGAATCACTGCGCCGTCGGGGATGGCCGGGATCATGCTTGACCCGTTCAAGACGGACTCGAATTCGCTGCCCGCCCGCTTGAGCAGCGGTAGGAGCTGGCGTAACCGTGCTTCACGTTCGGCGATCGGGTGCTGGGTCACCGGGAGGTGCGGAATCGAGACTGACATCGGTTCTCGTAAAGGTCCGTCATGAGGATTGCCTTCTTGACCAATGGGGGGACGTTCGGTCTCCAGGCCCTGGAGGCCCTGGCGGAGGACCACGAAATCGTCGCGGTCGTGAGGCCCGTCTCAACAGCCTCCCTAGCGAGGAGACTGCTCGGCAGAGCGGCCCGCGCGACTGGCCTTCGCCCTAAGGACCCGGTGGCGATGTGGACGCGGCGAGCCCCGATAACAGTGCTTCGGGCTCAACGCGGCAGCGATGAAAGGATGATGACGGCGCTGGCGCAAATCAAGCCTGACGTCGCCTGTATCGCGACGTTCCCCTGGCTGCTGGATCCCGGCCTCCTCACCATCCCGCGTTACGGCACCGTGAACCTGCACCCATCCCTGCTGCCGCGTCACCGTGGGGCGAACCCGTACTTCTGGACGTACTACCACGACGACCGCGAGACCGGGGTGACGGTCCACGAGGCCGGCGAGCGTGCCGACGCGGGGGCTCTTCTCGATCAGGAGCGGTTCGCCCTCCACCGAGGCACCCCCATCGACGCGTTGTATTCCGAAATGGGGCGTCGCGGGGCGACCCTGCTGCGGCGTACGGTGGCCGCCATCGAACGAGGCGTCGTCCAGCGACAGCCCCAGGACGAACGGTTGGCCACCCGGGCCCCGCGGGTCAATCCGGGAACGCCGATGGTCCGGTTCACAGAATGGGACGTGGAACGAGTGTGGCACTTCCTTGGAGGACTCGCGTCCCGGTTTCGAGAGCCCCTGGCCGATGCTCGCGGACGGACCATCCATTACCGGCGGGTGGTTGGCTACAGCGAATCGCGCCACCAAGAGCGGCCCGGAAGCATCGCCAGGGTCAGCAGCGGCTGGAACCTCGCCTGCCGTGGCGGATACGTTTGCCTGGCGTAGCACCCAACCCTTTCGGAGAGCCTGCTTAGGCGCAACATGTTGAACCTCTTCAGTGGATTGTGCTTCGCCGGCTTCCTCCTATGCGGCATTGTCGTTGTTTGGGGACAGCGGACGAACGGACACCCGAAGCAACGGCGTCGGGTGAACCTGCTGATCTTGTACGTCGTGGCCGCGACGTTTGGCGCCGCTCTCACGGGACGCGACATGTGGCCATTCTCCTCCTGGGCACTCATGGTCGGGACCGCCCCCCGCGATATCGGAGACAGCCCAAAGCCCGCGCGCATCCGCGTCGCCGCGGTGGACACCCGAGGCATCGAGTACCCCGTCGACTACCGTGTGTGGCAACCGCTGAACATCGAGGAGCTCGGCACATGGTGGCATCGCGTCCTGCCCACGCTGGCCGCGGGTGAACGCGTCCGCGTCGGGGCGTTTCTGCTCAGCCGCGCGAACCAGGGCTGGTCGGCGGTGCAAGCGGGCCGACCACCCGGGTACTTCCACCGCTTCCTGGGTCCGTTGGTGGCCCCCTCTCACACCCTGCACCCGACAATCTGGTCAGGAACCGCCGACCTACCGCCGGAGCCGTTCGTCCGGATCCGATTGTACCGGGAGTACTACAACGTCGAGGCTCGACGCCGTAATCCCCACTCGATCCAACTCGTCCGAGTATTCGAGTTCCCGGGAGACCCCTGACCCACCTCTCTCGAAGAGCGGCAGCGGCCTGGAATCGATTCTGGTTCGAGCCGGAGCATGCGTTCAACCTCGCCGCCGCCCGCGTAATCGTTGCCGCCCATGCTCTTTGGTTCCTCCTGTCTCGCGATTACGCGGCCATTGCTGGCCTTCCCGATTTCTGGACGGGGGTGCCGGAAAGCCTGCGCTGGCGCTACCTCCTGTTCGAAGGTCACCCGGCATTGGAGCAGACGCTCCAGTGGAGCGCCATCGGAGCGCTCTTTGGCACCTTGTTGGGTATCTACCCACGGGTATCGAGCGCCATCGCGGGGGTCTTGCTGTACCACCTGGCGCCACTGGAATCGATCATCTGGACCGCATCACCCTACGCGCGTGGACTGACACTCGCGCCTGCCGCCCTGATCGTCCTCGCCTGCTCCCGATCTGGCGACCGGCTGGCCGTGACGCGCGAACGACGCGCGCAACTCTCGACGCAACCCACGGCATCATGGGGACACGGGTGGCCGCTTCGGCTGATTCAGCTGCTGGTCTGCCAAATTTACCTGTTTGCCGCGTACGGGAAGCTGATGCAAACGGGGCTCTCGTGGAGTTCGGCGGACAACATGCGGCGGTGGTTCCTGCTGTTCAACCTTGACGACCGCGTGTCGGTTTTTCGGTTACCGGGCCTGTGGCTCGCCGACCGCCCGGCCATCTGCCTGGCCATCGGCGTTGGTGCGGTCCTGCTGGAATGGAGCTTCATTCTCGCGCTCCTCAGGCGCGGAGCACGCGTTTGGCTGGTCCCGTTGGCGCTTGCGTTTCACGTCGGGATCCTGGTGACCATGAACATCCACGTGGGTGAGGCCTGGCTTATTCTGCTCTTCGTCGACTGGGAATGGGTGCGCCATCGTTGGACGGTGCTCACCGCGACACGCCTTGGGATCGCATCGCCGGCCAGCAAACCAACAGGCGCTCCCGCGTGAAGCCACGGTCCGCCGAACCGCTCGAAGGAGATACAACATGATGTCGAGCCCTGGCCCAGAACCTGACACCGAGTGGATCGATGATCTCACCGACGAGCAATGCATGGAGATCTTCTGGCTCTACGTCGATCCACCGGAGCCGTTTCTCCAGGGCCACCCGCCGGCGCTCCTGGGTCGGGCCATGCGCTACGCCCTCAGGCAGGTGGAGCAAGAGGCTCGCCAGCGCGTCAGGCTCGGCGCTCAGGCGACCGAGAAGCCGTAGGTTCTCAATCAGGGCCCCCCCCGACCACACCCCGCCCATCGCGCTCGGACCGGCGACGGTGCCGTCGGCCGGTCACCTCCGTTTGCCCCCGGCGCTGGCCGGCCCCACCCTGCAAGGCAATCCCCTTGCGCGATTGGTATCACCATGATATCATAGTGATACATCTGCCATGAGCACCATATGTTCCGCGAAATCAAGCGCGACCCCATGTCCGGCTACGTCGCCATCCTGCTGCTGTTGGTGACGTCGGTAGGCACCGGCTTCTGGCTGGTCAGCACGGTACGTAGCCAGAACACCACCCTGATCGTCGTCTCCGCCCTTGCCGGCGTGATCCTGAGCATCCTGTGGGCCGGCTTCTTCATGGTGCACCCCAACGAAGCCCGTGTCCTTCAGCTGTTCGGCAAATACGCGGGGACGGTGCGCACGCCCGGCCTGCAATGGGCCAACCCCTTCTATACCAAGGCTAAGGTGTCGGTCCGGGTCAGGAACTTCGAAACCACCAAACTCAAGGTGAACGACCTGAACTCGAATCCGATCGAGGTGGCCAGCGTGGTGGTCTGGAAGGTGGTAGACACGGCCGAAGCGATGTTCGAGGTGGACGACTACAACGAGTACGTGCACGTCCAGAGCGAGTCCGCCCTGCGGACGACCGTTACCGCGTATCCGTACGATGCCTTCGAGGAGGGCCAGCTGTCTCTGAGTCGCAACATGATGGAGATTGCCGAGAAGCTGAAGGCGGACGTGCAGGACCGGCTCGCCAAGGCGGGGGTCGAGGTGATCGAGGCCCGGATCAGCCACCTGGCCTACGCCCCGGAGATCGCCAGCGCCATGCTCCAGCGCCAGCAGGCCAGCGCCATCATCGCTGCGCGCCAGAAGATCGTCGAGGGCGCGGTGGGCATGGTGGAGATGGCGCTGGACCATCTGGCCAGGAAGCACGTGGTGGAGCTCGACGCCGAGCGGAAGGCCGCCATGGTGAGCAACCTCCTGGTGGTGCTCTGCGCCGACCGGAACCCGCAACCCGTGGTGAACGCGGGCTCGCTGTACTAGCCGGGCGGACCGTGGCGCCGCGCAAGGCCTTTCCGCTCCGCCTCGAACCCGAGGTCTACGACGCCCTGGAGCGGTGGGCCGCCGACGAACTGCGGAGCGTCAACGGTCAGATCCAGTTCGTGCTCCGTGAGGCGGTCATGAGGGCCGGGCGCCTCCGGGCTGAGCGCCCCGCCAGGCGCCCCGGGTCGGCCGAGTCAGCAGGGCGGTGAGGATGTCGCCACGCAGCGCGGATGATCTACCCAGGGCCCACGTACCGCCTGCCGTCAGAGCGGGACGGGCCGGAACACTCAGGGCTCCGCTAACACCGCGAACAGCCTCACCTGCCCTCCGGACCCACCTGCGATCTTGATGGGGGCCACCAGCAAGTAGACCCCGGTTGGCGGGAGCTGGTCGAGGTTGGCCACGTTCTCCAGGTGAAACCGCCCGGCGCCATTGACCACCAGGTGCGCTGGGAACCCGTCCGCCGCGCCAGGATCCACGCTCAAGTTGTCGATTCCAATGCCCCGAATATCTCGCTGGGTGACCAGAAACCGCGCGGCGTCCTCGCCAAAGCCGGGGAAATGCATGACGCCACGAGCATCCGCGTTGCGATAGGCCACTGAATCGGACCACCGGACGCCCCATCCGGTGCGGAGCAGCACGATCGCCCGCTGGGGAATTGGCCCGTATTCGGCTTCCCACGCCGCGAGGTCCTCGCGGGTGAGCGCGTAGTCGGGGTGGGCCGCAGCCTCTGCCGAAACATCCACCACCACCGCCGGACCGAACAGGTCCTGGGCCGTGAGGAGATCTACCGACGGCTGACCATCGGCGAAGTGAATCGGGGCATCGAGGTGTGTGCCGTAATGCTCTGATGTCCGATAGGCGGCCATGGACGGGGCCCCGCTGGCGTGCCGCGCGAGCGTGTCGTGGCTGAACGGCCTGCCGGTTGGGCTGGGCCAGTAGGGGATGTTCCCCGCCACCGGATAGGTGAGGTCTACCACCCGCAGGTCGCCGGCGAACAGTTGGTCCAGGCGGTCCGGGGCCGGCGCCCCACCGGCGCAGGCAACAGCTGCGGCGCCGGCCAAAGCCAGCGCGGTCAAACCATTTCGGGCGGTCACGGGTCCTCCCTTTGGGATCCCAGGGCCCAAGGTCACCGTGGGGCGCGCCCGGCGCCAGACACCCTTGACGTCACTTCAGTTCCGGCCAGCTTCGGGCAGGCCAACCGCAGCGATTCATGGAACTCAACGCACTCGACTGGACGGTGCTCGCGCTCTACGGCGCGTTCAGCATCGCCGTGGGCCTCATGGTGGCACGCCGCGCCGGCGCCGGGCGGCAGGAGTTCTTCCTGTCCGGACGGAAGCTCCCCTGGTGGCTGCTGGGCGTCTCGCTGGTGGCCACCACCTTCTCCACCGATACGCCGAACCTGGTGACAGACCTGGTCCGGAGCGGCGGGGTGAGCCAGAACTGGGTGTGGTGGGCCTTCGCCGTGACGGGCCTGTGCACCGTGTTCTTCTACGCCAAGCTGTGGCGGCGCTCCGAGGCCCTCACCGACATCGCCTTCTACGAGCTGCGCTACTCCGGCCGCCCGGCAGCGTTTCTGCGCGGCTTTCGGGCGGTGTACCTGGGCGTGTTCTTCAACCTGATGATCATGGCGTCGGTCAACCTCGCGGCCACCAAGATCGCCGGGGTGATGCTGGGCTGGGACCGGCATACCGCCGTTCTCGTGGGGAGCGCCGCCACCGTGCTCTACGCGGCGAGCTCCGGGCTGTGGGGGGTGGTGCTCACGGACTTCGTGCAGTTCGGCCTGGCCATGGTGGGCTCGGTCGCGGCGGCCGTGGTCGCGCTGCGCCTGCCAGAGGTCGGCGGGCTCGCGGGCCTGATGGCGCATCCCGGCGTGGCGGACAAGCTCTCCCTGCTGCCGGACTTCAGCGACTGGAACACGGCCGCCGCCGTGTTCGTGATCCCGCTTGCGGTCCAGTGGTGGAGCACGTGGTATCCGGGGGCTGAGCCGGGGGGGGGCGGGTACGTGGCCCAGCGGATGCTGGCGGCGCGGAACGAACGGGATGCCATGCGCACCACGCTCCTCTTCAACGTGCTGCACTACGCCCTGCGCCCGTGGCCCTGGATCATCGTGGCGCTGGCGTCCCTGGTCATCTACCCCAGCCTCGAGACGATTGCGCTCCGGTTCCCTCATATTGACCCCGCGATCGTGCGGAACGATCTGGGCTACCCGGCCATGCTGGTGTTCCTCCCCCACGGCCTCCTTGGACTGATGGTGGCATCCCTCGCCGCGGCGTACATGTCCACCATCGCCACCCATCTCAATTGGGGGGCGTCGTACGTGGTGGAAGACGTGTATCGCCGGTTCGCGGCACCGGACCGCGACGAGCGGCACTATGTCGCCGTGGGCCGCGTGACGACGGTGGGCTTGATCATCCTTGCAGGTGCCCTGTCGCTGTGGCTGGAGAACGCCTTCCAGGCGTTTCAGATCATGCTCCAGGTGGGCGCCGGAACCGGGCTCATTTTCCTGCTGCGATGGTTCTGGTGGCGGATCAACGCATGGACGGAGATCGCCGCCATGGCTATCTCCTTCACCGTTGCGCTGTACTTCCAGTTCGTGCACGCGCCGGTGCTCGACCTGTCCCCGCTCACGCCGTCCGCCCAGCTGGTGCTGGGCGTGGCAATCACCACCGCGGGATGGCTGGTCGTCACGTTCCTGACTCCACCCACGGATCGCGCCACGCTCCAGGCGTTCTACGACCGCATCCGGCCGCATGGTCGAGGCTGGCGCGCCGCCGTGACCGTCCGCGCTTCGGACGGAGAGGACAGCATCACGGCGGCCTTGTTGTGCTGGTTCCTCGGCGTGGCGGCGATCTACCTGGCTCTCTTCGGGACGGGGTATGTGATCTATGGACGGATGATGCCCGGATTGGTGTGCCTGGCCGCTGGCGCGGCGGCCGCATGGGGATTGTTCACGGCGTTACCAAGGGTTGGGTTCAGATAAGAGGCCGTTAGGCCAGCCTCGCCGTCCCCAGCTCCGTCACCGCCACGGCCCCGATCTTGGCGGCCTCGCCGGTCACCGCGCGCCGGTGATAGTCCATCTGGCCCAGGTGCCAGGCCAGGTGGGTCGCGAGGTGGAGCACGAATTCGTCCGTCCGAATGATGCGCCCGCCCACAACCTCGGGGAAATCCGCCGCCCAGACATGAGGCTGCATCGCGGGCAGCGTGTGCTCGACAGCGGCGATCGCTTTCTCGACCTCCGCCATGAGCTCGAGGCGCGACACTCCGCGGCGCGCGAACTCCGCGGCCCGGTCGCGCGCGTAGTCGGAGCCGCCGAGCCTGGCGCCGACGTAATGCTGGATGTTGCCGGCCAGATGGAGCGCCAGTGTACCCCCGGCGTTGGCCGCCCCGGGAATGGGCTGCCAGAGGGACTCGTCATCCGGATAAGCGCGGATCTCCCGAGCGAGGGCCCGCAGCTCGCGGGTAATGACGGTCGTCAGATGCACACTCATGCTCGCCCAGCCTTTCTCAACGCGGCCCGATCCACCTTCCCCAAATGCGTTCTCGGCAACGCTTCCATGAACACGACGTCACGCGGTGCCTTGTAACTGGTCAGGCGCGCCTTCACGAACCCCTTGAGTGCCTCGGCCAGTTGACTGCCACTCCCCTTGGCCACGACGAACGCGCGCGGTAGTGTGAGCCCGGCTGAATCCTGCACTCCGACCACCGCGACCTCCCGCACCTGGGGATGTTGCAGCAAACAGTTCTCCACCTCCTGCGGCGATAACCAGCGCCCCGAGACCTTGAGCATGTCGTCGCCGCGCCCCGCGTACGTGACGTAGCCCTCGGCGTCCCGGCTGATCATGTCGCCGGAAACATACCACTCCCCCCGAAACGCGGCCGCCGTCTTGTCCATCTGCTGCCAATAGCCCATGGCCCGCGAGTTGCCCCGCACCCACAGCCAACCCACCTCGCCCGGCGGCACCTCGCTTCCTTGATCGTCGCAGACACGCACCTCGAAGCCCGCCACCACGCGACCCAGGGTTCCCGGGCGTACGTCGCCCGGACGGTTGGAGATGAAAATGTGCCACATCTCGGCCGTCCCCAGACCGTCCAGCAGGTCGACGCCGAAGGTCGCCTTCCACCGCTGGTACAGCTCCACCGGCAACGCCTCCCCCGCCGACGTGGCGAACCGCAGCGAGGAAAGGTCCTGTCTCCCGGCGTCCGGATGGCTCACCATCTGATTCACCATGGTCGGCACGTTTACCAGGATGGTGGGCCGGTGGTGGGCGATCTGCCGGAACAGGACCTCAGGGGTACACCGCTCCGAAAAGAGCACCGCCGTGGCCCCGACCGAAAAAGGAAACAGGAGGTTGCATCCGGTGGCATATCCGAAGAACAGCTTGGGAACGGACAGCGTGACGTCCCCGGGGCCATAGCTCAGGACGCCCTTGGCGTAGCATTCCGTGGTGTTGGCGAAGGACCTATGGGTCTGCACCACGGCCTTGGGCCGTCCGGTGGTACCGCCGGAAAAAAGCCAGATCGCCGCGTCGTCCCGGTGACTAGGATAGGTGACGAGTCGCTCGCTCACCGCCTCAAGCGCACTTTGGAACTCCGGGGTATCCACCACCAGAACCCGCTTGACGGCCGGAGCCGTGCGCGCCGCGGCCGCAAAGACGGCGCCCGTCTCCGAGTGCGTCAGCACGGCGCTGGCCCTGGTATACAATAGGAAGTATGCAACCTCGTCCGGTTTGGCGTACGGGTTGACCATGACCACCACGGCACCGATTTTGAGCACGCCGAACAGGGCCGCGACGAACTCGGGACCGTCGGGCAGGGCGATGACGACGCGCTGCTCGGGCTCCACCCCCGCCTCGCGCAGCAGGTTGCCGAACCGATTGGCCAGCGACGCGATCTCGGCGTAGGTGAGGCGCCCCTGATCCGTGACCACAGCCGTGCGACCGCCCGCGCCTTCGCGGATGCGGTCGCCCAGAAAGTAGTCGGCGATGTTGAACTGCTCGGGGGGCGCGTACGCCATGGCGGGGAGATATGCCGCGCGGCGGTGACAGTCAACGGCGCGGCCCTGCCCGACATGCCAGTGCTTGAACTGGCTTCGATGACCTGGGAGGAGGCACAGCGCCTTGGGCCCGGCGCCGTCGCGATCTTGCCGGTGGGGGCGATCGAGGCGCATGGCCCCCACTTGCCACTGGCCACGGATGTGATTATCGCGGAGGCCATGGCCCGGCGCGGGGCGGAGCGGCTGGCCGCCCGCGGGATGGAGGTGCTGATCCTCCCCGCGGTGTCGTATAGCTTTGCCGGATTCGCGGCCGGGTTTCCCGGCACGGTGTCGGTGGACGCCGCGCGGTTACCGGGGCTGCTTCGTGACATCGGACTGAATCTCGCGCGTCTGCGCGTCGCGGCGCTCGCGGTCGCCAACGCACATCTGGATCCGGGCCACCTGGAGGCGCTGCGGTGTGCGGTGCGCGACTGGCGCGGCACGGCGGTGCGCCTGGTCTTCCCCGATCTCACCCAGCGCGCCTGGGGCTCACGGTTGACCCCGGAGTTCAAGAGTGGCGCATGCCACGCCGGACAGTTCGAGACCTCGGTCGTGCTGGCGGTGCGGCCGGACCTGGTACGCCGTGACCGCATGGACCGGCTATCATCTAACCCGGTGTCCCTGGCGACGGCCATCCGGGGGGGCAAGCAGAGCTTTGAGGAGGCCGGTGGTCCGGCCGCGTACTTTGGCGATCCCGCGGCCGCCACGCCGGAAGAAGGGCGCGCCACCATCGAGGTGTTAGGGGGCATTCTGGAGGACGCGGTGCTGGCGGCGCTCAAGGCGTCCACTCCGTGACGCAGCCGCTCTCAGGCAAGGGCGCCCTCGTGACGGGCGGCGGCCGAGGCATCGGTGCGGCCGTAGCCCGACGGCTGGCGGCGGCAGGCGCCGCGGTGATTGTCGCGGCGCGCTCCGAGAGCCAGGTGGCCGGCGTGGCGCGCGACATCATCGCCGACGGGGGCTCGGCATGGGCCCAGACCTGCGACGTGACGGACCCCGAGAGCGTCGCCGCCCTGGCCGACTTCGCCGCCAAGACGCTGAGCCAGGTGGACATCCTGGTCAACAACGCCGGCCTGGCACACTCGGCGCCACTGCACCGCATCACGTTGGAGGACTGGCAGCGGTTGTTCGCTGTGAACGCGACGGGGACACTCCTCTGCTCCCAGGCATTCGTACCGGGCATGATGCGGCGAGGCTGGGGACGCGTGATCAACGTGGCATCGGTGGCGGGACTCCACGGCGCGAAATACATCGCCGCATACAGCGCGTCCAAGCACGCCGTTATCGGCTTCACCCGGAGCCTCGCAGCGGAAGTGGCCGCGTCCGGCGTCACGGTGAACGCCGTCTGCCCCAGCTACGTGGACACGGAGATGACGGTGGAATCAATGGACCGCATGGTAGCCAAGGCGGGGATTACCCGCGAGCAGGCCCTGGAACACATCCTGGCGCTCAATCCTCAACGCCGGCTGATCGCACCGGATGAGGTAGCGCACGCCGTTGCCACCCTGTGTGACCAAGAGGCGCGGGGAATCAACGGCCAGACCATGGTGATTGACGGCGGAGCGCAGGCATGAGCTTCGAGATCGTCAATCCCGCGTCCTTGGGCCGGCCCAGCGGATGGAGCCATGGACTTCTGGCGTCGGCCGGCGGCCGGGTGCTGTTCGTGGCCGGCCAAACGGCCGCCACGGGAGGCGGCGTGGCCACGACGGATTTCGTGAGTCAGTTCCGGCTCGCCTTGGAGAAGGTCCTCACGGTGGTCCGCGCGGCCGGTGGGAGCCCGGAAGACGTCGGCCGGTTCACGATCTACGTTACCGACCTCGATGTCTACCGAGCGAGTCGCAAGCCGCTGGGCGTGGCCTACCAGTCGCTGATGGGGACCCATTACCCGGCGATGGCACTGGTGGAGGTGAAGCGCCTGGTTGATGCGGGGGTACTGGTTGAGATCGAAGCCACCGCGGTGGTAAGGGACGCGTCTGATGCCGCTGGCGCCTAAGTCGTTCCTGTACGCCCACGACACCGCAACCAATGTGGCCACAATCACGCTCAATCGACCCGAGCGGCTGAACGCGCTGACGTTCGAAGTCTACGCAGAGCTCCGCGACACGTTTCGAGCCCTGGATAGCGACCCCGGCGTCCGGGTGATCCTGATCACCGGAGCGGGCAAGGGGTTCTGCTCCGGCGGCGACGTCGAGGACATCATCGGCGCCTTGTTTGCCCGGGACCACTCAGGCTTGCTCGAGTTCACCCGCATGACCTGCGACCTGATCCTCGCGATCCGCCGGTGTCGGCGGCCGGTCGTGGCGGCGCTGAATGGCACCGTGGCGGGTGCGGGCGCGGTCATCGCGACGGCCTGCGACGTCCGGATCGCCGCCGACACGGCGAAGATCGCGTACCTGTTCACCAAGGTGGGGCTGTCGGGCGCGGACATGGGAGCGGCGTGGCTCTTGCCCCGGATCATCGGTCTGGGACGCGCCACAGCGCTGCTGATGACGGGTGAGTTCCTCGAGGCTGCCGAGGCTCACCGGATCGGGCTCTACCACCGGGTGGTGCCCGCCGCACAATTGCCGGCTGAAGCCCAAGCGTTTGCCGAGCGGTTGGCGCGTGGCCCGTCGGAGGCCCAGGCCGTCACCAAGGACGCGCTGAACCGCGAAGCCGCCATGGATCTCGAGTCCGCGCTTGAAGCGGAGGCACAGGCCCAGGCGCGCTGCATGCTCAACCCGAACTTTCGCGAAGCCTACGAGGCGTTCCGCGCCAAGCGCGACGCGCGGTTCGTCTAGCGGTCGCCGTGCCTGACGTCACGGCCGTTCGCGCCTTTCTCGATCCGTCCCACCTCGAGCTGGCATCGCGGTGCGCCGCGTTCACGGCGGCGACGATCGCACCGCTTCCGGTACCCGCGGACGACGCGGCGGCCCGCGTGCAGGCGAGGAACGTCACCGAGGTGCTGGGCGGCGGCGGATGGTTCCGGCCGATCGGTGAGCGCGACGTCCGCGCCTGCTGCCTGATCCGGGAGACGCTGGCGGCGGCGACGCCCCTGGCCGACGCAGTGTTCGCCCTTCAGGCCCTGGGCGGCCTGCCGGTGGTCCTGGCCGGCACCGAGGCCCAGCGACGGCGCTGGCTGGAGCCGGCGCTGGCCGGGCGGGCGATCGCGGCGTTCGCGATGACGGAGCCTGAAGCCGGCTCCGACGTCGGCGCCATGACCACCCGGGCCACCCCCGAGGGATCCGGTTTCATTCTGAACGGCACCAAGACGTACATCTCCAACGCGGGGCTGGCCGACTACTACGTGGTCTTCGCCACCTCGGAACCGGGCGCCGGATCCAAGGCCATCGGCTGCTACCTGGTCCCCGCCGATGCTCCTGGATTCCGGTTTGTACGAGCGCAGGTGATGAGCGCGCCACATCCGCTGGGGGAGATCGCGTTCACCGATTGCCGCGTTCCCGCCGATGGCGTGTTGGCACCTCCCGGCCAGGGCATGAAGCTGGGACTCGCTACGCTGGATCGCCTGCGTGCCACGGTGGGCGCCGCCGCCTGTGGCTTGGCCGAGCGCGCGCTGGGGGAGGCGCTGGAACACGTGCGGACTCGACGTCAGTTTGGCCAGGCGCTGGCGGACTTCCAACTCACCCAGGACAAGCTGGCCCGGATGGCCACGGACCTCGCGGCGGCGCGCCTCTTGGTCTACCGCGCGGCGGCCGAGCTGGACGGCGGCCGGGAGCGCGTCACGCTTGAGTCCGCGATGGCCAAGGCGTTCGCCACAGAAGCAGCGCAACGCATTGTGGACGACGCCGTCCAGCTGTTGGGCGGCCGGGGAGTGCTCGCCGACCATCCGGTGGACCGCCTGTACCGCTCGGTGCGGGCGCTCCGGATCTATGAGGGTACCACGGAGATCCAGCAGTTGATCATCGCCCGTCATCTGCTGCGCGACGGCACCGAAGCGATCCCTTCATGAGGATCGTCTCCGTCGGCGGCGGGCCCGCGGGCCTGTACTCGGCGATCCTGTTGAAGAAAGCCGACCCGTCGCGCCGCATCACGGTGTACGAGCGCAATCGCCTGGACGACACATTCGGCTTTGGCGTCGTGTTGTCGGATGCCACCCAGGCCACGCTGGCCGAGGCGGATCCGGAAACCTCCGCGGCCATGGCGCGAGTAGCCCACCGCTGGGACGACATTGACATCCACTATGAGGGCGGCGTCATCAGCTCCACCGGCCACGGCTTCAGCGGGCTGTCCCGCCAGACGCTGCTGGCTATCCTGGCCCGTCGCGCCCGTGCCTTGGGCGTCGAGATCTGCTTTGAGCGGGAACAGAGCCTTCCCCAGATCGGTGACGCGGATCTGATCCTCGGGGCGGACGGCATCAACAGCTCACTGCGTGATGCCCTGGCCGATCACGTTCACCCCAGCCTGGACTGGCGCACCAACCGTTTTGTCTGGCTCGGCACGACGCGACCGTTCCCCGCTTTCACGTTCTACTTCAAGAACACCGAGCACGGTCTCTGGCGGGTGCACGCCTACCAGTACGACGCCGCTCATTCCACCTTCATCGTGGAATGCACCGAGGCCACCTGGCGCGCTTCCGGAATGGACCAGGCCAGTGAGACCGCCACGGTGGCGTTTTGCGAGACGCTGTTCCGGGAGGAGCTCCAGGGGCACCGTCTCCTGTCCAACCGGTCGCTTTGGCGGCAGTTCCCCACGGTGCGGATGGAGCGCTGGCACCACGGCAACGTTGTCCTGATGGGCGACGCCGCTCACACGGCACATTTCTCCATCGGCTCCGGCACCAAGCTGGCCATGGAGGATGCCGTGGCGCTGACGCAGGCAGTCGGGGTGGAGCGCGATGTCGGCGCGGCGCTCGCGGCGTATGAGGCGGACCGGCGGCCGGCCGTGGACAGCGTGCAGCGGGCCGCCCAGATCAGCCTCCAGTGGTTCGAAGACACCGAACGCTACATGGACCTCGATCCCATTCAGTTTGGGTTCAATCTGCTCACCCGGAGCTTTCGGGTGACGCACGACAATCTCCGGGTACGGGACCCGCGCTTCGTTGAGGGAGTAAATGTCTGGTTCACGGAAGCGGCGGAGCGGCAGAGTGGCAGGACGGTGACTCGACCCGCTCCACCCCCGTTGTTCACGCCCTTCCGACTGCGCGACCTCGTGCTGGAGAACCGGGTGGTGGTATCGCCCATGTGCCAGTACAGCGCCGAGGACGGGATGCCGAACGACTGGCACCTGGTGCACCTGGGGTCCCGCGCCATGGGCGGGGCGGGCCTGGTGTTCGCCGAAATGACCGACGTCAGCCCGGAGGCGCGTATCTCGCTCGGGTGCGCCGGGCTGTACCAGCCGGCGCACGTGGGCGGCTGGAAACGCATCGTTGACTTCGTGCACCGGCACACCAGCGCCAAGATCGGGATGCAGCTGGGCCATGCGGGCCGCAAGGGCGCCACCCGGCTTGCCTGGGAGGGCATGGACCAGCCGTTGGAGGAAGGCGCCTGGCCGGTGTTGGCACCGTCGCCCCTTCCTTACCACCCGCACAGCCAGGTTCCCAAGGAGATGGACCGGCGCGACATGGACACCGTGCGGAAGGACTTCGTCCGGGCGGCGGGATACGCCGAGGAGGCCGGGTTCGACATCCTGGAACTGCACTTCGCTCACGGCTATTTGTTGGCGTCGTTCGTCTCTCCGCTCACCAAC
This sequence comes from Gemmatimonadales bacterium, assembly GCA_036393515.1. GTDB lineage: Bacteria > Gemmatimonadota > Gemmatimonadetes > Gemmatimonadales > GWC2-71-9 > JACQHC01. The sequence goes on along the minus strand of DASWGV010000094.1, from coordinate 18,586 downwards.
CGGCGCACGGACGCCTACGGCGGCTCCCTGGAGAACCGACTGCGGTTTCCCCTGGAGATCTTGGATGCCGTCCGAGCCGAGTGGCCCGCGCATAAACCACTTTCGGTCCGGATCTCCGCGGTAGACTGGTCGCCTGGGGGCCATGAGGGCGAGGACGCCGTGGCCGTGGCTCGCCTGCTCAAGGCGGACGGCTGTGACATCGTGGACGTCTCGGCCGGCCAGACCGTGCCGCATCAGCGGCCGGTGTACGGCCGCCAATTTCAGACGCCGTTTTCCGACCGGGTGCGCCACGACGCCGGGATCGCCACCATGGCGGTCGGCAATATCTCGTCCTACACCGATGTGAACACCATTCTCGCCGCTGGGCGAGCGGACCTGTGCGTGATGGCTCGGGCTCACCTCTGGGACCCATACTGGACCCGGCACGCGGCCCAGGAGCTGGGATACCCCCTGCCCTGGCCAGCGCCCTACGAGTCGCTGAACCGGTACAAGCCACGATTCGTCTAGATTGAAGCGTGGGCGGACCGACGGACCGGGTGACGGACATGCGAGCCCGGCGCACCGACGGCCGCCGGCAAGGAGCCACTATGACGGTGACGTACTGGAACTACCTCAAGCTGGACGAACTCCTCTCGCTCCAGCAACCCTTGTCCCAGGGTCCCGAGCACGACGAGACCCTGTTCATCATCATCCACCAGGTCTACGAGCTCTGGTTCAAGGAGATGCTCCACGAGCTGGATCACTTGCAGAATTTGCTGGCGACGAACCAGACGCCCCGCGCCCAGCACACGCTCAAGCGTGTTCTCACCATTCTGAAGACGCTGGTGGCGCAAATCGACGTGCTGGAAACCATGACGCCGTTGGAGTTCTTGGCGTTCCGTGACCGGCTGGAGCAAGGGAGTGGCTTCCAATCGGCGCAGTTCCGGGAGCTGGAATTCGCGCTGGGCCGCAAGGACCCGGCAGCCATGGAGCGATACCCGGCCGGCTCCACCGCCCGGCGCCGGCTCGACGCGCGGTACCGGGCACCCACACTGTGGGACGCCTTTCTGCGATACCTGGAAGCCAACGGATACCGCGCCGGCGAGGACGTGAACGAGCGCAACGTGACGCTGCCCATTGTCCCCTCACCGACGACCCAGAAGGTCCTGATTCAGGTGTATCGCACCAACCCGGTCGTGGCGGGCGTCTGTGAGCGATTAGTAGACCTTGACGAGGGCTTTCAGGAGTGGCGCTACCGGCATGTGAAGATGGTCGAGCGGACCATCGGCGATAAGGTGGGGACCGGGGGCTCCGCCGGGGCCGAATACCTCCGGAAGTCGCTCTTCCAGCCGGCCTTTCCGGACCTATGGGCGATCCGCACTGCGTTCTAGAGCGTGCTGACGCCCAGCGATTTTCGCCGACCCAAGAATCCGATCGCGCACCACTACGCGCGGTTCCGGGTGAGCGAGCGCCTCCTGCTCACGGGGCACTCGCACCAGGCCTGGCCGGATGCGGGGTTCGAGGCGCAGCAGCAGGCGTGGCGCGACGCGGCCGAGCTGGTGGACGACAAATGGGAGCGGGCGTTCGCCCAGGCGGAGCGGGTGCGGCGCGGGTTCGCCGGTCTGCTGGACGATCATCCGGCAAACATCGCGCTGGGCCAGAACACCCACGAGCTGGTTGTCCGGTTCCTTTCTGCCCTGCCCCTCCACCAGCGCCCCCGACTGGTAACCACTGACGCTGAGTTTCACACCATCCGCCGGCAACTTGATCGCCTGGCGGAGGAACGCATCGACGTGGTCAAGGTTCCGAGCGATCCCGCCGACGGCGTCGCGGAGCGGCTGTGCGGAGCGGTGAACGATCGAACCGCCGCCGTGCTGGCCTCGGCCGTGCTGTACACCAACGCCCACATGGTCCCGGAACTCGCCCGTGTGCTCACCGCCTGCCGCCGCGTGGGCGCCGAGCTGCTGGTAGACGCGTACCACGCACTGAACGTGGTTCCGTTCAGGCTCTCCGCGCATGGCCTCCAGGACGCGTTTGTCACCGGCGGCGGGTACAAGTATTGTCAGCTGGGCGAAGGCAATTGCTTCCTTCGGGTCCCTCCGGGACGGGATCTGCGACCCGTGCTGACGGGCTGGTTCGCCGAGTTCGACGGGTTGGCTGAGACCGGCGCGGGAGTCCCCTACGGGCCGGGAGCGACGCGTTTTGCCGGGGCGACCTACGACCCCACCAGTCACTACCGGGCTGCCGCCATCTTCGACTTCTTCGAGCGGGAGGGGCTTGGAGTCGCGCTGCTACGTGAGGTCAGTCAGCATCAAATGGGAGTGCTCGCGCAAGCGTTCGATGCGCTGCTTCTTGACCCGGCAGTGATCTCGCGCGACCGGACCGTCCCGCCGGAGGCGATCGGCGGGTTTCTCGCCCTCCGGTCACCGCGGGCCGGGGATCTGGTCCGGCTCCTGCGCCGGGAAGGCGTCCTGGCGGACCATCGGGGGGAGCTACTACGAGTGGGCCCGGCCCCGTATCTGACGGACGATCAGCTCCACGCCGCGGTGGGGGCCGTGGGACGGGCGGCAAAGGCCATCGCCGCTTCCCCCGTTGCCTCCCTCTAGCGCCGCTCCGGCCTCAAAATCCCACCGATGCGCGCCGCCACATCCTCCAGATGATACCGCGTGGCACGGTCGGTGCTTGAGGCCGCCCGGCGCCGCGCCGCGGTCTCCAGCTCGGTCAGCTGCGCGCGAGCCAGCGCACGGATGTCCGATTGGCTCACATCAACGTTGGTCCGCACCCCGCCACCGAACGGCGCCGCTGGGGCAGCCGGCTCCTGGGTGAGCAGGTACTCCAGGCGCTCGAGGTGCGCGCGTTGCAGATTGCGGCGATACACCTCGATCGCGCCGCCGCGCTCCAGCTCGCCCCACACGCCGCGCCGCAGATCGTCGAACAGGTCCACCAGCTTGTAGGCGCCGCGTGGATCAAAGGCTTCCTGCTCGATCAACCGCTGCAACCGGCCCGGGTCGAGCAGTTGGTTGAGCCGGGTGGCCTGGGCTTGTCGCAGCCGATCGACCGCGCCCGCGTGCTCGATCCGCCGCAGAATGTCCTCCGGCATGAGCCACGTCGGCGTGGTGAACACCTCGCGAATCAAGAACTCGACCGCCGCCCGCTGCCGATCGCGCGTCGTCGGCTGGAACACGGTGCCCGGCTGATCGCTGGCCTTCAGGGTCTGATGCATGCCGCCCACCAGGGTGAGCGCGTGCCCGGTGTACAGGTTCCAAATGCCGAGGGTCTCGTCGTAGACCTCGTCCAGGTCGGCGTAGTCTTCGCCCGGCTTGGTGGTCCATTCCACCAGCGAGGGAACGATGCGTTTCAGATTGGCGATGCCGTACCCGCTGGCGCGAACGGGATCGTCGCTCAAGTCCTCCGTTTGCGTGCTGGGATCGATGGGGAGACCGCCCTGTTGCGGTCCATACCGGTAGCGGGGGTCGCCATCGCGCTCGCGGATCCAGCGGTTCAGGATCGGCCGCTCGTCTTCCGGGTTGCGCGCCGAGGGAATCACGCGGTAGCCCCAGTTGACCACGTACAAATCGTACGGCCCGAGCATGCGTACGAACCGCACGTCACCGTCGCCCGGCTGCGCCACGTAGTTCTGCCGGGCGTAGTCCATGATGGTTGGCGTGAGGCCCCAGCGCTGGGTGAAACTCGGGGAGCGCAAAGAGTCCACTGGATAGGAGGAGCTGGCGATCATATTGTGTGGCAGGCCGATGGCATGTCCCACTTCGTGGGTGATCACCGCCCGGATGGCGTCACCCAGCAGCGTATCCGGCATGTCCAGCGTGCGTGCCGCCGGGTTCGCGGCCGCGGTCTCGATCAACAGCCGATTGCGATAGGACCGCAGGTGGTTGTGGAAGAACATCACGTCACTGTCAATGATCTCACCGCTGCGCGGGTCGGACACGGACGGCCCCACCGCGTTCCGCGTCATGTTCGCCACCCACCGAATGCTGGAATAGCGCACGTCCTCGGGGCTCCACTCCGGGTCCTCCGCGGGTGACGGGGGATCGCGCGCAATGATCGCGTTCCGGAAGCCCGCGGCCTCGAACGCCGGGCGCCAGGCCTCGATACCCTCCCGCACCCAACGCCGCCACCCCTCCGGTGTCGCAGGATCGATGTAGTACACAATGGGCTTGATGGGCTCGACCAGCTCACCCCGGGCGTAGGCCACCGGATCCTTCGGCTCCAGACGCCAGCGGCGGATAAACGTTTGCGTGGCGGCCTTCTGTTCGTCTAACGCGAAATTCACCTGATTGATCGAGAAGAATCCGACTCGGCGATCCGCGTACCGCGGGCGCATGGGGACGAGCGGCAACAGCACCAACGACTGCTGGAGCTGCACCGTGACGGTATTCGCGGCGGCGTCCGACGGCGGCTCCCCGGCGTCATAGGTGAGGGTATGGCGCACCTCGACGTTCTGCGGATAGCTCCGCGCGTAATCGATCATGGTGCGACGGGGGTCGAGCCGCCGGATGCGGTAGGTGGTGCGTTGCGTGTTGGTGAGTGCACCGATCGCCGGGACATCCTCTTTATACAGCTCGGTCACCTCGATGACCGAGGTGCTCGCGTCCGGGTTGCGAGCCCGAATGTCGAAGGCCTGGATGATGGGCTCCAGGTTGTTGGCCTCGACCGACATCGCGACCGCAGTGCTGTCACTCGCCACGTTGGTGTAGGACCGTTTCCGGAGCAGCAGGCGGTCGCCGCGTCGCTGCCAGCGGAGCACCTGCTGGTGCAGGACGCTGCCGGACGCGCTGAACCCTCCCATGCCCGCCGGAATGGCCGCGACGCTCGTCATCATGAGAAAGTCGCGGCCCAGCAAGGAATCCGGGATCTCGAAGTAGAGCCGCTCCCCGACCCAATGCAGGTGGATCACCCCGCTGTCGGTCCGGGCCACCGCGGTAATGACGTCGCCGTAGGGGCGGATGCGGGCGGTGGTGTCCTGACGGGCGGCCGCCCCCGAACGAGCGCCGGGTGCTTGCGCGGCGCCAGCGGGCGTCGCCGTCGCTTCGGGCCTGGGTCCGGCCGGTGCCGGCTGACCTCCAGCACAGCCCGCGGCGCAACCGATGAGGACGACCGGCAAGGTGACCTTGAGGAGCCTGTACATGCGCGCACTCGGTGATGTGGGGAACGGGATAGGCTTCGCAAGCGGCTCAAGATGGCGGCAGCGGCCGCGGGGAGCCAGGGGAGGGCGCGCTACCCGGGCGCCCTATGCTCCCGCAGCTCGAAGTGGGCCGACCGCTCCTCGAACCGGCTCAGGAGCTGCCGAGCCGCGGCGGGCACCACCGCCCGCTCGTGATCGTTCCCCGCGAACGCCCGGACCGCATCCAGCGAGTCAAACCACATGATGGTCACGAACTCCGTCTCCCCGTCCACCGCGCGGCGGAGCAGCTGAATACCCTGAAACCCGGGGATGCGCCGGGCCACGATCCCCGGGAAGATCTCGGCCCGAAGGAGGTGCTCGTACGGGTCGGCGTTCTGTGGAGTGGTCCAGCCCCTCCAGAGGCGGCTGATCATCCCTCCCCCCTCTCGCGTGCGTCATGGACCTGAGGCGCTGGGCGAACGGCGGCCCCGCCTACCACCGGAGATCGTACCCGACTACCACGCCCTCCGCGCCCACCGATGCCGTGGGTGGGCGGAGTCCGAACACCCGCCATTCGCCGTTGACCAGCTTGGCCGCCGTAATGCCATACATCGCCCCCAGCGCCACGTCACTGAGCCAATGCCGGTTGGCGTACAGACGGGCCCAGCCGTTCACTCCGGCGACGGCGTAGAGTACCACCGACGCGGCCGGCCGATCTACCGCGTCGGCCAGCGTGGTCGCCAGGCTGAACACCACGGCCGCGCTGCCCGACGGGAGCGCGCTATCGTCACTCCCGCCCAGCCAGTTCCAGTCCATGTTGTCGTCCGGCGTCACGCTGGGCCGCGAGCGTCCCGCCGCCCACTTGGTCGCGAGCATCGCCCCGGACGCCAAACCGTAGGCCGCAAACACCTGGGCGCCGGTCCGCGTGACCACCGGATTACGCAGCAGCAGCCCGGCCGCCAGCGCGCCCCCGCCCGCAATGCCGACCACTTCCGGCCGGGTGAAGCCGTTGGCAAAGCGGGAGACGGCGCCGAGTGTGCCGGAGCGATGATCCTGCACCAGGTCGTGCACCGGCTGGTCCACCAGGAACAGCGCGACCACACCGGCGGACGTTACCACCGGATGCCACCAGCGAAGCGGCATGTAGCCCCGTGTCGCGCCCGCCTGCGCCAGGCTGGTGGACGAAGTCGCCGCCAGAAGCGTGAGAGCAGTCGCCATCGCCACGCGCACCGGCCTGTGGTTCATCGTCCCCCTCCCAGGGCTTCCAGCTGGCCCACAAGCTGGACCACGGCAGGGTCGCCGGGCGCCAACTCCAGTGCCCAACGCGCTTCGGCGAGCGCCTCCGCCCGCTGATCCGTCGCCCCGTACGCCCGCGCGAGGTTCGCGTGGGCCGCCGCCAGCCCTCGGTCCATCTCGATGGCCTGGCGATAGTACCCGATCGCACCGGCATAGTCCCCGCGCCGGAAGCTGCCGTTTCCGAGATTAAACAATGCGAGCGGCTCCGCCGGGTTCAGGTCGAGCGCCGCCCGGTAGGCCGCGGTCGCGCCCGCCCCATCTCCCATGGCCTCGAGGGCCACGCCGAGATTGATGTGAGCGAGCGGCTGCACCGGATCTGCTCGGAGGCTTCGTCGGTACTGCTCCGCGGCAGCCTGCTGATCGCCCGCCGCGGCAAAGGCCAGTCCCATGGCATGCAAGATGGCGGCCTGTTCCGGGGCGATCTCCAACGCCTTGGCGTAGACCTGAAGCGCGCGGCGGGACTGTCCCCGCTCGCGATCCCGATCTCCCATGTACCCCAACGCTACCCGCCACCGGTCGCGCACCATCCGCTCCCGGGTACCCAGGCCGCGGAGCTGCTCCCGCAGGAACCGCCGGACCGCGCGCCGTTCCCCCTGGGCCAGGTGGAGGGCCGCGAGCGCCAGGGCGCGGACGTCGAGCTCCGAACTGGCCGCCAGGAGGCGCAGACGGTCCACCACGTCGGCATCGAGCGAAGGCATGTCGGGCTCCAGATATCTCTCCAACACCTCCGCCAGGGCACGTTCCTGGGCCGCGGGGTGGCGCAGATCAGGGCGCAGAAGCCGAAGGATGCGGTCGCTCGGATGATCCACCCCCGCGGTTGTGTCCGCCAGGGCAGCGACCAGCTGCGGATGCGGCTTGAGCTCTCCCCACCAATCTCGCGCTGCGGCCGCAAGCGCTTCCACCGACCGATCGCGATGACACTGGGCGCACGCTCCGGCAATCCCCAGCGCAGCATCGAACGCGGGCCGCGGAATGCCGATGGTATGATCCGAGCGCGCGAAGCGGACCGCCGCCCCGAGCTCGGGATGCTGGAGGTAGGGCATGTGGCACGCTACGCACGCGCTGCCCGGCGATCCCGCGCGATGCCTGGTGTGGCGCTCGACTTCCTCCGCTTTGCTCGCGTGACAGCTGGTGCACTGTCCGTCAGCGAAGCGGCCCGCCAGCGGCCCGTCCCACGGATCGCGATACCCCTGACCGTGCGGGTCGTGGCAGTCGCCGCAGGTCATCGAGCCGTTCAGGTAGCAGTCGCTGTACCGGTGGTTCTCCTGGTAGGCGAAGGTCCGCACGCGACCGTCGGGAAACAGCGGCTGGTCGCCGAGCGCCGGTAAGCCCAGCGAGTAATGCGCGTCCAGGCGCTCGCCGGGCAGATAGTCCGGCCGCAGGACGTCTTTGACCGCGTGACACTGGAAGCACACCTGGAGCGACTGATCCTTGGTGAGCGTGACGAGTGAAACCAGCCCGATGTCGTCGGACGGGCGGTCGGCCCCCGCGCGCATCAGGTCCCCGTGCCGTTTGGCCGGCCCGTGACAGGACTCGCAATTGATCTGGAGCGTGGTGTAGGCGGTCTGGTATCGCCTGGCCGCGGGGTCGAACCGAAGCCTCACCTGCGAGCCGTGGCATTCCTGGCAGTTGGAGAACCGGGTGTCCGTCCCCAGCACCCGGGTGGGAGCCCAATCCGAGCAGGACCCGATCGGCAGATTCGGCGTAATCGGCACCCATCCGGTATCGGTGCGCCCCACGGTATTGCAGAACCATGCGCCTTCTCGCCGTGCGAAGTCAAACGGCAGGAACCGGAGCGTGCCGTCGGGAAACTCCGCCACGAACCCCTGTGTGCCGCCGCCGACCATGTGGCCACCGCCGATGACACCAGCGACTCGATACACCACGGTGCTCCGCCCGGATTGCGCGACGGTGAATTGGTAGTCGCCCCGGGGAGAGATCGAGGGGGTCACGACGGCGTCGCGGAATCGGATCGGCCCGCCGTCGAACCGCGCTATTACCCGTTCGCGCCCGGGCGCGCCGCCCGCGCGGGCATGAGTGGAACGGCTCCACGCGGCATACTGCGAGGCGTGGCATTCCCGACAACCCTCGGCCCCAAGAAAGTCGGCGGGCGACACGGGAACCTCGTCCACCACCACGCCTGGCGGCGGCAGCTCGATGCGACGGGTGAGCGCGCCGTAGGCACCCCATCCCACCAGGCCGAGCACGACGACGCCCGCTCCCCATCCGGCCATTCTCCTCACGCGTGTCACCGGCGAGCCCACACCGGTCCTTCGCACCGGCACAAGGTCCGCAGGTACCCCACCAGGCCGCGGACCTGTTCACGGGTAAGGGTGAGCCCGAAGGCGGGCATGCGGTGGCTCCGGTTCAGGATGTACCCACCCCCGTAGATCCCGTCGAAAAGGGTGTCGTCCGGACGGGTAGACATATAGCCGCTGTCGGCGTGGGCCGTGGGCTTCACCGGCAGGTTCGGCGCGTTGAACCCATCACCCCCACCCCGCTCACCGTGGCACGCGGAGCATACCCGGACGTACAGGGCTGCCGGGTCAGCGATCCCCCTGGGCGGCGGTGCGTTCACCGCACCCGACAGCGTTTCTGCCCCTTCTGCCACCGCTGCTCTCCCTGCGCCTTCTGCCAGGTAACTCGCCACCAGCCGGGCCCACGCCGCCGGCATCGGCGTCTTGGGCATCCCGGTGCCTGGCCAGGTCGCGACGGGATTGGTGATCATCCCATAGATGAACGACGGAGGGCGGCGGGCAGCTACGCCCGTCAGGTCGGGGCCGATGGCGCCCCCTTCGCCGTTCAGACGATGGCAGCCCAGGCAGGGCAGCCGGTCGCGCAACAACGTCTCGGCCTTGGCCGTCGCGAAGGGGGAAAGCGAATCGGGACGGAAGGGTACACCCTGGGCGGGAGCCCGAGCGGCCACCAAAGTGAGCGACGCCGCCACGGCGACGAGCTTGAGCATCCGCAAGTTATCTCGGCACCTCTGTCAGAAACTCCCGCGCCACCTGAAACACCGGCCGGTGCTCCACATCCACCAGCCGGTTCAACTCCCGCATGCGATCGGCGGTGATCCGGCCGCCGAGGGCCCGCAGGGCCTCACCCACCTCCGGAAAGCGCACCAGCACGTCGCTACGAACGATCGGTGCCGCTTCGTAAGGGGGGAAATAGTGGAGATCGTCCTCCAACTGCAGCAGGTTCAGCGCCGCGATCTGGCCATCCGTTGAGTTGCCGGACGTGATGTCCCCGACCCTGTCCGCCAATGCTCGATACACCAGGCCCAGGTCCATGGTGGCCGGCGGCCGGTCGAACCGGAAGCCGTAGGTCGCCATCAGGCCGGGTAAGCCATCCGTCCGCTCGGTGAACTCGTAGCCGAACACCGCGCGCCACGCCCGAGCATGAGGAACCGCGTCCGAGATGGTCCGCAACCGCAGCCGCTCGGCATCCTGGCGCCGGACCAGAATGGCGAAGGTGTTCTCGAACCCGAGTGGCTCGGTCCAGACGAGATTCCAGCGCGCGCGGTACACGCTGTCCACCGTGGCCCGCACGCGGCCCGGGTCCCGCTCGACCGGCAGCCCGAGAATGGCCGAGTGCGCCGTCCCGGTGTACTCGACGTAGATGTCCAGCTGTCCCGCGACCAGGGCCTGATGGCACACGAACGTGCCGCCCAGGAATGGCTTGCGCTCCACCTTCAGGTTGTAACGCTCCAGCTGCTGGGCCACGATCTCGCCCAGGAGAACGGATTCGGAGAAGTTCTTGGAGCCCACGACGATGGTGTCGGGAGCCCGCCCACACCCCACCCACAAGGCGGCGTAGGCGGCATAGGCGGCAGGCACGGCATGGCGACGGCAGAGACGCCCGAAGGCAGGCGTCGTCACGCCGGCGATGGCGGCTAGCCCACTTAGGCCGCTTTGGTCCGCCGCCAATCCAATCTCCTCTCCACCAAATGGAGCCCCCCATCCGCCACCAGCGCCAGGACTGCCGCCGGAATCGCGCCGGCGAGGATCACCACGTGATTCACCATTGCCACGCCGCGGAAGATGAAGGCGCCCAGTCCCCCGCCGCCGATCGCCGCCGCGATGGTGCCGATCCCGACCCCGAGCACGGCCGCGATGCGAATCCCCGCGAGAATGACCGGCGCGGCTAATCGCAGCTCCACCATCCACAGGAGCTGGACGTCGCTCATGCCCATGCCGCGCGCCGCCTCGCGCACCGCGGGGTCCACGGAGGAGATGCCGGTGAACGTGTTCCGGATGATGGGGAGCAAGCCATACAGCACCAGGGCCACGATCGCCGTCTGCGGTCCAATGCCCCCGACAAACGGCAACGGGAGCAGGAAGCCGAACAGCGCCAGGCTGGGGATGGTCTGCACCACGTTGGCGAATCCCAGCACCGGCGTGCGCAGTCCGGGACGCCTGGTCAGCAGGATGCCGAGCGGCACACCGATGGCGATCGCCAGACCGCACGAGATCGCCACCAGCTGGAGGTGCTCGACCGTGCGCAGCCACACCTCTGCGCGGTAGGTGACCATGTACTCGAAGAATCTCACGCGGAGTCCCCCAGGGCCCGGACGTGCGGGTCGCGGCTCTCTTGGAAAGCCTGTGGGCTCCCCGAAAAGTGGACCTGGCCGTCTTCCAGCACGACGATGCGGGTGGCCAGGGCTAGCGCCTCGCGGACGTCGTGCGTCACGAACACGACGGTGCGGTCCAGCCGGGCGGTGAGTGCCTTGAACTCGGCCTGGAGCTCGGCCCGCGCGATCGAATCCACCGCGCCAAACGGCTCGTCGCAGAGCAGGATGGGCGGGTCCGCCGCCAGGGCCCGCGCCACACCCACGCGCTGGCGCTGCCCCCCGGACAATTGGTGCGGCAACCGAGTCTTGAATTCGTCCGGCGGCAGGCCCACCAGCGACAGCAGCTCCGTCACCCGTGCTTTGATCCGCCCTGCCGGCCAGCGCTCCAGCCGGGGCACCAGCCCCACGTTGCGCTCGACCGTCATGTGCGGGAACAGACCAATCTCCTGAATGACATACCCGATCCCGCGCCGCAGCCGGACGGGGTCCCAGGCTCGGGTACTCCTGCCGTCCACCAGCACCTCACCCGCGGACGGGAGCACCAGGCCGTTGATCATGCGGAGCGCGGTGGTCTTACCAGCCCCCGAGCGACCCAGCAGGACCACGATTTCCCCCGTCGTCACGGCCAGGGAGAGCGGACCCAGCACCGCCCTCCCATCCACCCGATACGTGGCGTCGTGAAACGCTATCGCCAGCGCGGTCACGGAACCCTTGACGTGCCGGTCATGTGACGGAAACGTTCCCACTTATGCTGAGGTTCGTGTCCCGGGTCTTCGTCGGGGGGCTGGGGCTGCTGGTGGCGGATGCGTTGCTCGACGGGATCCGGTTCGACGGACCGGGCTCCCTTTGGATCGCCGCACTGCTGCTTGGCCTGGTGAACGCGGTGGTCCGCCCGCTGGTGGTGCTCATCACGTTGCCGTTAACCATCCTGTCACTGGGATTCTTTCTGTTGATCGTGAACGGGGCCATGCTGCTGCTGGTGGCGCGCCTCATGACGGGGTTTCACGTCGCCGGGCTGGGCGCGGCCGTCGCGGCCTGGATCATCGTGGCGCTCACCGGATTCCTTGCGAACGCCCTCATCGGCCCCCGGCGGACGGTGAAGGTCAGAACCGGGGCGGACTGAGGCGGACGGAACCGGACGGGCGGGGACCGTCTTGTTCATAGAACTCTTGGATCCGCGGGGAATCCAGGTCAGGCGCGCGGCGCGGCAGATCAAACCACACCCGCGCCAATCGCTCACGAACCTCATCAGGCAGCACGGTCGTGGTCGCGCGCAAATGGTCGGCCAGGTGGGAGGGTTTGCTGGCCCCGATGATCGCCGCCGACACGGCTGGATTGGTGAGGACCCACGCCACCGCCGCCGTGACCAGGGACAACCCCGCCTCGGCCACATCCTTCTTGAGCGCGACAACTTCTTCCAGCACCCGCTCATCCCAATAGCGCTTGCGATACACCTCGCCAACCCCGGGCATGGCGAACCGCGTGCCCTTGGCCGGTGGCCGACCGGGGCGGTGCTTTCCGGCCAGAATGCCCCCGGCGATGGGGTTGTACACCATGACGCCGAGTCCGAAGCGGCGCGCCAGCGGAAACAGGGACTCCTCGGCCTCCCGCTGAATCACGCTGTAGCGTGGCTGAAGCCCGTCAAACCCGCGCACGCCGAGCCGAGTCGCTTCGACCAGGGCCGCCGCCGCTTCGTGCGCGCGGACATTGGAGACGCCGGTGTACAGCACCTTGCCATCCTGGCGGAGTTGCTCTAACGCTCGCAGCGTCTCGTCGACCGGCACGGTCGGATCCCAGCCGTGACATAGATACAGGTCTATGCGGTCCGTCCGCAGTCGCCGGAGGGACGCCTCGCAGGCGTGGATCAGATGCCGGCGGGAGTTGCCCCGGTGGATCGGCAGCGGACCGCCGGTGAAATAGCCCTTGGTCGCCAGGATCGCATCGTCACGGCATTTCCGGCCGGCCAGCCAGCGCCCCAGCAGTACCTCACTGTCGCCGTAGGTTGCGAGGGTCATCGGCACCGGATAGACATCGGCCGTGTCGATGAACCGGATCCCGCCTTTCCACGCGGTATCGAGAATCGCGAAGCTGGTCTTGGCGTCCGCCTGCCCGGCGAGCGTCATGGTGCCTAGGCACAGCTCGGTGACTTTGAGTCCTGACGCCCCGAACGATCGCCACCGCATCAGGAAAGCTCCCCGCAGAACGGTGGTGCGGCGCAGCGTGCCGGGGCCATCACGCCGGTACAATCAGCGCGACAACAGCGCGGTCCCGGGGCCGACTGTCAAAGTTGAAGACCACGATTTGCTGCCACGTACCAAGGTGGAGCCGGCCGTCGAGGACTGGAACGGCGAGATCGGTCTTGAGCAGCGCCGACCGCACGTGCGAGAACCCGTTGTCGTCACCCTGACGCTTGTCGTGCTGGTATTGCGCACCGGCCGGCGCCAGCGCCCGCACCGCACGCCCCAGGTCCTCCAGCGCGCCAGCCTCGTACTCCATGGTCGTGACCGCGCCGGTGGTGCCCGCCAGCCACACCACGGCCACGCCCTCCTGCACACCGGACTCGTTCACCAGTTGGCTCAGCTCCGGCGTGATGTTCCGGTGCCCGAACTCGGCGTCGAGCTTGAACGACCAGTGAGCCCGGGCGGTGCGGCGGTCGGACATCAAGACGGATCTCCTCGCCCTCTCGCCCCTCTCGCTCCTTCTTACTGAGACGACGCGGCCGCCTTCTCTTTCACGTAGCGGTCATACCACTCGATCATCCGGGCTACGACGTCCATGACGCTTTCGCGGGCCGCGTAGCCGTGCGACTCAAACGGCAGCTGGACGTACTCCACCACGGCCCCGTGCCCCTTGAGCGCCATGTACATTCGCTCGGACTGAATGGGGAACGTGCCGGAGTTGTTGTCGTTCATTCCGTGAATCATCAGGATCGGTTCGTTGATCTTGTCGGCCACCGCGAACGGCATCATCCCCAGGTACACATCAGGCGCCTCCCAGAACGAGCGCCGTTCGTTCTGGAACCCGAAGGGCGTCAAGGTGCGATTGTAGGCGCCGCTGCGTGCCACGCCCGTCTTGAACAGGTTGGAGTGCGCCAGCAGGTTGGCCGTGGTGAAGGCGCCGTAGCTGTGGCCCCCGACGCCGAAGTTGCCATCGGCAATCCCGCGGCTCATGAGATAGTCAATGGCCGCCTTGGCGCCCGCGATGGTTTGGTCGACGTACGTGTCGTTGGCCGAGTCACCGCCCACCACGGGGAGGGTGGGATTGTCCAGCACGGCGTACCCTTGCGTGAGCAGGAACAGGTGCGAGGCGCCGCTCGGCAGCACGAACCGATTGGGGCTCCCTACCACCTGGCTGGCCGCATCCGCGGAGGCAAATTCGCGGGGGTACACCCAGAAAATCACGGGCACCCGCTGGCCGTCGCGGTAGTCGGTGGGGTAATAGAGCGTGCCGGAGAGCTTCACGCCGTCCGGCCGCATGTAGGTCACCAGCTCCCGCCGCACCGCCGGCGTGGGATTCGCCATCTGCGTGATCGCCACTTCTCTCCGCGCTCTGAGGTCGCGCTGGAAATAGTTCGGTGGGAGCGCCTGGCTCTCCCGCCGCGTCACCATGGTCCGCGCGGCATCGTCCAACACAGCCACCACCTGCTCGTAGGCGTCAGCACCGGACTGCCACAGTCGTTCCGTCTTCAGGGTCTCCAAGTTCATGCGGTCGAGAAAGGGCCGCTCGCCCTCGGGCGACGCGCCGGCGCCGTCCAGGTAGATCCACTTTCCATCCGGCGACTGCCGGAGCACCGGTGATCCGGCGGCATCCCGCTTCCGCACCGGCGTGCCCGGATCGCCGTAGCGGTCTTCGGACGAGCGATCCCACACCAGCCGGCGCGCCTGGGCCGGATCGGCGAGATTCACCGCCCACGTGCGGGTCTGCCGGGTCCGACGGTCGGCTTCGGAGAGCAGCACCAGCCCATCGCGTCCGAACGCCGGCCCACCACCGCCAAAGAACCCGCCGCCCACAAACCGGAACGCCAAGCGGGTCAACTCCCTGGCTTGGGTGAACGGCGCCTCGAGTAGCATCACCCTGTCCCGTTCCGCCGCACGCCGCCGGTTGTCGCCGCCGTCCAGCGCCTCGACGTACATCACGGTCGCGGGACGCCCCGCCACCCAGGTGAAGCTCCGCGGGCCGGGGGACACGCCGTCCATCGGGGCATCCTCGCCCAACGGCACGGACGCGACGGTCGCCACCTTCTCCCCGGTGAGCGACCAGACCTCCACTTCCTGCGCGAACTCACCCACCGGCACCTGGTAGGAGAACGGCTGCTGCGCGCGGCTCACCAGGATCACCTCGCCGTCAGGCGCGGGATCGGACTCGGTGAAAATGGCCGGCCGGCCGAGCGGCCGCGGCGGGCCACCGGCGGTCGCCACCATGACCAGTTGGGCCGTCGCGTAGTACGTGAACAGCGCCTCGTCGTGCGGCGACTCGAGGAGATCTTGATAGGTTCGCACCGGCGCGGCCCTCCCGTCGTTGCGCTGTACGATCGGCCCGACGGGCACGTGGGGAGCCTCCGGGGCGGGGCCGCGGCCGGTGGGCACGGTCCGACACAGCAGCGCATCGGACTTGGGCATCCAGCCGCAGGGCGCACCGGTGGTCCCGTTCAGCTCACCGGCCACACGCTGCGCTGTGCCGGTGGCCGCGTCCGCCACCCAGAGCTCCATCGCGGTCCCCGTGATATGGGTGAAGGCGATGCGGCTCCCGTCCGGCGACCACATGGGCTGAGCCAGGTGCGCGCCCGCGGGCACCTGGACGCGCCTCTCCTGGCCGGTCGCCACGTCCCGGAGCGTGATACCCTTGAAGCCGGTCACGCTGTAGGGGCCGTTGGTCCGCGGATTGATCCGCAGACCGGCCAGCCGGAGCAGGGGCTGGGCAAAGTCGGCTATGGTGGGAACACCCTTGGGCTCGGCCAACAGCAGGGCCTTACCGTCCGGTGAAGGAATCAGGGATGGCGGCCGGGGCGCATCCAGGATGCGCTGCACGATCTCGGGGGGCCGCCTGTAAGGCTCTTGTGCACTGGCCGAGGCGCCCAAGGTGACGACCGCCAGCACCGCGGTGAAACACACGCGAACGGTTTGCATACGGAATCCTGTCGTGGGGTCCCGTAAGGTACGGGCCCGGTCCGGAACGCACGAGGGTTGGCCCAGGCGGGTACGCCGACTACCTGATCATCGCTAGCTTGTCGATTGGACCGGTGTAGAATACTGCAATATACGGTACCGATTCCGTGTCGTTTTGATACCAACCCCGGGGGCGGGATGACACAGTATTACGTCCGGCTGAGAGGGGTGGATACCCGCGATGGTCGTGTCGCTGGTTCACTGCTTCTCGACGTGTTGCACATCCTGGTTGATGGCGCGAGGCGAGCACTCCGCCTTCGCATTGAGGGACGAAGTACGGCCCGCGGTCCCGCCCCGGCCTGGATTAGTCAAGCCGCCGAGTTCGAGGTAGTCGCCCTGCGCGAGGGCTCAGCTGTTGTCGTGCTGGAGGCTCGCGAACTGGTTGATGCTGCCGAAGCCCTTGGGCAGCTCGCCATGTTCGAACCGCTGACGCCGTCCGCGACTGGACTGTCGTTGCTGCGGGAAAGCGTCGAGCAAGCGATTCAGGGTCGGGAGGAAAGCGATGTCCTGGACGATGGAGTGCTCGAAGTAGTCGAGGGATGGCAGCGGGTGCTGTCCCACGGGGTGAGTGAGGCTGAGTTTGGGAATGCGACAGGGACCGTGACCCACATTACAGCTCAGGATCTTGAGAAGGTGGCTCGTCTGCGGAAGGAGACTCCCCCTCCGCAGCGTGTTCGCGTGGCCGGGTGGCTCGACCTCATCCGGCACAGCGACAGGATGTTCACGCTCAAACTCGAGAGCGGTGCCACC
Source organism: Gemmatimonadales bacterium (assembly GCA_036393515.1). Lineage (GTDB taxonomy): Bacteria > Gemmatimonadota > Gemmatimonadetes > Gemmatimonadales > GWC2-71-9 > JACQHC01. Next base: position 1,704 of record DASWGV010000094.1, on the reverse strand, counting down.
CTTCGCGGGATCGCGGAGGGAATCGGGCCGGAGAAGCTCGCCGGACTCTTCGGCAGGAAAGCCGTCGTGTCTGGTACTGCCGTTTTTCGTCCGTCAGGACGCGTGTTACGGATCGAAGCGGACCACATTGAATCAGCGGCGGACGATTTTTCCCTCTGGTCATACGAGCCCAAGCCCGCGCTAACCGGAGCCAATGCGGAAGCCCTCCGACGGCCTCAGGGCCCCCGCTCGGGCCTGGCCGCGATCATTGGAGCCTGGCCCGGCGATGAGCCGGACGAGGTAGTGACACGGGCTCTCAAGGAACTGTCTTGATCCCCCGGGCCAAGCTGATTCTGCTTGACACGAACGTCGTTATTGAACTGGCGCGTGACAAGGCGAGTGGGAAGGCGATCGCGGCAACGCTGGACCTTGCGGGGCGCCCGGAACGGCCCCTGACATCCGTCGTGTCATTGGGTGAGGCGTTGGCGCTGGCGGAACAATGGAGCTGGGGTGATGAGAAGAGCGGACGCCTTCGCGAGCTTTTCCGCGAGTTAGTAGTAGTGGATTTGTCATTCGGCAAGACACCGGAGCGGTATGGGCGGATCGCCGCCTACAGTCGTGCCAACGGACTAGGTATCGGCGAGAATGATCGGTGGATCGCCGCGACAGCGGCGGAGGCCGAAGCACACCTGGTGACGACGGACCAAGATTTCGGGCCCCTCGACCCGACGTTCATTTCTCACACCTTGATCTCATGGGCAGATCCTGGCCAGCCGTCAGACAAAACGACGACACTCTGACCCTCCCTTCCCGTCGAACGAACGCTATCGGTCCCGCACCCGCAAACGGCTGCCGAAGCCCCTCTTACCTCACAACCCTGTTCAGCCGCTCCCTCGCCCTCCTCCAGTCCGGCACCACCCGCTCCAACAGGGCATAGAACCGCTTCGAGTGACTCATCTCATGCCGGTGCGCTATCTCGTGGGCGAGGATGTAGTCAATGCAGGACGGAGGTGCCTTGACCAGCTCGACGTTCAGGGTAATCACCCCCGACGGGCTACAGCTTCCCCACCGCCGACTCATTGAACGGACGCGCACGGCCGTTCCCGCGCCGTTCAGCCAGGGAGCGGCCTTCAGCACGGACCCTAGGCGTCTCGCAAAGACCTCCCGAGCGCGCACTCGATACCAATCCTCCACCGCATCCCTGACGGTTCTCTTCCCACTCGCTCTCACCAACAAGAAACGCCCAGAGAGGGTGACGTCAGCTGGTCCCTTTCGCACCCGCAGGCGGTACTGCCGCCCCAGGTAGAGATGCGTCTCGCCACTGACGTATCGCCGAGGAACCGGGAGCGGATGGTACTGCTCGAACTCCCGCAGCTGCCGGTGTAGCCACGCGGTCCGCCGGCCGACCCGGCGATCCACCTCCACGGGGTCCACGCCATGCGGAGCGGTAACGGCTACCGTGAGATCCGCCTGGACCGAGATCGACAGGCGCTTCGTCTCACCGAACCGGAGGGCGTACACCAGCCGGCGAGAACCGACGGGAAGCGCTCGCATCTGTGGGCTCCCGTTGTCCCTCATTTCTTGTGTACTCGCGCCACGCCCAGCGAGCGCTCCATCATCGTGTCAATCTCGTCCAACGAAAGCGGGACCCCATGCCGATCTCGCAGCTCAAACAATCGGTCCTCGATGGCCGTCCGAATGCGGTTCTGCACATCTACGTTGTTG
>DASWGV010000093.1:0-4959 GCA_036393515.1 Gemmatimonadales bacterium | reverse complement strand
CCGCCAACACGACCGCCGCGTCCGCAAAGGCCACGATGGCGCCCCGATCCTCGGCGCCCAGATCCTGCACGGCGTCCCGGGCGGCGGCCAGCGCCCGTCCCCAGCGATCGCCGTATCCCATGCTGAAGGACCGATCCAGCAGGATCACCCGCTCCCGCGTCCCGACAGCGAGCGCGCGGTCGTTGGCGGAGGCCACGAATGGCCGGGCGAACGCACCGGCCAGCACCATCACCGCGGCCGCTCGAAGGGCCAACAGCCACCAGTGCCGGATCTTGCGCCGGCGCACCGAACGGAACGGAATGCGCCGCAGGAAGATCAGGGATGGAAAGGGCACCACGTTCTCGCGCGGCCGGTGGGTCAGGTGAATGAGCACCGGAATGGCCACGCCCGCCATGGCGGCGAGGAAGAGCGGAGCCAGGAACGCCAGACCCATCACCGCACCCGACTCAGCCGCTGGCGGCGGGCGAGAAACTCGAACAACGCGAAGTCGAGCGGGCGCGATGTCTCGAACCGCGCATAGTCAATATGGCGCGCCAGCATCCCGTCCTCGATGGCGGCCAGGTGCTGCTCGATGCGGCTCCGGTATTCCTGGGCCAGCTCGGTCGGGATGATGGGTAGTCGTTCACCGGTCTCCAGGTCCTCAAAGTCCGCGGCGTCCGTGAACGGGAAGGCGCGTTCCGCCGGGTCCACCAGGTGAAACACCATGACGTCGTTACCGCCCCCGCACAGTCGGCCCACGGCGTGGAGCACGTCGTCGGCCTCGCCCAGCAGGTCGGAGATCAACAGCAGCAGGCTGCGGCGCCGTACCGTCTCCGCCACGCGCTCCAGCGGTGCCTCGAACGATCCCGCCCCCCCAGGCTCCAGGGTGTCGAGGGCGTGCAGAATGGCGTCCAGATGCACGCCTGAGGCCGGGATGGCCGTCACCACCGCACGGTCGAAGGTGGTGAGACCCACCCGGTCTCGCTGGCGGCGCGAAAACCAGGCGAGACAAGCGGCGAGGAATTTGGCGTAGTCCAGCTTGCTGATCCCGCCGCTGCCGTACGCCATGGACCGGGACACATCCAGCACGATGGTGAAGTTGGCGTTGGTGTCCGCCTCGAACTCCTTCACATAGAACCGGTCCGACCGCCCAAAGACCCGCCAGTCAATCCGGCGGATGTCGTCCCCCGGCATATAGGCGCGGTGCTCCGCGAAATCCACCGAGCGACCCAAATAGGACGACCGATGCAGGCCGCTGATGAACCCGTCCACCACGGTGCGCGCCACCAGCTCCAGGTTGTCAATCCGGGCGAGAACGACCGGGTCCAGAAACCGGGGACCCGTCACATGCCGGAGCGCGGCAGAGGCGCGGCCTCGAGCAGCTTCTCCACCAGCGAATCGGTGGTGACCCGCTCGGACTCGGCGCGGAAGTTGAGCAGAATCCGGTGGCGTAGCACCGGCCGCGCCAGCGCACGGATGTCCTCCACCGTCACGTGGTAGCGGCCGTGCATCAGGGCCCGCGCCTTGCCGCCCAGGATGAGGTATTGGGCCGCCCGCACGCTGGCGCCGTAGGACACCCATTGGCGCACAAAGTCGGGACCGCCGTTGGGCGCTGGCCGGCTGAGCCGCACCATGTCGACCGCGTACTTCACCACCGGGTCTGCCACCGGCACTCGCCGCACCAGCTGCTGGAACGCCACGATGTCCGCGCCCGAGACGGCTCGGTCGAGGCTGTACTCCTCCACCGCGGTGGTGCGCCGGACCACCTCCATCTCCTCGGACTCGGGGAGGTAGCCCATCACAATGTCGAACATGAACCGGTCCAGCTGCGCCTCAGGCAGCGGGTAAGTGCCCTCGAGCTCGATGGGGTTCTGCGTGGCAAACACGAAGAAGGGCTCATCCAGGGTATAGGTCTTGCCCTGGACCGTCACGCGATGCTCCTGCATGGCCTCCAACAGCGCCGCCTGGGTCTTGGGCGGCGTACGGTTGATTTCGTCGGCCAGGATGATGTTGCCGAAGATGGGACCGGGCATGAAAAGCAGGTGGCGCCGCCCGGTCTCCGGATCCTCCTGGATGATATCCGTTCCTGTGATGTCGGACGGCATCAGGTCGGGGGTGAACTGAATCCGCGAGAACTTGAGGTCCAGCGCGCGGGCGATGGTCTGAATGAGCAGCGTCTTCGCCAGCCCGGGCACGCCCACGATCAGGCTGTTCCCCCCCACAAAGATGGATAGGAGAAGCTGCTCCACCACGTCATCCTGCCCCACGATCATCTTCCGCAGCTCCGCCAGAATCCGATCGCGCCCGGCCTTGAGCCGTTCGGCCAGGGCGACGTCGTCAACCGTCTCAACCGCAGTATGGGTCATTGGGCTCTTTGGTTGTCCGTTGTCAGTTATCTGTGGTCCTGCTCTGCCGCTCTGCCGTTCTGCCGTTCTGCCGCCGTGCCGCCGTGCCTCAGTGCGTCATCGCATACACGATGTAATTGATGCCCAATTTATACGCTTCGTTCGACAACTCGATGGGGAAGAACCCCTGGTCCGACCATTCCCAGTAGTCGCCGATGTCGTTGTTGTAGTTCACCACCACCAGCAGCCGGCCCTTGGGATCGTTGTGCTCGAAGACGCCATAATACTGGGCCCCCTCACTGAGACTGCGGTAGCCTCCGTGGGCCAGGGCCTCAAGCGACTCGATATCAAAGAAGGAGTGAAACACCGGGTGTGAGATCTCCAGGGGCATGATCGCCCCGTCGGGCAGCACGGTGCGCATCTTTTCCGCGAAGTTGATCCAATGGGGGCCGTCGAAGTCGTCCACGATCAGGAAGCCACCCTTCTGAAGGTAGGCGCGCAGGCCCGCCGCTTCCGCCTCGGACAAGGACCAGAACCCCGGCTCGGACAGGTACGCCACCGGGTACTTGAAAATCTCCTGGTCGTCCATGGGGAAGATGTTCCCGCCGTCCATGTACGGACGGATCATGGTCAACTCCGAGAGGAGCTTCATCAGGTTGCGCTCGGCCCTGGGATAATCGTGAGCCCACCCGGCTTCGCCCCCACCGAACCTGCCACCGCCCCATCCGGTCAGCGGATCGTACCGGAGTCGAAGAAACGTCAGCCGGCCGTCATACGGTGTGTTGTACTGCGAGTAGTCCACGTCCCGGCGCACCCGGTTCCGTTGGGCTTCCGCCGGCCACGCGCCCGTCACCAGCACCAGGACCGTCACGGCAAGCGGGCGCATCACGGGCCTCCTCACGCTCACGGGTCGTTCCGGGATTGGGCCGCCCGGATAGCGAGCAGCAGGTCCTGGGCCCGGACGAAGTTGGGCGCCCGCTCCAGAGCCCGCAGCACGGCGCTTCGCGCACTCGGCAGGTCGCCGGCGTCGAAGTACGCGCGGGCCAGTTGGTACTCCGCTCCCGCCCGGTCCACCGGCGCCAGCGCCACGATGGCTCGCCGCTCGCGGATGGCCAGGTCCCGGCGGTCAAGCTTCTGGGCGGCTTCGGCCAGGCGCTCATGCGCCGCCGGGTCCAACGGGTACACGTACATGGCGGCGTCGCGGGCGGTGGCCGCCCCGGCCACATCCCGCAACGAGTCGCGCACTATCGCCAGCTCGTTGTGCGCCGGGTAATGGCCGGCGTTCAGGTTCACCAGGCGCTCCAGGGCCAGCGCCGCGCGGGCCAGGTCGCCGGCGCGGCGATGCAGCTGGCCCAGGAACCAGAGCGGACTGTCCGCCGCGGCGTATTCGGGAATCAGCTCCGCCGCCCGTTCCAGGGGTCTCTGTGCGGCCGCCAAATCGCCGCGGGCCAACAGGGCGTGACCGGCCGCCAGCTGCACGGTAAAATCGCCCTGCGCCACGCGAGCCAGGGCAATGATCGCCTCGGCGTCCTCCGCCCGCGGCGTGGTGCCAGGCCGGGGCAACGCCGCCAGGGCCGCCGCGTATCGCCGCCGCATCCAGCCGTCGAACTGATCATCCAGAGCCGACGGCTCGACCGCGAGCACCGTCCGGAACACGGCCTCCGTGGTGGAGCCGCGTCCATAAGCCGCGAGCATCTCGCGGAACACGCCGTCGCCATGCTCGGCCGCCAGGAACTCGCACACCAGCGCCGCCTGGAAGTAGGCGCGCCCCAACGCCTCCGCCGACTTGGGGCTGAGGAACCCACGATTCAGCTGGCTGACCGGATGTAGCTCCCCCGCCCGGAGCGCCGACAGGAAGCCCAGGTCCAGCGGCATCCCCCACCCTGGCCGCGCCCGCCGCTCCTCGTACACGGCCAGCCCCTCGCTCAACCACCGGGGCACCCGATGGTGCGACAGGTCCAGGTGAAAGGTATGCGCCAACTCGTGCCACAAGGTGGAGCCCCAGTGGAACTCACCCTCGGGTCGGGCTGACGGCGAATCCATCACCACCACCGGCCCGAAGCTCGCGCCCAGCGCGCCCAGGCCGGCCAGGCCAACGGTTCGGACGCTGAAGTCCGCGTGGCGCGCGTACACTTCCACGCGGATGGGGATCGCGGGCCGGTGCTGGTACCGCCGCGCCAGCGAGTCGTAGGCTTCGCGCGCCAGCGGCCCCGCGTAGAGCGCCAGCAGATCCGCCTCGTTGGCAGACCCCACGACGGTCACCGGCGGCAGGGCGACTTCACGGTAGCGGTCGAGCACGTCCAGCAGGTCCAGCGTGTTCTTGGCCCACACGTTGTAGGGATCACCGGCAAAGGCGCGCTCCAGGCTGCGGCGTCCATCCGCCATGCGGCCCAGGCGCAGGTGATTCATGCCCAGCGCCGCGTGGGCCGCCCATGATGAGGAATCGAGCCGCAACGCCTGCGCCGCCAGGGCCGCCCCGCGCGCGTACCGGCGGTTGCGCGCGGCGATGTCCGCCAGCCGGGTGTAGAACCCGGCGGAACGCGGATTGAGCGTGAGGGCCCCGCGTTCCGCCGCGCGGAATCCGGCGCTGTCGTTGGTCAAGAACCGCGCCGCGGCCAAGAGCGTCCAGCTCTCC